>CAMDCA010000001.1 GCA_945889645.1 Rhizobium sp. Q54
CCGTGTTGACGTTGTTGGCGGTCGCAAAGGTCACGGTGACGGTCTGACCAGCGGCCAGGCCAGCCATGTCAACGTTCGCCGGGAACGTGTAGGCGACACCGTTGATGGTCACGGTGCGAGCGGCGGCATTGACGGCCGTGATCGCGCCCTTGACATCGGCTGCAGTGGCAACGCCAGCAGCCATCAGCATGGTCGCCCCGGCAAGGGCGGCAATAACCCGCTTCATTCGGATTCTCCTGTTACTCAAGAAGGGACAGGCCCAGATCACCCTCCACCATGGTGGGTCGATTCTCGTGCCTCCCGCCGTGGATTTCACATGGATGGCCGTCCCGATGCAAGACCCCTCCCGTAGGGGCCCGCAGGCGGCTCAATCCACAATATGTAGTACCAGTACCCTGCCATCCCGCCACATGCGGTAGCGGGCGCTACAAACGAACAGGGCGGACGCGCCTCTCAGCGCATCCGCCCCGATCCGTTGATCCGACTAGGCCGGACGGTGGCTTACTTCGCCACCTTGGCGATGGCGCTGGCGGTGTTGGCGGTGCCAGCGGTCGCGTAAGTGATGATGACGTTGGTGCCGACGATGTAGCCGGCGAGGCTGACGGCCTGCGGGAAATTGACGACGGTCACCGGCGTGCCATCGACCGTGACCATGCGGGTCTCAAGGTTCATGTTCTTGATCACGCCCTTGACCTCGGCGGCCGCGGCCATGCCAGCGCCCATAACCATCGTTGCCCCGATGAGGGCGGCAAGGATCTTCTTCATTCGATATAACTCCCTCTAGAATAGGATGGCCATAGGTCAGCCGCGCCCCTCTGGCGGGCCCACGCTCCCGTAGCCTCCCCGACCCCCATAACAATCAGGAAGCGCGCGGCTCCGCAAGAGTTTGTGGCGCCGGCGGCGCCGCTTTCATACGGCTGCCGTGCGTGGAAAGGCCCCGGCACCCATGCCATACTCGGCCCAGCAGCCGGCACGGGCGGGAGCGGGGCCGGCGGCCGCATCGGGCGTGGCCTTCAGAAGGCAAACCTTCAGAATCGGCGTGTGTTCCTGTGCGGTTCTGCCGATCCTCGGCAGGACGGGATGAAGCTTGGTCGCGGCGCGCGACCAAAAACTGGCCCTTTGTGGCCGCAAGTGGGGAGGTTCCGTTGGTAGCGTCGGTCGAGAATCGGAGCGGAGGATCAGGCGCGAACTCCTGGACGCTGCCGCTCTACATGGTGACGATTTTCTCCAGCGCGTTTCTGCTGTTCGCCGTGCAGCCCATGTTCACCAAGATGGTGCTGCCGCGCGCCGGTGGCTCGCCAGCCGTATGGAACACCTCGATGGTGTTCTTCCAGGCCGTACTGCTGGCCGGCTATCTGTACGCCCACGTCTCGACGCGCCTGCTCGGCCTGAAGCGCCAGACCATCCTGCACGGCTTTGTGCTGTTGTCGGCGTTCATCTTCCTGCCCATCGCCATCCAGACCGGCTCGGCGCCGCCCGCCGGGACGTCGCCCATTCCGTGGCTCCTCGGCACCCTTGCCATTTCGGTTGGCGTGCCGTTCTTCGCCATCTCGGCCACCGCGCCGCTGCTGCAGAAGTGGTTCTCCAACACCGACCACAAGTGGTCGGGCGATCCGTACTTCCTGTACGGCGCCAGCAACCTCGGCAGCTTGCTTGCGCTGTTGAGCTATCCGGTCATTCTTGAGCCGCTGCTCGGCGTGCACGCCCAAAGCCTGGCGTGGATGGCGGCATTCGCCTTCCTGTTCGCCTGCATGGCCGCCTGCGCCGTCCTGCTGTGGCAGCGCTACCGGCCCGAGATCGCCGTCAGCATGGAAGTGCTCGAGTCGTACGTCACCCGTGAGGTGACGTGGAGCGTGCGCGGCCGCTGGGTGCTGTTGTCCCTCGTGCCATCCGCCCTGTTGCTCGGCGCCACGCTGCACATCGGCAGCTACATCGCCGCGGTGCCGTTTCTGTGGATCATTCCGCTGGCGCTGTACCTGCTGACGTTCGTCTTCGTGTTCGGCAACCGCGCGCCGGGCGCCCGCACGTTCTGGCTGTGGGCCCAGCTCATCACCGTGCCGCTGGTCGCGATCTTCTTCGAGACGTCGCAGATTTACGTCCTGCTGGTGCTGCACCTGGCCGCCATGTTCGCCAGCACGATGGTGCTGCACGGCGAACTCGCCCGCCTGCGTCCGCCGCCCGACCGCCTGACCGAGTTCTATTTCTGGATGTCGCTCGGCGGCGTGCTCGGCGGAATTCTGTCGGCGATCATCGCGCCGCTCGTCTTCGACTCGGTCTACGAGTACCCGATCGCGCTGCTGCTGGCCCTGCTCCTGCGGCCGCGCATCGAGGGCACCCGCCTGGGCGCCCGCATCGCCAGCTGGGGCTGGGTGACGCGGGCGCGCACAGCGCTTGAGAACAACCCGGTTGGCCGCATCGTCATCCACCCGCGCGTGTTGGATGTCGTGCTGCCGGCGCTATTCTTCGCGCTGATCTACGACAACCGCCTGCGCACGTTCCTGCTCAACGCGGCGTTCACCGTCTACGGCTGGTGGTACACGATCTTCGAATCGATGCTCGGCGACTTCGCCGTGCTGTCCACGACGCTGCAGAACGCCGGCAAGGTCGCCTACACCCTCGTGGTGTTCATCACCGTCTTGTGGCTCGGCCACCGCCGGCCGGTGCGCCTGGTGCTGGCGATGTTCGCGGTGCTGGTGGTGCTGACTCCCGGTCTGTTCTGGAAGACCGAGGACCAGCTGGCGCGCATCCGTTCGTTCTTCGGTGTGACGACGATCTACGTCAGCAACATCAAGACCGAGCCCGGCCCGCTGACCACCACCACCAGCAAGTTCCACTACCTGGTGCACGGCGTCACGATCCACGGCGTCGAGTACATGGACGTGCCGCGCCTGCCGGTGTCGTACTACACCGAGCGCGGCCCGGTCGGGCACTTCTTCGCCACTGCCCGCCCGGCCGACGCGCCGCCGATCCGCGTCGGCGTGCTCGGCCTGGGTGCCGGCGCCCTTGCCTGCTACATGCGCCCAATCGATAAGCTGACGTTCTACGAAATCGACCCGGTCGTCGAACAGGTCGCGCGCGACACCAACTACTTCCAGTTCCTCAAGGAGTGCGGATCCGACGTCGTCCTGGGCGACGGCCGCCTGACCATCGCCAAGGAACCCGATGCGTCGTTCGACGTCATCTTCCTCGACGCGTTCTCCGGCGACGGCATCCCGGTCCACGTGCTGACGCGCGAATCGATCCAGCTCTACTTCACCAAGCTGAAGCCGGGCGGCAAGCTGATGGTGCACATCACCAACACGTTCGTGAATCTGCTGCCGGTGGTGTCGGACCTAGCCAACGACGCCGGCCTCGCCGCCCTGACGGTCGAGTTCTCGCCGCAACCGGCGACGTTCTTCGCCCTGCCCACCCATTGGGTGGTGCTGGCTCGCGCGCCGGCGGACATCGCGGCGTTGAAGACCGGCTACCTGCCGTGGGGCGAGATTCCGCCCCAACCGGCGGTACGCACCTGGACCGACGACTTCTCGAACGTGTTCTTCGCTCTGAAGTGGAACCAGCTCGGCCTGTTCCCCAAGGGCATCGAGGAGATCACCAACATCAAGGTCGAGGTTAAGTAGGAGTCTTCTTCCCCGCGCCCGACCAGGCTTGCAACACTCGTGCGCGGGGCCCCGGACAAAACAAAACGGGCGCGCGGTTTCCCGCGCGCCCGGTGGTCCGATTGAAGCTTCGAAGTGCGTTCGCGTAAGCGAACGACTACTTCGCAACCTTCGAAACGGTGTTGACGTTGTTGGCGGCCGCGTACGTCACGGTGACGGTCTGACCAACGGCCAGGCCGGCCATGTCGACGGTCGCCGGGAAGGTGTAAGCCACGCCACCGATGGTGACGGTGCGGGCCTGAGCGTTCACGGCGGTGATCGCGCCCTTCATGTCAGCGGCAGAAGCGACACCGGCGAAAACCATCATCCCCACGGCGAGGACCGCTGCGATCATCTTGTTCATAGTATTTGCCTCCAAGATCCGAGCGCCCAACCCCTGCACAATGCCAGAGCCATCCCAACGCTCAGTCCATATCCCAATTATGGTTGGGGAACAGGAGCGTTAGCAAGGGGGTGCCAAGGGGGTTAACGTCGCAGCCGGCGTGAAAGGCGCCGATTGCCTCGAAATTAGGCGCTAGTTGACGGTCGCGGCCGTCGCAGGACCGCCGTCCGGCTTGCGCTGGGCCGGGTCAGAACCGCCGGTTCGGTGGTCGTTCCACCGGCCTTCTGCCTTGGCCGGGCGCAGCCCAACGGGGCCCAAGGGCGGCCCAAGGGTCCGCAGGACGCCTCCCAGGCGCCTCAAGGCGAACCGGGCGCCCTTGCCGCCCGCCAAGGCCCAACCAGCGCGCCACCTGTTCGGCTTAGCCGGGCGTACTGGCAACCGCAAGGTACGGCAGATGGCGATGGCGCTCGGCGTCGTCGAGTCCGTAGCCGACCACAAACACGTCTTCGATGACAAACCCCGTGAAGTCAGGCTGGAACGCGACCTTGCGGCGCGACGGCTTGTCGAGCAGCACCGCCGTCAGAACCTGCGCGGCGCCGCGCGCCAGAAAGAAATCGCGCGCATAGGTCAGCGACAGGCCGCTGTCGGCGATGTCGTCCACGACCAACACCGTGCGCCCGGTGACGCTGCTCGGCGGCTCGCCGAGCAGGCGGATCGCGCCGGCGCTGTGCTGCGAGCGGCCGTAGCTCGACAGGCGCAGGAACTCGACCTCGGGCTGCACGCCGCATCCGTCGAGGGCGCGCACCAGATCGGCGAGGAAAACGAAGGCGCCTTTTAGGACTCCGATCGCGACCACGTCGGCGGGTGCGGCGGCCGCGACCTCAGCGGCCATGCGCTGCACGCGGGCCGCAATGGTGGCGGCATCGAACAGTACCCGCAACGTCGTGACAGGGTTTCGCGCCCGAATCGCGGCAGCGACCGCGCGAGCGGTCTCGGCGGCACTCTTCGACGCCGTCGCGCGTTCCCATGCAATCGCCCCGGCATCTAAGCGTGCTTGCTGTTCGGCGACCTCGCGTCCGGCGTCCGATGCGTCGTTGATGCGCGCCTCGACCCGCCGGGTCCGCACGTCGAGCGGCGCATCGAGCCAAATGCCGGCGAACGGAACACCCGCACTGCGCCCCACCTGTTCCAGCGCCGCGCGCTCGTGCGGCCGCGCCGCGACCGCATCGACGATCGCTGCCTGCCCGGCGCGGATGCAGCGCCCCGCGTTGTCGCCAAGGGTGGCGTAGACGCGCGCCGTGACGTCCTCCGCGTAGCCGGACTCTGGCAGGCGATCCAACTCCCCGACCCCCGCCAGGCGCTTGCGCGTCACGTCGCTGCGCAGGATCACCGCTCCCGGCGTGCGTCCCAGTGCAGGGGCCAGCACCCGCGCCTGGGTGGTCTTGCCGGTGCCTGACCAGCCGCCAATCGCAACCAGCATCGGCGGCGCCTCGACCAGCACGGACCCAGCCAGGGCGAGGTAGGCCCGCGCCTCGGCGGCAGCGGAATTCGTGTTCTCAGTCGCGGAACCGGCGGCCACCGCGACGTGCGCACGAATGGCGGCGCGCACCGACAGGAATAGCGGCAGCGCAGCCAGCCCGTCGTAGTCCCCGGTCTGCTCAAGGTAACGGTTGAACAGCCGGTTGGCGTGTTCCTTCAGGCCACGTCGCCACAAGTCCATGAGAAGGAAGGCGAGGTCATAGAGGACATCGACCGTCGCCAGTCGCTCGTCGAATTCGAGGGCATCGAACAGAGTCGGCCGCCCGTCGATCATGCAGATGTTGCGCAGATGCAAATCGCCGTGGCCGCGCCGCACGGCCCCGTCGGCGCGGCGCCGATCGAGGAGAGCCCTGTGAGTCGCCAGTTGGCGCGCGGTGGCGCTCACGAGCGCCTCGACGTTGGCAGCATCAAGGATCGGTGCCTGGCGCAGCAGATCTGCATTCTGCGCCGCGATCTCGCCCATCGATGCCGAGGCGGCCGGATTGGTCCGGCGCTCGGCCTTGGCGTGCAGCGCGGCGATGGCGTCTGCGACGCGTTCGATGTGATCGAGTGTGAGCGCAGCCCGCTCCGCCAGTCGATCCAGCGTCGCGTCTTCGTCGAAGCGCCGCATCACGACCACCCAGTCGGCCGCGTCCCCTTCGCGGCCCAGGTGCAGCGTCGCCCCCGCACGCGTGACCGGCACCACGCCCAGGTACAGGCCGGGTGCGGTGCGGCGGTTGACCGCGACCTCGGCCTCACAGGCCCCGCGGCGTTTCTCCACCGTCGAGTAGTCGAGGTAGGGATATCGCACGGCGCGCTTCAGCTTGTAGACGCGCTCACCGGCAAGAAAGACGACGGCGCCGTGGGTATCGACGCGCTTGGGCGCCGTCCCGCCATGAGTCGCGGCGGCAGCAAGGAAAGCAATGACCTCGGCTTGGGGATCGGACAAGGGCTTGCCGTCCGCCGCGCCGCCCGCGCTAGGCGAAGCTGGCGCGTTCCTCGCGGACTCCCTCGGGATCCTCGTGAATAAGGATCTCGGCTTCCGGGAACTTGGACTGCACCATCTTCTCGACCTCGTCGGCGATGCGATGCGCCTGCAGCAGCGTCATTGCGCCGTCGAGCTCGAGGTGGAACTGGATGAACTTGTGCATGCCGGCCGAGCGCGTGCGCAGGTCGTGCATGGACTTCACCGAGGTGTGCGAGAGGACGATGGCGCGGATCTCCTTGCGCACGTCGTCGGCAAACTCCCGGTCCATGAGATGGTCAATGGCGAGGCGGGCAATGCTCCACGCCGAATAGACCAGGTAGATCGCCACCGCGATCGCCAGCAACGGATCGAGCAGCGTCCATCCCAGCCACGCCACCGCGCCCAGCGCCAACAGCACGCTGCCGTTGATGAGCGTGTCGGTGCTGTAGTGCAGCGAGTCGGCCGAGATCGCCAGCGACCCGGTGCGCTGCACGACATAGCGCTGGTAGCGCACCAGTAGCAGCGTCAGCACCAGCGACAGCACCATGACCGCCACCGCCCAGTTCGGCTCGGTGATGCGCTGCGGCATGACGATGCGCTCGCCGGCCGAGACGAACAGGGCGACCGCGGACGCGCCGACGAACAACGCCTGTCCCAGGGATGCCAGCGCCTCGGCCTTGCCGTGACCGAAGCGATGCTCACGGTCGGCCGGGATCAATGCCTGGCGCACGGCGAACAGGCTGATGAGCGACGCCATGACGTCGAGGGTCGAATCGAGCAGCGAGCCGAGCAGCGAGACCGAATTGGTCATGCGCCAGACGATCAGCTTGGTAACGATCAGCACCACGGCCACGGCGACCGAGGCAAAGGTCGCGCTGCGCACCAAGTGCGCCTCGCTCGAACCCGGCTGCAGGCCGCGGCGCGGGGTCGGGACGGCCGCGGCCTTGGCCGAGGCGGGAGTGGGGGCCGAGGCGGGAGTGGGGGCGGCCAGCGATGCGGATTCGGTCGCGCTCGTCACGGAAAGAGCTCCTCGGTTTGCCACCCGGCCGCTGTGCGTCGATATACCACGCGTTCGTGCAGGCGAAAGGGTCGGTCGCGCCAAAACTCGATGGTTTGCGGCAGGATGCGGAAGCCCGACCAATGCGGCGGCCGCGGTATCGCGCCGACCGCATACTTGGCCGTGAAGGTCGCCACCGCGCGCTCCAGTTCCATCCGGCCGGTCAGCCGGCGCGACTGCCGCGATGCCCAGGCGCCGATCCGCGACGTCCGCGCCCGGCTGGCGAAGTACTCGTCGGCCTCGGCCGCGGTCACCGCTTCCACCGCTCCCTGGATGCGGATCTGGCGGGCCAGCGGGCGCCAGTAAAAGCACAGGGCGGCGTTGGGGTTCATCTCCAGCTCGCTGCCCTTCTGGCTCTCCAGGTTGGTGTAGAAAACGAACCCCCGCGCATCGACACCCTTGAGCAGGACCATGCGGACGCTGGGCACGCCGGCCGGCGTTGCGGTCGCCAGGGCGGCGGCGTTGGGGTTGTCGGAATCGGCTTTTTCCGCCTCGGCCATCCAAGTCGCGAACAGCGCAAACGGATCGGCAGTGGGAGGCTGCGCCATGACGGGAATCTGGGAGTGGAGGGAATGCGGCGGTGACAAGGGGGATTTTACACGGTTCGGACCCCCCGCGCACGGCGCTCCTGGCAAGGTTTGTGGCCAAGGTTTGAGGCCGTAGGATACCGGAAACCCCGCGGCGCGCTATATTGTGGGTGGGGGATGAGCAACGACGAACCTTAGAGGCAACTCCGTGAAGCAAACCCTGAAGACGGCCACGGCGGCGGTCCTTGTGACCCTCTCCCTGGCTGGCTGCACCGGCGGCGAAAACCAGCAGGCGGGCACCGTCCTTGGTGCCATCGTCGGCGGTCTGGCCGGCGCACAGTTCGGACGCGGTACCGGCCAGCTCGCGGCCGTCGGTGTCGGCACCCTGCTTGGTGCCGCGATCGGCGGTGAAATTGGCCGTTCGATGGATGCGGTAGATCGCCGATTGATGTCGCAGACGACGGAACAAGCGCTCAACGAAGTTCCGCGCAACACCACCTCCACGTGGCGCAACCCGGATACGGGGCACTACGGCACCATCACGCCGCTCAACACCACCGAGCCGCGTGCGGGCACGTATTGCCGCGAGTACCAGCAGACCGTGACGATCGGCGGCCAGACTCAGGACGCCTATGGCACTGCCTGCCGGCAGCCGGACGGTACGTGGAAGATCCAGTAAGCGTTGTCTTGGTAACGGCGAACTACCGCATCTAATCGTATGCCGGCAAGCCGCCCCAGCCTCGGGTACTGGGCGCGGAACAAACTTGGTACCGCGCTGCTGACCCTGGCGCTGCCTTTTGCGACCCCGGCGTTGGCCGCCGCTGAAGCCGATCCAGACTTGGCGGCGTACAACACCGGGGTCGCTGCTTTTGAAGCAGGCGAATTTCGCGCCGCCTACGCGGCGTGGCTGCCGCTGGCGCAGTCCGGCGACATCGACGCGCAGCGCAATGTCGGCCTGCTCTACCAGACCGGCCGCGGCGTGCCGCTGGATCTCGGCGTCGCCTTCTACTGGTACCGCCTGTCGGCCGAAGGCGGCAACGCTGCCTCCGCCAACAGTGTCGCAATGATGTACCTGGCCGGGGACGGCCTGCCGTCCGACTACGTCGCCGCGGCGGCGTGGTTGTCGCGCGCAGCCTCCATCGGCTACGGCCCGGCGCAATTCAACCTTGGCCTGCTCTATGAACGCGGCATCGGCGTCGAGCAGGACGACCAGACCGCGCTCGGCTGGTTTGTGCTTGCCGCCGAGTCGGGACAGACCGGGGCAATCGCCCGCATCACGCTTCTGCGCAGCCGCCTCGCTGAACTTACCGCAGCACCGCCGCCGACGCGCGCCGCGCGCCAGCAGGTCGAGTTGGCGTGGGCGATCGTACGCGGGCTAGTCAGCCTGCAAACCGACATCGAGGTCGCGACGCTGCGCACCACTCCCGCCGCCGGAGACACCGCGGCCACGGCATCCGATGCCGGACGCAGCACGCTCGAACTGCTGCTGCCGCCGGTGCCGCCGCTGCTGGTCGCCGAGGCGGCCGAGGCGCGCGCCGGCTTCAACCGCATCGCCCTTGGCGACCGCATCGCCCGCGGCCGTACGGCCTTCGCGCGCAAGGACGGCGCGGCCGCGATGGCCGGTTTGCTCCCGGCGGCGTTGGCCGGCGATGCTGAATCGCAGTTCCTGGTCGGCCGCCTCTATGAGGACGGAATTGGCGTGCCAATCGACCTCGCCGAGGCCATTGCCTGGTGGGCGATGGCCGCCGTCCAGGGTCACGCGCCGGCCGCGGCGGCCGTCGAGGCTGCCGGCCCCCGCCTTGACCCCGCACAGCTTGAGCGCGCCACCCGCCTGTGGGCGGTCCGCGTTCCACCGGCCACCCCGCCGCCGGCTCCGGCGCGCGTCGTGCAGATCGCGACCCCTTGAGAAGCTGTGACGGACAATCCACATCCCAGCCAGACCGGCAGAAAAAGGTTGGTACAATCCGCGCCGTGAAGAAGAAGGTCCCTGCCGATGCGTAATCCCTACGAGGTTCTAGGGGTGCCACGCTCCACCACGCTGGCGGACATCAAAAAGAAGTACCGGTCGCTGGCCAAAGAGAATCACCCGGACCGCAAGCCGGGCGACAAGGCCGCGTCGGATTGCTTCAAGGAAATCAACGCCGCCTACGACATCGTCGGCGACGAGGCCAAGCGCACGCGCTTCGACAAGGGCGAGATCGACGCCGACGGCCGCGAGCGCGTGCATGCCGGGTTCAACCCCGCTGGCGGCGCGGGTGGGCGCCCAGCGGGCTTCGGTGGATTCACCGGCCGCGACCAGCGCTTCGAAGACATGGGCATGAGCTTCAACTTCGACGACCTGTTCGCGGCATTCCGCGGCGGCGCCGGTGGCGGTGCGGGTGCGGCTGCGGGTGCCGGGCGTCAGGCCGCGCCCGAGCCGGCGACGGTCGGTGAGTTCGAGATGGAGGTTGAGTTCCTCGACGCGACGCGCGGCGCGACCAAGCGCATCACCGCCGACGGGCGCAGCTTCGACGTGTCGATCCCCGCCGGAGTCGAGGACGGCCAGACCATCCGCATGCACGACAAGGACGTTGACCTGCGCATCCTCGTCAGCGTCAAGGCGCACCCGTTCTTTGCCCGCAAGGGCGAAGACATCCTGCTCGACCTGCCGGTGACGGTGGTCGAGGCGGTGCGCGGCGCCAAGGTCGAAGTACCGACCATCCACGGCACCGTCACCCTGAACATTCCGCCCGGTTCCAACACCGGCACGCTGCTGCGCCTCAAGGGCCAGGGCGTGCGCAAGAAGGGCAAGAAAGAGGGCGGCAATCAGGTCGCGCGCCTGCAGGTGACGCTGCCCGACGAAATCGACGGCGACGTCGAAGAGTCGCTGCTCAAGTGGGAGATGCGCCACCCCTACGACCCGCGCAAGAAGCTGCGCACCTGACGGCTTGCGCCGCGCATGACGTGTGTAGGATGTTGAGGAAAGTCGCATCCTCGGTTCCCCGCAAAACCTCCGTCCGGAGCACTCCATGACCCAGCCCGCGGCCTTGATGGCCGGCAAGCGCGGCCTCATCGTCGGGCTCGCCAACGAGCGCTCCATCGCTTGGGGCATCGCCAAGACGCTCGGTGCCCACGGCGCCGAGATGGCGTTCACCGCCTACAACGAAGCGCTGGAGAAGCGCGTGCGGCCGCTGGCGGAGCAGGTCGGGTCCAAGCGCGTCTATCTGTGCGACGCGACCAAAGCGGACCAGCTCGACCGCACGTTCGCCGCGGTGGCGAACGACTGGCCGAGCATCGACTTCGTCGTGCACGCCATCGCCTACTCCGACAAGGACCAGCTCAAGGGCCGCTACGTCGACACCACGGCCGACAACTTCGCCATCACCCTGGCGGCCAGTTGCTACTCGTTCACCGCCATGGCGCAGCGCGCCGAGAAGATGATGCCGAACGGCGGCAGCCTGCTGACGCTGAGTTACTTCGGCGCCGAGAAGGTGATGCCGCATTACAACGTCATGGGCGTCGCCAAGGCAGCCCTCGAAGCAAGCGTGCGCTACCTCGCCATGGATCTCGGCGGCAGCAACATCCGCGTCAACGCCATCTCGGCGGGACCGATCAAGACGCTGGCGTCGTCGGCGATTGGCGACTTCCGCTACATCATGAAGTGGAACGAGCTCAACTCGCCGCTCAAGCGCAACGTCACCATTGAGGAAATCGGCGGCGCGGCGCTCTACATGTTGAGCGACCTGTCGCGCGGCGTGACCGGTGAAGTGCACCACGTCGATTCCGGCTATCACGTCCAGGGCATGAAGCGCGTTGACGCGCCCGACATCGCCGCGGCCGGCGACCGCTAGAACCCAAGGTCCGCGATGTCGTTCAACACCTTCGGCCGCCTGTTCCGCTTTACCACGTGGGGCGAGAGTCATGGGCCCGCGCTCGGCGTCGTGGTGGACGGCTGCCCGCCGCGCCTGGCCCTGACTGAAGCCGACATCCAGCCCTATCTGGACAGGCGCATGCCGGGGACGTCGCGCTTTGTCACCCAGCGCAAGGAGCCGGACCAGGTACGCATCCTGTCCGGCACGTTCGAGGGCCAGACCACCGGCACGCCGATCAGCCTGATGATCGACAACGTGGACGCGCGCTCCAAGGACTACGGCGACATCAAAGACAAGTTCCGTCCCGGCCACGCCGACTACACCTACGACCAGAAGTACGGCATCCGCGACTATCGTGGGTCTGGACGAGCGTCGGCACGCGAGACCGCGGCGCGCGTCGCCGCCGGTGCCGTCGCGCGCAAGGTGCTGGGGACCGGTGTGCGCATCCGCGGTGCGCTGATCCAGGTCGGCGTGCATACGGTCGATCGCAGCCGCTGGGACTGGGGTCAGGTCGGCAGCAATCCGTTCTTCTGCCCCGACGCCGAGACGGCCACGCGCTGGGAAAGCTACCTCGACGAAGTGCGCAAGGCCGGCTCGTCCGTCGGCGCGATCATTGAGGTCGTGGCCGATGGCGTGCCGCCCGGCTGGGGCGCACCGATCTACGGCAAGCTCGACGCCGACCTCGCCTCCGCCATGATGAGCATCAACGCCGTGAAGGGCGTCGAGATCGGGTCCGGTTTCGCCGCCGCAGCGCTACGCGGCGAGGAGAACGCGGACGAGATGCGCGTCGCGCCGGGAGGCGCGCATTCGCGCAAGGATGGCAACGGCGTGAAGTTCACGTCCAACCACGCCGGCGGCATTCTCGGCGGCATCTCCAGCGGTCAGCAAGTTGTGGTGCGCTTCGCCGTCAAGCCGACCTCCAGCATCCTGACCCCGCGCAAGACGGTGAACGCGGCCGGCGAAGAGGTCGAAGTCTCGACCAAGGGCCGCCACGACCCGTGCGTCGGTATCCGCGCCGTGCCGATCGGCGAAGCGATGATGGCCTGCGTCCTCGCCGACCAGATGCTGCTGCACCGCGCCCAGGTCGGCTAGCTAGCGCCGCAGGATCGCCACCAGTTCGACGTGGGCCGACCATAGGAACTGGTCCACCGGCACCACCCGCTCCAAGCGATAGCCGCCGTCCACCAGCGTCCGCGCATCGCGGGCGAAGGTCGCGGGATTGCACGACACGTAGGCGATGGTGGCGACCTTGGAGCGCGCCAGCGCGTCGCACTGTTCCTTCGCGCCGGCGCGCGGCGGGTCGAGCACGACCAGATCGATCTTCTTCAACTCGTCGCCTTGCAACGGGCGGCGCGATAGGTCGCGAGCCTCCACCGTGACGCGCAGGTTGGCGCGCCGCGCCGCATGCTCCAAGGCATGCGCCGCGGCGGCGTTGCCTTCGACCGCGTGCACCGGCGCAAGCGCGGCGAGTGGCAGGGCGAACGCGCCGCAGCCGGCGTACAGGTCCGCAACGCGCTTGGCGCCTTTGGCGGCGGCCTTTACCTCGGCAAGCAGCGCGGCTTCGGCGGTGGGGCTGGCCTGAACGAAGGCGCCCGCCGGCAGATCGACCGCGACTCCGCCGAAGCGCAAGACGGGCGTTGCGAGTTGGGCAAGCAACTCCGGTTCCGCATTGTCTTCGGAACGCCACGAGACGCGCGCCACGCGATGGATGGCAGCGAAGCGTGCCAGCACGCCGCGCATGGCCGCGTTCGGTTCACTGCGTTGTTCGAGGATGAGGTCAGTGCCGCTCTCGGTGTCGGTGATCTCGAAGACCGCGTCGCCCTTGGCGAGGGTGCGCAACGCAGGCACCAGTGCAGCGAGCGGGGGACTGAGCAGCGGGCAGGCATCGAGATTGACGATGCGATGGCTTTCGCGCGCGCGGAAGCCGAGCAGCACCTGCTCGCCGTCGCGCGTCACCGCGAGGCGGGCGCGGCGGCGCTCGCCAGCGGGCGTCGCAACGACGGGGGCGACGTCCGTGGTCAGGGCGCGATGCGCCAGGGTCTGCACCACATGCTGGCGCTTCCAGGCCAATAGTTCATCGGCGCGCCAGGTCTGCAGGTCGCAGCCTCCGCAGTCGCCGAAGTGGGCGCAGGCCGGACCGACACGCGCTGGGCCGGGTTCCAGCACCTCGACGAGGCGGCCGCCGCTGACGCGCACCAAGTCGCCGGGCACGGTGAAGGGCACGAACACCCGGCCCTGCGGCGTCTCGGCGATGCCGTGGCCCTGGGCGCCGATCGACTCGATGCGCACCGTGTCAGCCACGGCGCCTCGCGGCGATGAGGAACTCGCGGTTGCCGGCGGGGCCGAGCAGCGGGCTCGGGTCGGTGCCGAGGACGGACCAGCCTTGCGTCTCCAGCCACGCGGCGATGCGCGCGACGACCTCGGCGTGCAGGGCCTCGTCGCGCACGACGCCGCCCTTCCCTACCCGCTCCGGTCCGACTTCGAACTGCGGCTTGATGAGGGCGACGAGCGTGCCGTTCGGCTTGGCAAGGCCTAGGGCGGCGGGCAGCACGACTTCGAGTCCGATGAAGCTGGCGTCGCACACGATTAGGTCGATGGGTTCGGGTACGTCGGCCGCGGTGAGCGCGCGCGCGTTGAGGCCTTCCTTCACCACGACGCGCGGGTCCTGGCGCAGCTTCCAGTCGAGCTGTCCTTTGCCGACATCGACCGCGTAGACGCGTGTAGCGCCGCCGTGCAGCAGCACGTCAGTGAAGCCACCGGTCGAGGCGCCGACGTCGAGACAGATCTTGCCGCTCGCCTGCAGGCCGAAGTGGGCGAGACCGTGGGCGAGCTTGACGCCGCCGCGGCTGACCCACGGATGCGGCGCGCCGCGGACCTCGACTTCGAGCGCGGGATCGACCATGCGGCCCGGTTTGTCGAGGCGCTGCTCGCCGCTGAAAACCACGCCGGCCATGACCAGGGCGTGGGCGCGGGCCTTGCTCTCTGCCAGTCCGCGATCGACCAGCAACTGGTCGAGTCGCGACTTACTCTTCAGAGGGCGCCCGTGGTTCCGTTGGCGCGGACGGCGCGGGCCGCCGCGGCACCGATCGCCTCGACCGCCGCGGCACCGATCGCCTCGACCGCGGCGGTGACGATGGCGGGCGCCTGCAGGCCCGCCACCGCGAGCTGGTTGGCGGGCGCGTCTTGGTCGATGAAGCGGTCGGGCAGGAACAGGGTGCGCAGCTTGAGGCCAACGTCGAGCAGGCCGTTGCATGCCAGCACGTCGAGCACCTGCGCTGCAAAGCCACCAATCGCGGATTCCTCGACGGTGATGAGGACCGGGTGGTTGCGCGCCAGCGTATGCACCAAAGCGACGTCGATCGGCTTGGCGAAGCGGGCGTCGGCGACAGTCGCCGGAAAGCCAAGAGCGGCGAGCTCGTCGGCGGCGCGCATGCACTCGGCGAGTCGCGTACCGAGCGACAGGATGGCGACGGCGCCGCCTTCGCGCACGATGCGGCCGCGGCCGATTTCGAACGGCGCAGGATCGGGGGGAATGGCGATCCCGGTCGCCTCGCCGCGCGGGTAACGGAAGGCGCTGGGGCGGTCGTCGATGGCGACGGCGGTGGCGATGCTGCGCGCCAGTTCGGCCTCGTCGGACGGCGCCATCACGACGAAATCGGGCAACGCGGCCAACATGCCGACGTCATAAGAGCCGGCGTGGGTGGCACCGTCGGCGCCGACCAGCCCGGCGCGATCGATGGCGAAGCGCACGGGCAGCTTCTGCAATGCGACGTCGTGCACGACCTGGTCATAGGCGCGCTGCAGGAACGTCGAGTAGATGGCGGCGAACGGCTTGAAGCCTTCTGCGGCGAGGCCGGCGGCGAACGTCACGGCGTGCTGCTCGGCGATGCCGACGTCGAAGCAGCGATCGGGGAAACGCTCGGCGAACTTGTTTAGGCCGGTGCCGGACGGCATGGCGGCGGTGACGGCGACGATGCGCCGGTCTTTCTCGGCCTGGTGGATCAACTGGTCGGCGAAGACAGTGGTGTAGGTCGGCGGCGCCGTCGGCTTGGCCGGCGCCTGGGCGCCGGTGACGATGTCGAACTTGCCGACGCCGTGGAACTTGTCGTCCGACTTCTCGGCCGGCTCGTAGCCGTGGCCCTTTTTGGTGCGGACGTGAATCAACACCGGTCCCGCGGCGCGGAAGTCGCGCACGTTGCGCAACACGGGCAGCAGGCTGTCGATGTTGTGGCCGTCGAGCGGGCCGACGTAATAGAAGCCCAATTCCTCGAACAGCGTGCCGCCGGTGGCGAGGCCGCGGGCGTATTCCTCAGCGCGCCGCGCCGTGCTGCGCAGCGAGCGCGGCAGCTTGGCGGCGACGCGCTTGGCCATGCTGCGGAAGCCGCGGTATTGGCGCGACGAGATCAGGCGCGAGAGATAGGCGCGCATCGAGCCGACGTTGCGCGAGATCGACATGTCGTTGTCGTTGAGGATGACGATCAGCCGGCTCGACATGGCGCCGGCGTTGTTCATCGCCTCGTAAGCCATGCCCGCCGTCATGGCGCCGTCGCCGATGACACAGACGACGTTGTGGTCGCCACCCGACAGATCGCGCGCCACCGACATGCCGAGGCCAGCGGAGATGGAAGTCGAGGAATGCGCGGCGCCGAACGGGTCGTATTCGCTCTCGGCGCGGTTGGTGAAGCCGGACAGGCCCCCGGCCTGGCGCATGCTGGCGACGCGGTCGCGGCGGCCCGTGAGGATCTTGTGGGCGTGGGCCTGGTGGCCGACGTCCCAGATCAGGCGGTCGCGCGGCGTATCGAAAACGTAGTGCAGCGCCACGGTGAGTTCGATGACGCCGAGGCCGGCGCCGAGGTGGCCGCCGGTGCGCGACACGGCGCGGATGACCTCGCCGCGCACTTCGTCGGCGAGCGGCTGCAACTGCTCCGGCTTGAGGCCGCGCAAGTCCGCCGGCAGGCGGATGATGTCGAGAAGTTCGGTGGAGCGCGAATAGGGCATCGGGCTTCTTATTCTTAGTGGCTGCGTTGCACGACAAACCGGGCGAGCCGGCGCAAGAAAGCGCCGCGTTCGCCGAACGCATCCAGGTGCGCCACGGCCTGATCGGCGAGCATGGTCGCCTGGGTGCGGGCGCGTTCGGGTCCCAACAGGGCAACGAACGTCGCCTTGCCGAGAGTAGCATCCTTGCCGACCTTCTTGCCCGTCGCGGCTTCGGTGCCCTCGACGTCCAACAGATCATCGACGATCTGGAAGGCCAGGCCGAGGTCGCGGGCATAGGCCTTGAGCGCCTGGCGTGCCGAGGCCGGTGCTTTGCCGAGGACGGCGCCCGCCTCGCAGGCGAATGAGATCAGGGCGCCGGTCTTGAGCTGCTGCATGCGGGTGATGGTGCCGATGTCGGCCGGCTTGTGCTCGACCACCAGGTCGATCATCTGGCCCCCGACCATGCCGCGCGGGCCGGCCGCCTCGGCCAACGCGCGCACCAACTCAAGGCGAACCTCGGCGTCGGCGTGGGTTTCCGGGTGCGCCATGACCTCGAAGGCGAGCGGCAGCAATGCGTCACCGGCCAGCACCGCGGTGGCCTCGTCGTACTGCTTGTGCAGGGACGGCTGGCCGCGGCGCATGTCGTCGTCGTCCATGCAAGGCAGGTCGTCGTGCACCAACGAATAGGTGTGGGCGAATTCCACGGCGACGGCGACGCGCAATGCGGCGCGGCGCGGCACTGAGAACAACTCGGCGGTGGACAACGCCAGCACCGGACGGAAGCGCTTGCCCGGCGCCAGCACGGCGTAGCGCATCGCCTCGGCGAGGCGGCGCTCCGGCCCGCTCGGCTCCGGCAGCAGTGTCTGCAGGACGGCGTCGATCTCGGCGGTGGCGGCGGCCATCGCCTCGGCCACGCCGATCACGCCTTTGCCAGGTTGGGCCGACAAGGTCATCAGTCGGGTTGGATGGGAACAGCGGTGACCGTGCCACCGCGCAACTCGATGCGCTCGACCTGCTCGCGCGCCGACTCCAGCTTGGCCTCGCAATGGCGCTTGAGCTGGGTACCGCGCGTATAGGTGGCGATCGATTCCTCCAGGCTGACCTCGCCGCTTTCCAGCCGGCGCACGATCTCCTCCAGGTCCTCAAGGGCGCGCTCGAAGGTCATGGTGCGGATGTCCGCCGGGATGTCGGATGAGTCGTCGCGGGGCATTTCGGGGCGGGGCATTGCAGGCCTTTGGCCGAGCCTTGGGTTGTGCGGCGCGGGGTCAAGTTTAGGCACCGCTTCCGGCGCCCTTCAAGCAGGCCGATGCTTGACGGTGACGGGTGTGTCATAGGCTCACGGCAGAATCGCGGCAACCCTAGCGGGCACTAGCGACCCCTGGCCGCCATGAGCTCGCGCACATGAGCGGCGGCGGATGCGCCCAGGGCGTCCAGGTCATAGCCGCCTTCGAGCAGCGAGACGACGCGGCCACGGGCGTGGCGTGCGGCAACAGCGCACAGCGCGCGGGTTACCCAGGCGTAGTCGTCCTCGGTCAGGCCGAGGCCGCCAAGCGGATCGGCGTGATGCGCATCGAAGCCGGCCGAGATCAACACCAACTCCGGCGAGAAGGCGTCGAGCTTGGGCAGGATGACGTCCTCGAACGCGCGGCGGAATTCGGCTCCACCGGAGCCGCCGCGCAGCGGGACATTGACGATGTTGCCCGCCACCCCCTGCTCGTCGGCGTGGCCGGTACCCGGATAGAACGCGTCCTGGTGGGTGCTGGCGTAGAACAAGCCGCGGTCGGATTCGAACATGTGCTGGGTGCCGTTGCCGTGGTGGACGTCGAAGTCCACGACGGCCACGCGGGCGAGCCCGTGCACCGCGCGCGCCTGCAGCGCGCCGATGGCGGCGTTGTTGAAGAAGCAGAAGCCCATGGCCCGCGCCCGCTCGGCGTGATGCCCGGGCGGCCGCACGGCGCAGAACGCGTTGGCGACCTCACCCGCCATCACCGCGTCCACCGCAGCGGTCGCGGCACCGGCGGCGCGCAGCATGGCAACGCCGGTGCCGGCGCCCAGGGCGGTGTCAGGATCAATGCGGACATAGCCCTCCGTCGGCACGGCAGCGAGGACTGTCTGCACGTAGCGCGGATCGTGTACGCGGCCGATCGCGTCGAGCGTGGCCTCGGGCGCGTCGCGCCATGCGAGGGCGGCGAACTCCGGCTGGCGCAGGGCCGCGAGGACCGCCTGCAGCCGCGCGGGGTTCTCATAGTGCCCCGGCTCCATGCGATGCAGCAGACAGTCCGGATGGGTGAAGACGGCGGTGGTCATGTCCCGCTCCCGTACCGACACCGTAGGCGCAGACAAGGTACGGCCGCGAACGGGCGCGGCGCCGGAACGGCGGCGAACCGGGCCGAACGGCGGGCGATGCGGCGGCCAACCGCCGTTCTGGCCCGTTGATCGCCGCATCTACGGGCAGATTCGCCCCTCCGGCCCGACCTCCGCCGGAGCTGCCGTTGTTCTCCGTAGATACGGGCGTCGGCGCGCTTACGGGCGATCTGGGCAGGCGCGACGTGCGCGCGCGTCCCCGTGGCGGGCGTGGGCCGCGCGGATGCTGGCTGGGAGCGAGGGTTCATCACAATACGTAATGTATACTACGTATTGTGACATTTCAAGGGCGCTCTCGCTTTTCCGTCGATCCACGCTTGGAAGAGCTCTGGGGGTCGTATAAATGATAGTTTATACGTTGACAAAATTGCAACAAACGTATAAACTATAATTTATTAGTGGAAAGATTCGCAGCCAAAGATAAAGTAGATTTTATATGGCGGTCGCTCTCTGGGGCAAAGTTTACAACAACAGCTTCGCCGGTGAATTGCGGCAGGAGCCCGGGGGCCGCTGCGTCTTTACGTATGACTCGACCTACATCCAGTCAAAGGGAGCGCCCATCGCCTACACCTTGGCCGTTCGGGCCGAGCCCCACATCTGCGAACCGGGGCTCCACCCCTTCTTCGACAACCTGGTGGCCGAGGGCTGGCTCCGCAATGCCCAGGCGAGAGCCCTCAGGGTTGACACCAGCAACCGCTTCGCGCTGCTTCTGGCCTTCGGCCACGACACCGCCGGTGCCGTCAGTATCGTTGATCCTGCGCCCGTGCAGGAACCAGTGATCGATCTCGATTCCGTCACTGCCGCCGCTCTCAGCAGCCGCGCCTCAATCTCCGGAATCCAGAGAAAGCTTCTCGCCGTCCAAGAGGGGAAGCGCTTCCGTCCGGCGAAGCGGGAGGAAACCTCGACCTACATCGCCAAGTTTTCGTCGGGGACCCTTACCGACATCGTGGAGAACGAATACCTCACGACAATTTCCAACAAAGCATTGCTGCCCGACCACGACATCGTGGACGTGCAAGTGGGCGTCCTCGACGGAATCCAGGAAAAGGCCGTGCTCGTGAAACGCTTCGACCGGTTGTCGAGCGGCAAGAAGCGGCACTTCGAGGAGTTCAACCAACTCATGGGCCGTCGCTCCGGCGACGACAAGTACGAGGCCGCCTACGAAGACATTGCCTCGTTCCTCCGCGGGGTTCCGGGGCATACAGCGGTCGATCTGCTCCGACTCTTTGAGCGCATCCTGGTTTGCTTTCTCACCGGCAATACCGATGCGCATCTGAAGAACTTCGCGATGTTCCATACGGCGGACGGCCTGAGATTGACGCCTGCCTACGATCTCGTGGCGGCAGCCCTGTACCCCGAATACCAGACGCTGGCCCTCGCGGTGGGCAACGCCGCCAACCTTGGAATCGCCAATCTGAAGCCGAAGCACTTCCTGTCCCTTGGCGAGGCCTACGGTCTCGACGCCAAGCAAGTTCTGCGCGTCGTAAGCGCACTCGACTCGCGCCGCGCGGCAGCGGCCAAAGCAGTGCTACGAGCAGCAAAAAGGATCGAGGCGGAGACGCTCGGTCAGAACCTTGTCGAATTGATGGAGAAAAGATGGAACGGGAGTTTCGCCTCAACTGGGCAGTACTTGTCGAAGAAGCAATCCGGCGACGACGGAAATTGAAGCTGACTCAGAAGCAGCTTGGCGAACTCGCGAAGGTGAGCACGCCGACGATCTCGCGGTTCGAGCAGGTGGACAAGGACATCCAAATGTCATCCGTCCTCTCGATCCTCGACGTCATTGGAATGACCGACAAACGGACGCTCGTTTTTCGCCACGAGGAGTCCAAGTACGACTCGGGACGCGAGGCAGTGGCCTTCTGGGGTGAGGAGGCCGGCCGGCCGGTCCTCTGCCGAATCGCGCGCGAGGCATTGGACGATCACTTCTCTGACAGAGATCGACTCCGTCCGGAGGCAGCCTTCGCAAAACACCGGAAGGAGATCGAATCGCTGGCGCGGCGGAAGTACGTCCTCGATCAGATAGAACCAGATGGCTCAATCCTTGTCGGCACCCTCGAGATCGCGTGAGGGCGACGACACGCAGAGAGCGTTCACCGTCGCTCCGGCGCCTTACGTCGCCATCGCCTTGCCGGCCTGGAACTTCGCGGCCTCTTCCTCGACCAGCTCTTTCTTAGACAGCTTGCCGACCATGGTCTTGGGGAGTTGGTGGCGGAACTCGACTTCGCGCGGCAGTTCGTGCTTGCCGATGCGGGCGCGGAGGAAGTCGATCAGCTCGGCCTGGGTGACGTGGGCGCCGTCCCTGCAGCGCACGAAGGCCTTCACCGCCTGGCCGCGGTGAGCGTCCGGCACGCCGATGACGGTGCATTCGGCGACGGCGGCGTGTTCGTAGATCGCCTCTTCGACGTTGCGCGGGTAGACGTTGAAGCCGCCGACCAGGATCAGGTCCTTGATGCGGTCGATGAGGAAGACGTAGCCGTCTTCGTCCATCGTGCCGATGTCGCCGGTGCGCAGGCGGCCGTCAACGATCGCCGAAGCGGTTTCGTGCGGGCGGTTCCAGTAGCCGGCCATCACCTGTGGGCCCTGGATGCAGATCTCGCCACGCTCGCCGGGGCCGACGACGCGGCGCGGATCGTCGCGGTCGGTGATGACGATGGTGGTGCCGGGCAGCGGCTGGCCGATCGAGCCGGTCTTGTTGACGCCGTAGAGCGGGTTGCAGGTGGCGACCGGTGAGGCCTCGGTGAGGCCGTAGCCCTCGACCAGCTTGCAGCCGGTGTGCGCCTCGAAGCTCTGCTTGACCTCGACGGGGAGTGGCGCACCGCCGGAGATGCAGAACTTGACCGAGCGCAGGTCGAACTGCTTGATCTTGGGCGAGTGATTGATGGCGGCGAACATGGTCGGCACGCCGGGCACCAGGGTCGGACGCTTCTTGTCGATGTCGCGCAGCACGTCGTCCAAGACGAAGCGCGGGTGCAGGATGATCTCGCCGCCGATGTAGAGCGCGAGGTTCATTGCCACGGTCATGGCGAAGACGTGGAAGAACGGCAGCGCGCCGAGCATCTTCTCCTCGCCGGGCCTGCAGCCTTCGAGCCACAGCATCGCCTGGTGCGCGTTGGCGAACAGGTTGGCGTGGGTCAGCATGGCGCCCTTGGGCGCGCCGGTGGTGCCGCCGGTGTACTGCAGCACCGCGATGTCCTTGGCCGGGTCGATGCCCACCGCCACTGGACGCCCGGCATTTTGCAACAGGCGCGCGAACGAGATGTCGTTGTCGTTGCGCGCGCCGTGGTAGCGCTGGCGGCGCTTGAACAGCGTGTATAGCGCTGACTTCGGGAACGGCAGCACCTCGGGCAGAGTCCCGACCACCAGCTGGCGCAGCGGCGACGTACCGACCAGGCCGGACACCTTGGGGTACAGAACCTCGAGGTCGAGGGTGACCATCACCTCGGTGCCGGAGTCCTCCACTTGGTGGCGAATCTGCGGCTCGGCATAGAGCGGGCTGTAGTTGACGACCGTGGCGCCGGCGCGCAGGGCACCAAAATACGAAATGATCGAGTGCGGCGAGTTGGGCAGGAACAGGCCGACCCGCGCCCCTTTGCGCACGCCAAGCTCCTGGAAGCCGCGGGCGGCCTTTTCGACCAGGGCGCCGACCTCGGCATAGGTGTAGCGGCGGCCGAGGAAATCGAGGCACGGGTTGTTGGGGAACCGCGCCACCGAATCCGACAGCAGGGTGTACAGGGGCCGGGCCGGGATCTCGGCATCCCAGCGAATCTTCGGCGGGTAGCTCTTACTCCAGGCGCAATCCATGGACTCTTCTTCCCCGCGCCCGCCCAGGCTTGCAACACCCGGGCGCGGGGCCCCGTGCCTCCCCTTGGGCACATCGTAGCCCGGCCCCCCGCTGGGGGGCCAGGAGAAGGGCCGCTTGCGATTGGGCGCCACGCGGTCATACTCCCGCTCGAGAACCCACCTTGCCCGCAAGCCCCGACAAGCGCGCCACGGCCGACGTGCCGACTATCGCCGGCACCTCGCTGGCCATGGCCGACGCCACGGTCAACAAGGCCCGCATCCGGCGCATGCTGGCCGCGTGCGACGTCGACCCGGGGCGCTATGCGGCCAAGGCCGACCCTTCGCTGTTGGGCATCGACTGCATCCTAGCGATCCGCAAGAGCAAGGTGCGGGCGCCCGACCGCCTCGTACATCTGGAACAGCGCATGCGTATCACCCAGACCTTTGCCGCCGACGAAAAGCTCGGCGTGCGCGCCAAGGTCGAAACGGTTGAGCAGGCCGACGGCGGCGAGAAGGCGCGCTCATTGTTCGAATTCATGGGCCGCGACGGCACGCCGGTGGCGACCCTGTGGTCCACCACCATGGTGGCCGAACCATCCTGGCTGCGCGACGTACCGCCGGTCCAAGGCGACCCGCGCGCCGACTGGCGGCTGGCCGGGCGCAAGCTCCTCAACTCCGCCAAAGTACAGGCGTACTCGGAGGAAACCGGCAACCGGCTGCACTTCGATCCGGCCTATGCGGTGCGCAACGGACTGCGCGCGCCGGTCGCCAATCCGCTGATGACCCTGACGTGGGCGGTCGAGGCGATCTCCGTCCAGGGCCTGCCGGCGTCGTTCGAGATGAATGCGCATTTCCAGCAACCGCTGCATTGGGACGACGGTGTCGACGTCCTGGTGCACGAGTCCGGCGGCCGCATCCATGCCGTGCGCTGCGTGTCGTCAGCCGGCGCGCTGGTGTCCGAAATCGAGGTCACGTGAACAGACCCCTGAATGGCGCGCGCATCGTTGCCGCGACCGAATCCGCCATCGCCGAGGCCGTGCGGTTCTTGCGCGACGGACGGCTGGTGGCCTTTCCGACCGAGACCGTCTACGGCCTGGGCGCCGACGCCAGCAGCGACGACGCCGTCGAGGCGATCTATCGCGCCAAGGGCCGGCCGCCGGAAAATCCGCTCATCCTCCACGTCGCCACGCTGGCCGAAGCGGAGACCCTGGCGGAATTCAACGACGACGCACGCAAGCTGGCGGCGGCGTTCTGGCCGGGCGCCGTGACGCTGGTGCTGAAGCGCCGTGCCGGCGCGCGCATCTCGTCGCTGGCGACGGCGGAGCTGGACACCGTGGCGCTGCGTATTCCGGATCATCCGGTGGCGCTGGCGTTGTTGCGCGCGGCCGGGCGGCCGCTGGCGGCACCGAGCGCCAATCCCTCGGGGCGCGTCAGCCCGACGCTGGCCGAGCATGTGGCGAGCGGACTGGGACCGGCGGTATCGATGATCCTGGACGGCGGCCAGTGCCGTGTCGGCATCGAGTCCACGGTCGTTGCGCTGGACGGCGACCAGCCGCGCATCCTGCGCCCGGGCGGCATCGCTGCCGGCGAGATCGAGCGCGTGCTGGGCAAGTCGGTGCGGACCGGGCCGGACAAGCCGGTGCGCGTCCAGGCGCCTGGGCAAATGCTCAGTCACTATGCGCCGCGGGCGGGGGTGCGCCTGAACGCAACGAGCGCGGGCGCGAACGAAGGCGTCCTGACGTTCGGCACGGCGCAGATCGACGGCGCGCGCATGGCGGTGAACCTGAGCGCCAAGGGCGACCTGGGCGAAGCGGCCGCCAATCTGTACGCCGCCCTGCGCGTGCTCGACGACGCCGGCGTGGCCGCCATCGCCGTGGTTCCCATTCCCGAAGACGGCATCGGCGCCGCCATCAACGATCGCCTGCGGCGCGCCGCGGCGCGCTAATCTGGCCGCCATGGCGAGCGCGGCACCAGCAGGAATTCCGGCCTCGGTTGTGGAGCGGTTGCAGGCGGCGGCGGGAGCCGGCGGCTGGATCGCCGACCCCGAGCGCATCACGCCGTACCTGATCGACCAGCGCAAACGCTATCGCGGGCGCACGCCTCTCGTCCTTCTGCCGGACACGACCGCCAAGGTGGCGGCGATCGTCAAGGCTTGCGCCGAGACGCGCACGCCTTTAGTGCCGCAGGGCGGCAACACCGGATTGGTCGGCGGTGCGACGCCGTCGGAGCGCGGCGACGCGGTGGTCGTCAACCTAGGGCGCATGAATCGCATCCGCGCGCTGGACACGGCGGCGGCAACAGTGACCGCCGAGGCGGGCTGCATCCTGGCGTCGGTGCAAAAGGCGGCCGACGACGCGGGACTGCTGTTCCCCCTTAGCCTGGGTGCGGAGGGAAGCTGCCAGATCGGCGGCAACCTGGCGACCAACGCTGGCGGACTGCAGGTGCTGCGCTATGGCAGTGCGCGGGCGCTGACGCTCGGACTCGAAGTCGTACTGGCGGACGGGCGCGTGTGGGACGGCCTGCGCGGCCTGTACAAGGACAATACCGGCTACGACCTGAAGCAGCTGTTCGTCGGCGCCGAGGGCACGCTGGGCATCATCACCGCCGCGGTGCTGCGCCTGTTCCCGCGGCCGGCCCAGCGCGTCACGGCGCTGGCCGCGGTGGCCGACGTCGATGCGGCGCAGACGGTCCTGGCGACGATGCGGGCGGCGAGCGGCGACCGCATGAATGCGTGCGAGATCATGTCCGAACGTGCGCTGGGGTTTGCGGTGAAGCACGCGGCCAAGGGCGCGGCGCCGTTCGCAGCAAACCACCCGTGGACGCTGTTGCTGGAATTCGAGGCGGGGGCCGGCGACGAGTTGCGCAGCGTCATCGAGAATGCGCTCGGCGGGCTGATCGACGCGGGCCACGTGCGCGACGCGGTGGTTGCGGCGAGCACCGCGCAGGCCCAGACGATGTGGCACCTGCGCGAAAGCATCCCCGGCGCCCAGGGGCGCGAGGGCGGCAGCATCAAGCACGACATCGCGGTGCCGCAGGCGCGCATGGCGGAATTCGTGCGCAGCGCCGAAGCGGCGGTGACGCGGGCGCTACCGGGCGTGCGGGTGTGCGCCTTCGGGCACCTCGGCGACGGCAACCTGCACTACAACCTGTCGCAGCCGGTTGGCATGGATGAGGCGCTGTTCCTGGCCGAATGGGACCGATTGGCGCGCATCGTCCACGACCTGACGGTGGCGATGGGCGGCAGCATCAGCGCCGAGCACGGCATCGGCCAGATGAAGCGCGACGAATTGGTGCGCATCAAGCCGCCGGTCGAGATCGAGATGATGCGCGCGGTGAAGCGCGCCCTGGACCCGGACGGCATCATGAATCCGGGCAAGGTGCTGTAGCGCCAACTGGGGAGTCTGGATTGCTTCGCGCGGAACGCGCGCTAGGCGTGCTACTTGCGCGCGAGGTTGTACTCGAACTCCTCGGGCGTCAGCTGGATGCCGACGATGATCTCGTATGCCACCGGGCTCAACCCTGCAGCCGGAGCCAGGGTTTCATAGATCTCCGGGCGGACGGTGACCGAGCTGACGCCAGCGATGTAGGCGAGCCGCGTCGTGAAGAGCTGCTTGGCGATGATCAGGCCCTGGGAGTCGATGACGGCGACGAAATACGGCACGTCGATGGTTCCGGGCAGCGCGGCGTTGCGGCGCACGCCGGCGACCGCGAACGACACCGTCGCAACAGCGTCGCGGCGGGACGTGCGGCAGTTGTACTGCAGCCCGGACAGCCGTATCTGTGCCGCCATGTTGTCGTCGGTGGCGGCCGCTCCGGGCGCGAACCGCGTCAGCGTCTCGGCGCCGCCGAGGAACACGGCGCGCGGGCACGTCAGGTTGGTGCCGTCCCGGTATTGCACGCAGCCACCGAGGCCAAGCAGCGTGGCGAGGCCAAGCAGCACCAGAGCGCGCCGCGCGAAATCGGACTGCAATACGTGCAAGGAAGGTCGGTCCCCAGGCCCAGTTCGTGGCCAATTCGTGGTGTGTGGCGTTGGTCAGGCCGACGGGCGGTGCCGCCAAATACTGTTATCGGGCACCCGCTTCGTCTAGAGTGCGAGCCCTTCCGCCGCGGCCCGAGACTACAGCGCCCCGGCCGCGTGCGGCAACCGCAACCGGGCCGCGAACTTGACCTTCGACGCCCTTTGAGCGACGCCCTTTGAGCGCCCTGAACCAGACGATGGCGAAACCGGCGGTCCGTATCCTGCTTGCCAGCCCGCGCGGCTTCTGCGCCGGGGTGGATCGTGCCATCCAGATCGTCGAGATGGCGCTGGGCAAGTATGGCGCGCCGGTCTACGTGCGCCACGAGATCGTCCACAACCGCACCGTCGTCGAGGACCTGCAGGCCCAGGGCGCCGTGTTCGTCGACGAGCTCGACGAGGTGCCCGAGGGCGCCCCGGTGGTGTTTTCGGCCCATGGCGTGCCCAAGGCAGTGCCGGTCGATGCCAAGCATCGCAAGCTGATCGCGGTGGATGCAACGTGCCCGCTGGTCAGCAAAGTGCACCGCGAAGCCGAGCGCCACTGGCGCGACGGCCGCGAGGTGGTGCTGATCGGCCATGCCGGGCACCCCGAAGTGATTGGGACTTTGGGACAACTGCCGCCGGGCAGCATTCATCTGATCGAGGATGCCGCGGATGCGGCCGCATTCACGCCGCGCGATGCGAGCCAGCTGGCGTTCGTGACCCAGACCACGCTGTCGGTGGACGAGACCGAGGCGGTGGTCGCCGTTCTGCGCCAACGCTTTCCGACCATCGCGGCGCCGCCGCGCGACGATATTTGCTACGCCACCACCAACCGCCAGCAGGCGGTGAAGGAAGTCGCGCCGCGCTGCGACGCCATGGTGGTCTTGGGCGCACCGAATTCGTCCAACTCGGTGCGGCTCGTCGAGGTGGCCAAGCGCGCCGGATGCGGCAAGGCGTTCCTGGTGCAGCGCGCCAGCGAGATCGACTGGGCGCAACTGGGTACGCCGTGCACGGTCGGCATCACCGCCGGTGCATCGGCGCCGGAGCGCCTGGTGCAGGAAGTCATCGAAGCGTTCTCGGCGCGGTACTCGGTGACGGTGGACGACATCGTACTGAAGACGGAAGACGTGCGCTTCAAGTTGCCGCGCCTGCTGGAAAAAGCGTAAGGCATCCAGGCGGCCGCGCATCGATGGCGTTCTTCACGAAACTCAGCCCGGCTGAGGTCGCCACGTTCCTGGCCGAGCACGATATCGGCACGCTGGTCGAGTGCGACGGCATCACCGCGGGCTCCGAGAACTCGAACTACCGGCTGCGCACCACCGCCGGACTGTTCATCCTGACGCTCTACGAGAAGCGCGTGCGGCTCGAAGACCTGCCGTTCTTCCTCGACCTGATGCAGCACCTGGACCGCGCCGGCATCCACTGCCCGAAGCCCATCGCCGGGGCCGACGGCCAGGCGCTGCGCACGCTGGCCAAGAAGCGCGCGGCGATCTTCAGTTTCCTGGAGGGCCATTCGGTCGCGGTGCCCGAGGCGTGGCACTGCAAGGCGCTGGGCGCACAGCTGGCCGAGATGCATGCCGCCTGCGCGAACTTCGGCGGAAGACGCGCCAACGACCTGTCGCTAAGGGGCTGGCAGCGCGACTTCGCCAAGTGCCGCGACGGCGCCGACACGGTGCAGGCGGGCCTGCGCGAGATCATCGAGCACGAGTTGCAGTACCTGAGCGCGCATTGGCCGCAGGGCCTGCCGGCCGGCGTCATCCACGCCGACCTGTTCCCCGACAACGTGTTCTTCGTCGGCGACCGGGTGTCGGGGGTGATCGACTTCTACTTCGCCTGCAACGACTTCCTCGCCTACGACATCGCTGTGTGCCTGAACGCATGGTGCTTCGACGACGACCGCACGTTCAACTTCACCAAGGGCGAGCGGCTGCTGGCCGCGTATGGCCAGGTGCGCGCGCTGACGTCCGAGGAGAAGCAACAGCTGCCCGTGTTGCTGCGCGGCGCGGCGATGCGGTTTCTGCTGACACGGCTGTACGACAAGCTGCATCCCAAGGGCACCAACCCGAAAGACCCCCTCGCCTACCTGCGGCGCCTGACGGTCCACCAGGGCATCAAATCACCCAAGCTGTACGGGCTGCGCTGACATGACCGGCAAGAGCGAAGACGCCGTCGACGTATTCGTGGACGGCGCCTGCCTCGGCAATCCGGGACCGGGCGGTTGGGGCGCGATCCTGCGCTGGCAGGGCAAGGAGCGCGAGCTGTCGGGCGCCGATGCCGCCACCACCAACAACCGCATGGAGCTGATGGCGGCGATCAGCGCGCTCGAGACACTCAAGCGGCCGAGCGTCGTGCGCCTGCACACCGACTCCCAGTACGTGAAGAACGGCATCACGACCTGGATCAAGGGCTGGAAGCGCAACGGCTGGCGCACGTCCAGCAAAGAGCCGGTGAAGAACGTCGACCTGTGGCAGCGCCTGGAGGCCGCCACCGGCACTCACCAGGTCCGCTGGCACTGGGTCAAAGGCCACAGCGGCCACCCCGAGAACGAGCGCGCCGATCAGCTCGCGGTTACGGCGGCGAAGACGCAGACGGGGATATAGCGCCGCGCTCGTTGCGAGACTGGATTGCGTCGCTTCGCTCGCAATGACGTTCCTGGGGTCGTGGGGCCTTAGCAGGCTGTTGAAAAAGTCAGCGGCGGAATGTTTGCGCGCAACAATAGAATCAGGACGGCCCCAGTCTTGAATCGATCTTGCGTGAATGGTGCATCTCGCGAATCAAAGTTGCGCACGACCATGGTCCAAAAACCTATTTCAACAGCCTGTTAGAGCAGCTTCAGCATCGCTTCGGCGGAGGAGACGTCGTGGGCGCCGGTGGAGTCTTCGAGCGCCATCTTCGTCACCACGCCGTTATCGACAATGAGGGCGAAGCGCTTGGACCGCACGCCCATGTTGTCGATGTCGATGTCCATGCCGAGCGCCTTGGTGAACTCCGCCTTGCCGTCGGCCAGCAGGATGACCGCGTCGCCGACGTTCTGGTCTTTGGCCCAGGCGTTCATCACGTGACGGTCGTTGACCGACAGGCAGACGATGTCCGCAACGCCCTTGGCGTGGATCTTGCCGGCCAGCTCCATGAAGCCGGGCAGATGCTTCTCGGAGCACACCGGCGTGAAGGCGCCGGGGACGCCGAACAGGATGACCTTCTTGCCGGCGAAAAACTCGCGCGTGTTGAGAAGGCCCGAACCTTGCGCCGCGATCTTGGGAACGCGCGCCTCGGGAATCTTGTCACCAACCTTGATCATGGATTGCTCCTCCGGGTCTGCCGCCGCGCGGTGCATAGCATGCCGCGCCGCGGGACGGGAGGGTGAGACGGAGCCGCCGTGGCCGGTTACTCCGGCGGGTAGACCAGCATGATGCGCTCGATGGCGTGGGTGGCATCGAACACGGTCACCACCACGGTCTCGCCTTCGCCAATCGCCAGGTTGTTGGGGTGGGTGTATTCGCTGCGCAGCACTAGGCGGCGGCCTTCCATCGTCGCCGCCACGGTCGCCGGCTTGAAGGCGAATCCCGGTGCCGCCTCGATGATGATCTGCGGATTGACGAATGCGGTGTTCGAGCGCGCCACCACTTCGAGCCGGCGCTTACCGTCGGCATCGGTGCCGTTGACGCGGTCGATAGCGAGCTCGGGCGTGTTCTCGAGGATCGGCATGCGCGCCTTATTCTTTTCGAACAGCGGCGTGAGCTTGGCGTCCTTCGCCGACGGCATGACGTCGAGCGCGAGGTCGGCCTCCTCCAGCGTGCACACTTCGCGGCACGCCGCGTAGGTGACCCGCATGCGGAATTTCACCGGCTGCGTCGCCTCGTGCGGATAGATCGTCACCGGCAGCAGCACCTCGTCCTTGTAGACGTAGGTCGTCATGCCGGCCTGCACCTTGCGCTCGGGCAGCGGCCAATCGACGTACAGCTCGTCGACGTTCTCGGTCTCGTCGAAGAAGAAATCGGGCGGTACGCCCGCGTCGCCGGGCGTGCGCCAGTACGTCTCCCAACCGGGCTGCAGGCGCAGATGGATGCCGAGCACGATGGCGTCCGGCTCATCGGGCGACGGGCCCCACGCGACGACGCGGATGGAGCTTCGCTCATTCATCACCCACGCAGCTTCGGCGGCGTGCGCACTGCTGCTTGCGCAGACGGCTGCGCCGAAGAATGGGAGGAGCGCGATGCAGGCGCGCGCGACGGCGGCTTTGATCATGAGCGCACCAACTTTGACACAGCAAGGGCGCGGGAAACGAATACTAAACCAGGGGGTCCCATGCTACTTTCACGTTGTTGCGATTCCCAGGGAATCAGCCGCAAACAGAGCCAAGCGGGCGATCCGATGACAGCAATCATCGACGGGTACCTGACCGGGCAGCTTCTGGTGGCGATGCCCACCATGGATGACCCGCGCTTCGAGCGCACGGTCATCTACTTGTGCGCACATTCGCAGGCCGGCGCCCTCGGACTGATCGTCAATCGCCTCGCCGACCACATCTCGTTCAGCGACCTTCTGACGCAGCTCGGCATCGCCGGGCCGCCGGAGCATGAGATCCGCGTGCATGTCGGCGGACCGGTGGAGCAGGCGCGCGGCTTCGTCCTCCACTCCGCCGACTACGTGCGCGACACCACGCTGGTGGTGAGCGAGGAAATCGCCCTCACGGCATCCATCGACGTGCTGGCAGCGATCGCGTCGGGCCAGGGCCCACGGCGCAGCCTGCTGGCGCTCGGCTACGCCGGGTGGGACGCGGGGCAACTTGAATCCGAGATTCAGCAGAACGGCTGGCTGCAGGTGCCGGCCGACGAAGACCTGCTGTTCGGCAAGAACATTGGCACCAAGTGGACCGGAGCGATGCGCAAGATCGGCCTCGAGCTGTCGGCCCTGTCGTCAACGGCCGGGCACGCTTAGTAGTTCCCACGCGCGCCGAGCAGTATCGGACGTCACGCCGACGTGCAGCGTTCCGTTCGGTCGAATCGTGACGATGTAGACCCAGCCCCCACGCATCGCGTTAGTGAGGTCCACGTGGAAGCGCGGGTCAAGCCCCGCCTGAGGACTGTTCTAGGACCGGATCAGGGCCTTGGGTCGGAGGCCAGCATCGCGAACAGCAGGTGGTCGTGCCAGCGGCCGTTGATGTTGAGGTATTGCCGGGCGAGGCCTTCGTCGTGGAAGCCGGACTTGCGTAGCAGTCCGGCGCTGGCGAGGTTGCTGGGCACGCAGCCGGCTTCGATGCGGTGCATGCGCAGCTGGTCGAAGCTGAACGCCACCGCCGTGTGCACCGCATCCGACATGTAGCCATTGCGCGCGTAGCGTTGGCCCACCCAATAGCCGATCGAGCACGACTGGCGGATGCCGCGCGTCACGTTCGACAGGTTGAGGCCGCCGAGCAGGCGATCGTCATTCTTGCGGAACAGCAGGAAGGCATAGCCTTCGTCGTCGCGCGCGTCGCGGCTGTAGCGCGACAGGCGGCGGCGGAAGGCGTCCCTGGCCAGCGCGTCCTTGGGCCAGGTCGGCTCCCACGGTTCGAGGAAGGCGCGGCTTTCGGCGCGCAGCTCGGCCCAGTGCAGCCAGTCGCGCGTGTCAGGCGGGCGCAGGTACGTCACCTCGCCGTCATAGACGCGCCACAGGGGCGGGCGCGCGATGCGGTCGAGGATCGGGCACATCAGCGGGCCGAGGGCATCATTGGAAACGCTGGGCGAGTTTGTCGAAGCCCTCCAGCTTGCCCACCAGGCCGAGCGCCGCCAATGACAACTTCGACTTGCCGATGCGGGAGGCAACGCGCGCCAGGGCTGCCTGGTCCACGGCGTCGATGCGCGACATGACCTCGGACGTCGGCATCGAGCGGCCGTAGATGAGGAGTTGGCGCGCCAAGTGCTCGCAGCGAGAGGAGGAGCTCTCCAGAGCCATCATGATCGCCGCTTTGTGCTGCGCGCGGGCCCGCACGATTTCGGCCTCGCTGATGGTGCCGGCGATGCCCTGCACCTCGTCGGCGATGACCTTGGCGGCCTCCGGCATGTCCTTTCCGGAGGTGCCGGTGTAGACGCCGAACATGCCGCAATCCAGGTACGAGTGGGCGAACGTGAAGATCGTGTACGCCAGGCCGCGCTTCTCGCGCACTTCCTGGAACAGGCGCGAAGACATGCCACCGCCGAGGATGGTCGAGAAGATCTGCGTGGCGAAGTAGTCGTCGTGGCCGTAGGGCACCGACTCGAAGCCCATGATGAGATGAGCCTGCTCGAGCTCGCGGCGCTCGCGCGTCTCGCCGCCGACATAGCGCGCCGCCTCGCGCCCCTCGCCGTTGCCGGTGCGCAGTCCGCCGAACTTGTCGGCGACCAGCGCAACCAGCTTGTCGTGGTTCACAGAACCGGCGGCCGAAACCACCATGCGCGGCCCCAGGTAGTGGGCATCCATGTAGCGCAGTAGATCTTCGCGCGAGAACGTCGAGACGCGTTCGGGCGGGCCCAAGATGGTGCGGCCGAGTGCCTGGTCGGGGAACGCCACCGACTGCAGATGGTCGAAGATGATGTCGTCCGGCGTGTCGTTGACCTCGCCAATTTCCTGCAGAACCACCGTGCGCTCGCGCGCCAGCTCGTCGTGGGCGAACATCGAATGCTGCAGGATGTCGCCGAGCATATCGACCGCCAGCGGCAGATCGTTCTTCAGCACGCGGGCGACATAGGCGGTCTGCTCGCGGGTCGTGTAGGCGTCCAGGTGGCCGCCGACGTCCTCGATTTCCTCGGCAATGCGCAGCGCCGAGCGCCGCTTGGTGCCCTTGAAGGCCATGTGTTCGAGCATGTGCGCGGCGCCGTTGAGATCGGCAGCCTCGTAACGCGTGCCGGCGCTAACCCACACGCCGACGGCAGTAGTCTCCAGGCCGGCCATGGCGTCGCTGGCCACGGTGAGGCCGTTGGGCAGGCGTGTGATCTCGACCGTCATTGTCGTTCTTGTCCTGACCTCAGACGCCGGCGCGTTCTTCGACATAGGCCATCACGCGGCGCAAATCGTTGGGCAACGTGTCGCACCGCTCCGGCCGCTTGAACAGGTCGGCGAGGTGCGCCGGCAGCGGCGCGTCGCGCGCGATCGCCTGGCGCACCGCGTCCGGGAACTTCGCCGCGTGCGCGGTGGAAAGGTACACCATCGGCACATCGTTGCGCCGCCGCTTGGCCCGGCCGGCGACGATGCCGACCGCGGTGTGCGGATCGATGACGACGCCGGTGCGGTCGAGAACCTCGCGCATGGTGCGCAGAGTTTCGTCCTCGCTAACGGCGCGTCCGTCGAACTCGCTGCGCATCTGCGCCAACGCCGAGGCGCTGAGCTGGAACTGGCCGTGCTTTTCGAACGCCGTCATGCGCGTGCGCAGGGCCGTCGTGTCGTTGCCTTCGAGCTCCAGCAGCAGGCGCTCGAAGTTCGACGACACCTGGATGTCGATGCTGGGGCTAAGCGAGGCGTATACTGAATCTTTGCGGTACACGCCGGTTTCGAGCAGACGCACCAGGATGTCGTTGCGGTTGGTCGCGATGACCATCTGCGGAATGGCGAGGCCCATGCGGCGGGCGACGTGGCCGGCGAAGGCATCGCCGAAGTTTCCGGTGGGAACGGCAAAAGCGGGCACGCGCGCCGGCGCACCCAGGGCGACCGCCGCGGTGAAGTAGTAGACGACCTGGGCCATGACGCGTGCCCAGTTGATCGAGTTAACGGCCGTGAGGCGCATGCGGTCGCGGAACGCGGCATCGCCGAACATCGCCTTCACCAGCGCTTGGCAGTCGTCAAACGTGCCGTCGATGGCGATGTTGAACACGTTGGCCGACGGGACGGTCGTCATCTGGCGCCGCTGCACCTCGGTGACGCGGCCTTTGGGATGCATGATGAATGCGGTAATCGAATCGCGGTCGCGGCACGCCTCGATGGCGGCAGACCCGGTATCGCCCGAGGTCGCGCCCACCACGGTCATGTGCAGCTTGCGCTGGCGCAGGACGTGGTCGAACAGACGGCCCACCACGACCAGGGCGTAGTCCTTGAACGAGATGGTCGGACCGCGGAACAGCTCGAGCAGGAATTCGCCGGAATCGAGTTGGCGCAGCGGCGCCACCGCCGGGTGATCGAACTGCTCGTACGCGGCCGTGACGATCGGCGTGAGTTCCTTGCGCGAGATCGCCGGCTCGGTGAACCGCGCCATAAGGTCGATGGCGACGTCGGCATAGGGGCGGCAAGCGTAGCCGGCGATCTCCGCCGGCGTAACGGTCGGCCACGACTCCGGCACATAGAGCCCGCCATCGGTGGCAAGGCCCGCCAACAGCACGTCGGAAAAATCGAGCGTGGGCGCCAGCCCGCGGGTGCTGATGTATCGCACGAAGGTCGATGAACCCCTGAAAGTGGCTGAAACGCGGTGGCGGGACGCGGCCGCACAAACTACGGAAGGCGCCCCCGCGGTGCAATGCGCGCCGCCGCCGCAAGCAGCCCCTGTGCGGAAAGAAGCGCACAGGCCAAGAATTGCCTGGATAAGTCGAAAAACCGTTGGGCCCGCTGCACATACAGGCCGCCAACGGACGCACAACTTGGGGGTCCAATGTGCATCCCTTTTCCCTTGGCGTGAGGGCCTCGAAGGCTAGGATATCTGCGGGGTGGCTCCCTGCCTGCACTCGCTGCGGCCGCCGGTGTCCGCCATACGCCCGCACTGCGCCAGCTTTGTAGTACGTATGGATGGCTCCGTCGGCCGCCGCGAGATTTTCCCTCCCGCCCGTGTGTCCCGTGAACGAACGCCCTGAGATTCCCGCGACCGATTCGACCGCGCCCGGGGGCCGCCGCCGCGCCAGCGGCATCCTGCCGTCGCAACAGATCCATGCGCTGATCGCCGACGGCACGATCGCCGCGGACACCGCGGTGACGGACGCTCAAGTTCAGCCGGCGAGCCTCGACCTGCGCCTTGGCTCCGTGGCGCATCGCGTGCGCGCCAGCTTCCTGCCGGCGTCATCCACCGTGATGGAGAAGGTCAAGGCGCTGGGCATGCACAGCGTCGACCTGAGCCAGGGGGCGGTGCTGGAGCGCGGCTGCGTCTACATCGTACCGCTGCAGGAGCGGGTGCGGATGCCGCGCGGCTTGTCCGGCGCGGCCAACCCAAAGAGCTCGACTGGACGGCTCGACGTCTTCACGCGCCTGATCGCCGACCACACCACCGAATTCGATCGCGTGCGCGCGGGCTACGAAGGCCATCTGTATGCGGAAATCAGCCCGCGCACGTTCAGCGTGCTGGTGCGGACCGGCGACCGCCTGAGCCAGCTGCGCTTCCGGCGCGGCAACCCGCCGACGTCGGATGCCGAGTTGCGCGCGCTGAACGAGCGCATGCCGCTGGTCCACAGCGACGACGTGGGCGCACAGAAGGCCGACATCGACGGCGGTGTCGGCATCTCGATCGACCTGATGGGCAGCGGACCGGACGCCCTCCTTGGCTACCGCGCCAAGCATCACGCCGACCTGATCGATTTCAGCAAGATCGCGCACTACGACCCGCGCGAGTTCTGGGAGCCGATCACCGCGGCCGGGCGCGCCCACAGCGGCGTGCCGTCGCTGATCCTGAACCCCGACGATTTCTACGTCCTGGCGTCGCGCGAGCGTGTGTCAGTGCCCCCGGCCTACGCCGCCGAGCTGGTGCCATACGATCCGCTGGTGGGCGAGTTCCGGGTCCACTACGCCGGGTTCTTCGATCCCGGGTTCGGCTATGCCGGCGTCGCGGGCCAAGGCACCAAGGCGGTCCTCGAAGTCCGGTCGCACGACGTGCCGTTCGTGCTGGAACACGGCCAGGTAGTCGGCCGCCTGGCCTATGAGCGCCTGACCGAGGAGCCGGACCGACTGTATGGCGCCGCGATCGGGTCGTCCTACGGCCGCCAAGCCCTGACGTTGAGCAAGCACTTCCGCAAAGACTAGCGGACCCCCCGCGCGACGTGCTGTCTTAGGCCATGCGGTTCCTTTCCTTTGTTGCAGCGGCCCTGCTGGCGCTTGCCGCCGGTCCCGCGATAGCCCAGACCCCGGCGACGGCCTGCCCGCGCCCAGCGGCCGCATGGAGCGCGCAGGAAGCCAACGTCTGGCAGCTGCTGTGCACCACAGGCAAGGCGGACATCACGCCGCCCTATGGGCGATTGGAGCCGCCGGTGGCCGGTGAACCGGCACCGGACTACGTCCTGAGCGCCACGTTCCTGCGCCAGATCCTGACCGAACCGCCGTACAAGGACGCGCTGCGCAGCGTCAGCATCAAGGGCGCCTATATCACCGGCCTGCTCGAACTGACCGGCCGCACGATACCCATGCCGGTGACGTTCGAAGAAACCCAAATGCCGGACGGCCTGGTCATGGACCAGACCCAGGCGGAGGGCGCACTCGCGTTCCTGAACAGCTACTTCCCCGCCGGCGTCGGATTCCGCAACGGGCGCGTTGCCGGCAACCTGACGTTCGACAACAGCGTGGTGCTCGGCGCGCTCGACATCACCAACACCACCATCAACGGCAACGTCTCGGCGACCAACGGCAAGTTCGAGGCCTTTGTCGGCCGCGCCGTGAAGGTGCTGGGATCGCTGAACCTGGACGGCGCCGAGACGACCGAAGTCGTCCTGCCGGCCGCCCGTATCGGCACCGATGCGAACCTGCGGGTCGCGGGCGACGGCTTGCGCCTCGTCACGCTTTCGGGCGTGCGCATACCGGGACAACTGGCCCTCAACAGTGCCGCACCGTGGCAAGCCGATGCACGCATGACGCTGTCGGGCGCCAGCGTCGGCACCCTAGTGCCGCCGCGCGTCTGGCCGACCGGCCTGGATACCGCCGACCTGCTGATTGAGCGCGTCGATACGACGCTGGCTACCTGGCTACTCGACCGGCTGCAGAAGTCCACCCGAGCCACCAACGAGAACTACATGCAGCTGGCAACAGCGGCGCGCGCCGGCGGCGCTGCCACCGTGGCGCAGCAGATCGACACGATGGTCCGCGAGCGTGTGCGGGCCCGCGCCTCGACCTCCGAGCGCATTGCCATGACCCTGGAGGACTGGGGCTGGTTCAGCTGGGCCTTGGGCATCGCCATCCTGGCCGGCTTAGGCTGGCTCGGATTGCGGTTCTACCGTCGCAAAGTGGCGGAAGCGGCCAGCTAGCCGCCTCGCGGCGACCCCGCAAACTACCCCGCCTCCGGTGCGGATTGCGGCCGGCGGGCCGTGTATGGGATGACAGTCCCCATGCGCGGCATGGGACGATTCGACCCTGAGACGATGGACCTGAAGCGGCCCAAGGACATTCACGTCCTGCGCATGGCGCTGCCGTTCCTGTGGCCGCGCGACGATTGGGGATTGCGGGCCCGCCTGATGGCGACCCTGGTCCTGCTGGTGGCGACCTCCGCGCTCAACACCCTGACGCCGTACATGATGGCGCGCGTGGTTGACACCCTGGCGGGCGGACCGCAGAGCCTGTCGAGCCTGACCTATTTGCTGCTGCTGGCGTACGGGGTGGTGTTCACCGTCGGCCGGGTGCTGGACCTGTGGCGCGTCGCCCTGTACGGCCCGATGGAGCAGAGGCTCAACCGCAGCATGCGCCTGGCCGCGCTGCGCCACGTGCACGAGCTCAGCCTGCATTTCCACCTGACTCGCAAGACCGGGCAGCTGTCGCGCATCATCGACAACGGCATGCGCGGCATGGAGCAGATCCTGAACTCGATGGTGTTCATGATCCTGCCGCTGGTGGTCGAGCTCGGCATCGTCGTCAGCGTTCTGCTGGGCGGCTTCACGCCGGCATACACCGCCATCCTGTTCGTCACCTTTGTCATCTACGGCACGGCGCTGGTGATCGGCTCCGAGTACCTGCGCAAGCACCAGCGCGCCGCAGTGGCGGAGAGTGCCGCGGCGCACGGCAAGGCGGTGGACAGCCTGCTCAACTACGAGACGGTCAAGTACTTCGGCAACGAAGGCTATGTGAACGACCGCTACGACGAGGCGTTGCAACGCGTCGAATCGTTGCAGCTCAAGGCGCTGTATTCGCGCAGCATGACGGGCGTCGTCCAGGTGGTCATCCAGGGTGTCGGCCTGACCGCCATGATCCTGCTGGCCGGGCGCGAGGCGCTGGCCGGGAGCATGACCGTGGGCGGCTTCGTGCTGGTGAACAGCTACCTGATGCAGGTGCTGCGGCCGCTCGACCGCATGGGCATGCTGTACCGCGGCCTGAAGCAGGCGTTCACCGACGTCGAGCAGATGATGGCGCTGCTGCTGGAGAGGAACGAGGTCGGCGACGCGCCGGACGCCGTGCCCCTGCCCGCCGGCCGCGGCGGCACCGTGTCGTTCCACGACGTGTCGTTCGCCTACGACGTGCGGCGGCCGATCCTGGAGCACGTCACCTTCGACGTGCCGGCAGGCCACGCCATCGGCCTGGTCGGCGCCAGCGGGTCGGGCAAGACCACCATCGGGCGCCTGCTGTTCCGCTTCTACGACCCTAGTCAAGGCGTAGTGAACGTGGACGGCATGGACCTGCGCGACGCCACCGTCGCCAGCGTGCGCGCCGCCATCGGCGTGGTGCCGCAGGACGCCGTCCTGTTCAACGATTCTCTGGCCTACAACATCGCCTTCGGCGCGCCCGGCGCCAGCAAGGACGACATCGAACGCGCCGCCCGCATGGCGCAGCTGCACGAGTTCATCGCCAGCCTGCCGGATGGCTACGACACCGTCGTGGGCGAGCGCGGCCTGAAGCTGTCGGGCGGCGAGAAGCAGCGCGTCGCCATCGCCCGTGCGGTCCTGAAGCGGCCGCGGATCTTCCTGTTCGATGAGGCGACCAGCGCGCTCGATTCACACACCGAGCGGGCGATCCAGGACAACCTGCGCGAGGTTTCGCGCGGCACCACGACCCTGATCATCGCCCATCGGCTATCGACCGTAGTCCACGCCGACCAGATCCTGGTCCTGGAACACGGCCACATCGTCGAGCGCGGCACCCACGACGCCCTGCTGCGCGACGGCGGCCGCTACGCCGCCCTTTGGTTGCAACAGCAGAAGAAGCTAGAGTTGGAGGCAGCCGACTAACTTCCAGCGGTGGCGGCCCTTTTGGGGGAGGGCCGTCGTGCGAAACGCACACGAAGCGTGCGCACCTCTAGAGGTACCGCCGGCGCAAATGGCGTTCCAAGGCGGTCGCGTCGAACGACCGGCCCGTCGCGCGGGTCAGGATCGCGTCAGCGGACAGAAGCGAGCCGTGGGCGTGGATGTTGGTGCGCAGCCAGCCCAAGAGGCCGCTGACGTTGCCGTTGGCGAGGGCGCCGGAGAGGTCGCCCAGCTCCGTTTCGGCGGCCTCGACCATCTGCGCCGCGGCGGCGACGCCCAGGGCGTAGGATGGGAAGTAGCCGAAAGACCCAAGCATCCAGTGGATGTCCTGCAGGCAGCCTTCCGCATGATTGGCTGGACGGATGCCGAGCAGGCGCTGCATGGCGTCGCTCCACGCGCCGGGCAGGTCGGCGACCGCCAGACGGCCGTCGAACAGCGCCTCTTCAAGTTGGAAGCGCAGCAGGACGTGCAGCGGATAGGTGCACTCGTCGGCGTCGACGCGGATCATGCCGGGTTCGACGCGCTGGACGATGGCGATGAGGCGCGCGGCGTCGAGCGGTGTGCCAAGGCGGGCGCTGGCGATCGGCGCCACGGCGGTCAGGAACGCGCGGCCGCGGCCGATCTGCATCTCCCACAGCAGCGCCTGGGCCTCGTGCATCGCCGAACCGGCGGCATCACCACCCGGCTGCCAGCGCCAGCGTGCCGGCAGGCCGCGCTCGTACAACGCATGACCGGTCTCGTGGATGACGGCCAGCATGCCGGTGACGAAGTCGCCCTCGTCGGTGCGCATGGTGATGCGCACGTCGTCGCCGGTGCCGCTCATAAACGGGTGGCGGCTCTCGTCGAGGCGGCCGTGGACGAAGTCGAAGCCCATCAGGCGCATCAGGTCGGCACCCAGGCGCTGCTGCGCGGCGAGGGGCGCGGCCACGCGCATGTTGGCGGGGGGCGGACCCTGGGTGTCGAGGACCTCCCGCACGAGGCCGGGCAGGAAGCGCTCGACCTGGGCGAAGAAGTCCCGCACCGCGGCTTGGGTCAGGCCGGGGTTGTGCTCGTCGAGCAGAGCTTGATAGGGCGAGCCACCGAGAACGGCCGCTTTGGTGGCGGCGCGTTCGCGCACCAGCGCGAGGACGGCCTCCAGGTGCGGCTTAAGGGCGGCAAAGTCGCTGGCCGGCTTGGCGTCGCGCCAGGCCATCTCGCAGCGTGCCGTGGCGCGATTAACCTCCTCGACCAGGCGCGCATCGACGGCGGTGGCGTGCACGTAGCGGTGCCGCATGGCTCGCAGGTTGCCGCGCTCGGCCTCGCCGAGGTTCTTATCGTCGGCCCGCGCCAATAGATCGCCGATGTCGGGGGCGCACGTCTCGGCATGCACAACGGTGGCGATCGCCGCCTGCTGCTCGGCGCGCGCCTCGCCGCCGCCGGACGGCATCATGGTCGCTGTGTCCCAATCGAGCAGCGCCTGCACGCCGCCGAGAAGGCCGATGCGGCGGAAGCGGGCTTCGAGGGCGGTGTATGCGGAGTGCGAGGCGGCCGGCGCAGTCATTTTCTCTCACCCTGCGTCATTGCGAGGAGCGCGACGACGAAGCAATCCAGCGGGCTGCAGCAGTCTGGATTGGCTCGCCGTCGGCTCGCAATGATGGCGACGGCTAAACGGCTAGGCGCGGAAGTCGGCGCCCTTGAGCTGTTTGCGCAGCATAAGGCCGAACATCACCACCAGCGTTCCCGCGAGCAGGAACCAAGTCAGTGCGTACGCGAGGTGGCGGTTCGGCAGGATCGGAGGCTCGGCGATGCCGATCGGCAGGCCGCCGGGATTGGGATTCGTGTCGGCCACGACGACCAGCGGCCGGATGAACAGCGCGCTCGCGGTGCTCATGGCGGCGTAGTCGACGCTGTACCAGATGTTCTTGGCCACATCGTTGCTTGGAGTGACCGGTCCGCGCGCGTCCATGTCGATGCGGACGAAGCCGTCCACCTCGACGGCGTTCGGGACGGCGCCTTCGGCCCGTGTGGCGATTTCCTTGTGATCGACCGGCACCCAGCCGCGGTCCACCAGAACGACCTGGCCCGGAGCGTTGTCGGTCCGCGTCATCGGCGTCAGGACCTCGAAGCCCGGCTTGCCGTCGCGCAGGCTCCACAGGTGGAACTCGTGGTTGTGGTCGAAGCGCCCGGTCACCTTCACGCGGCGCCAAGCAAGGCTTTGCAAGTTGGAGTCGCGCGGCGTGAGTTCGACCGGCGGCTGCGAGAAGCCGAAGGCGCGCTGCGCCATGAACTCCTGCTTCTGCTCCAGCCGCTGCAACTGCCAGACGCCGAGTCCGATGAGGACGACGAGCATCGGCAGGGCGATCAGGCTCGACAGAAGCACCGACATGCCGCGACTCATGGCCGAGCCCTCGGATCTGCCGGGGGTGGCGCGCCGATCTGCTCGTGGGCGTCGTAGTGGTAGGTGAGCGCGTAGAACACCGACTTGAATATCGGCATGAGCGCCAGGGTACCAAGGAGGATCGTGGGCACCCACAGGATCGCGTGCAGCCACAGCGGCGGCGCGTACTTGACCTCGGTGAACAGCGCGGCGCCCACTACGGCGAAGCCAAGAATCAGGATGATGAAGACCATCGGCGCATCGCCAGAGTCGCCCTGGCCGAGCGTGGCGCCGCATGCCGGGCACTGTTCGTGCACGACGAGGTACTTGGAAAAGAGTTTCCCCTTTCCGCAGGCCGGGCATCGAAGCGCGATGCCGGCGCGGAAAGGGGAAGGTCGCTGCAGAGCCATACTGCGCGGGCGCCGAACAACGAGCGCCCGGGTACTAGTTACTCGCCGTGAATGGTCGCGCCGACGCTGGCCCACCAGTAGACGAAGGTGAACAGGAACAGCCACACCACGTCGACGAAGTGCCAGTACCAGGCTGCCGCCTCGAAGCCGAAGTGGTGATCGGGCTTGAAGTGGTCCTTGTACGCACGCACCAAGCAGACGGCGAGGAAGATCGTGCCGATGATGACGTGGGCGCCGTGGAAGCCGGTCGCCATGAAGAACGTCGTGCCGTAGATGCCGCCGGTGAAGTTGAACGGAGCGTGCAGGTACTCATACGCCTGCAGCATCGTGAAGACGGCGCCGAGCAGGACCGTCAGCCACAGGCCGCGGATCAGGGTCTGCTTATCACCCGCGCGCAGGCCGTGGTGCGCCCACGTAACCGTCACGCCGGACGATAGCAGGATGATGGTGTTGACCAGCGGGATGGACCACGGGCTGAACACCTCGGTGCCCTTGGGCGGCCACACGCCACCCATCTCGACCGTCGGGTAGAGGGACGCGTTGAAGAAGGCCCAGAACCACGCGAAGAAGAACATCACCTCGGAGGCGATGAACAACACCATGCCGTAGCGCAGGCCGATCTGCACGACGGCGGTGTGGGCATTCTGGAACGTCGCCTCGTTGACGACCGTCTTCCACCACAGATACATGGTGTAGAGGACGACGAGAAGGCCGAGCGGCAGCAGCCACGGCGTCCCGTCGTGCATGAAGAAGATCAGGCCGAACGCTGTGAGTCCCGCGGCAATGGAGCCGAGGATCGGCAACGGACTCGGATCGGATAGATGGTAGGGATGATTTCCCGCTTGTGACATATCGTCGGTCTCCCGCTTGGCTACTTGTTGTCCTCGTCCTCAGCGAACCGGCTGGGGCTCTGCTGCCCGTCCCGGTACCGCTGCCCCCGCGAGGCCGGCTTGTGGGCCGGACACCTCGTAGAACGTGTATGAAAGCGTGATGGTCCGCACGTCGGCCATGTTGCGATCCTTCAGGATCGACGGGTCGACAAAGAACGCCACGCCCATTTCTTCTGTTTGGCCCGGTGCCAGCACCTGCTCCTCGAAGCAGAAGCACTGCACCTTGCTGAAATACTTGCCTGCGGTGAGCGGCGTCACGTTGAACGCCGCCTGACCGGCGACCACGCGATCGGTCGGATTGTGCGCGACGTAGAAGGCGAGGCCTTCTTCGCCCGCCTGCACCGTCACCTGACGCTGCGAGGGATTGAACTCCCACGGCATGTGCTGCGCCACGTTGGCGTCGAAGATGATCGTGAACGTACGCCCGTCTCCGGCGGCGCCTGGCGCCGCAGCGGCGACCTGGGTGGTGCCGCCGTAGCCGGTGGCCTGGCAGAACAAGCGGTAGAGCGGGACGGCGGCAAACGACGCCCCGACCATCGCCACGGCAAGCGCGCCGACAATCGCGCCAACGACGCCGTTGCGCCGATCCAGCGACATACGCCCGCTCTGCTGCACGTTGTTCTGCACGGTCAGTTCTGCTGTCCCAAACGAACCAGCGTCACGAGAAAGACGAGCACGACGAACGTGCCGAGGGTAAGCGCGACCACTCGGTTCTTGAGCCGGCGCCGCTTCTCTTTGCCCTCGCCGTCATGACCGACCGTCACGACGCCAAAGCCTGCGTGCCGCCTTCGACGAGAAGGAAGGCGAACAACAGAATCAGGTAGAGGATCGAAAATCCGTACAGGCGCTTCGGCCACACCGGCTCGTCGTGGCGCCAGACCTGGAAGGTCAGCCCCAGGAACGCCAGGCCAAGGAGGCCCGCGGCGATGCCGTAGAAGATGCTGGCGAGGCCGATGTACCACGGCGCCGCGCCGACGATCGCCAACAGCACGCTGTAAACCATCATCTCGTTCTTGGTGCGCGCGGGGCCCTTGACGACCGGCATCATCGGAATGCCGTTCTTGGCGTATTCCTCGCTCTTGAGCAGTGCCAGCGCCCAGAAGTGGGGCGGCGTCCACAGGAAGATGATGAGGAACAGAATCACGGCGCCAAGGTCGATCGAATGGGTCGCGGCGACCCAGCCGATCATCGGCGGGAACGCGCCGGCGGCACCGCCGATGACGATGTTCTGCGGCGTGCGGCGCTTGAGCCAGGCGGTGTAGATCACGGCGTAGAAGAAGATCGTAAAGGCGAGCAGCGCCGCGGCGGTCCAGTCGATGGCAAAGCCGAGCACGCCGACGGCGCCTGCCGACAGTCCGAGGCCCATCACCAGCGCGTCGCCGCGCGGCACGCGGCCCGACGGAATGGGCCGGTTCTTCGTGCGCTCCATGCGTGCGTCGAGGTCGGCGTCGTACCACATGTTCAACGCACCCGAGGCGCCAGCGCCCACGGCGATGCACAGGATGGCAACCAATCCCAAGATCGGGTGGATCGAGCCGGGCGCCACGACGAGCCCGGCAACGGCGGTAAACACCACCAAGCTCATGACGCGCGGCTTGAGCAGCGCGAAATAGTCGCCCACCGAGGCGTCGCCCACCCATCCTTGGGGGGCGACGCCTGGGGCAACAGTCACTCCGGAGATCGGAGCGGTACTCATCACACTACTAACGGATGCCGGTTAATGGATCTGCGGCATCGTCTCGTGGGTGTGGTGCGGAGCGGGCGAGTCGACCGTCCACTCCAGCGTGGTTGCACCCTCACCCCAGTAGTTGGCGCCGACGCGCTGGCCGCTCGTGATGGTCTTGATCGCGATGTAGACGAACAAGAGAGCCGCGGCGAAGCCAATGTAGGAGCCGATCGACGAGACGTAGTTCCAGCCCGAGAACGCGTCGGGATAGTCCGGGATGCGACGCGGCATGCCGGCCAGACCCGAGAAGTGCATCGGGAAGAACGTCAGGTTGACGCCGACCATGGTCAGCCAGAAGTGCCACTTGCCCAACGTCTCGTTGTACTGGCGGCCGCTCATCTTGCCGATCCAGTAGTACCAGCCGGCGAAGATGCCGAAGAGTGCGCCCATCGCCATGACGTAGTGGAAGTGACCCACCACGTAGTACGTGTCGTGGAACGCGGTGGTGATTGGCGAGTTCGCCAGCACGACACCCGTCACGCCACCGACGGTGAACATGAAGATCATGCCCACGGCCCACAGCATCGGCGTCTTGAACTCGATCGAGCCGCCCCACATGGTGGCCAGCCAGCTGAAGATCTTGACGCCGGTTGGAACCGCGATGACGAGCGTCGCAGCCAGGAAGTAGGCCTCGGTGTCGACGCTCATGCCGGCCGTATACATGTGGTGCGCCCACACGATGAAGCCGACCGCGCCGATGGCGACCATCGCGTAGGCCATGCCGAGGTAGCCGAAGATCGGCTTCTTCGAGAACGTCGAGACGACGTGGCTGATGATGCCGAACGCCGGCAGCACGAGGACGTACACCTCGGGGTGGCCGAAGAACCAGAACAGGTGCTGGTACAGCAGCACGTCACCACCGCGCGACGCGTCGTAGAACGCCGTGCCGAAGTTGCGGTCGGTGAGCAGCATGGTGATGGCGCCCGCCAGAACCGGCAGCGACAGCAGCAGCAGGAAGGTCGTCACCAACTGCGACCAGACGAACAGCGGCATGCGGTGCAGGGTCATGCCCGGCGCGCGCATATTGAAGATCGTCGTGATGAAGTTGATCGACGAAAGGATCGACGAGGCGCCCGCGAGGTGGAGCGCCAGGATCGCCATATCGACGGACGGTCCAGGCTGACCGACGGTCGACAGCGGCGCATACACGGTCCAACCCGTGCCGGCGCCGTCGCCTACGAGCGCGGAACCCACCAGCAGCATCGCGGACGGAATCATGAACCAGAAGCTCATGTTGTTGAGGCGCGGGAACGCCATATCCGGCGCGCCGATCATCAACGGGATCATCCAGTTGCCGAAGCCACCGATGAGCGCCGGCATAATCAGGAAGAACACCATGATCAGGCCGTGAGCCGTCGTGAAGACGTTGAACTGCTGGTAGTCGCCCTCGGCGAGAACCTGCATTCCCGGATCCTGCAACTCCATGCGGATCAGCACGGAGATCAGGCCGCCGACGATGCCAAACACCGTGGCGAAGATGAGGTACATCGTGCCGATGTCTTTGTGGTTCGTGGAGTACGCCCACCGCTGCCAGCCCGTCGGGCCGTGATGCGCGTGTGCGTCGTCTGCGTGCGCTGCGCCTTGTGCGCTCATGATCGTTGTCCCTCGCCCCTAAGTCTCGGTGTCGTTAGTTGGCGGCGAACTTGACGCCGCTCTTGGTCTCGATCTCGGCCCGCTTCTGCACAACCCACTGGTCGTAGCGTGTCTTGGACACGACCTCGACCGTGATCGGCATGAAGCCATGGCCCTGGCCACACAGCTCGGAGCACTGACCGAAGAAGGTGCCCTCGCGGATGGCGATGAACCAAGTCTCATTGGCGCGGCCCGGCACGGCGTCCTGCTTGACGCCGAACGCCGGCATTGCCCAGGCGTGAATGACGTCCTGTGCACCGAGGAGCACGCGAACCAGCGTGTTGACCGGAACGACGACGTGGTTGTCCGTCTCAAGCAGGCGCGGTGAAGTGGGGCTCACCGGATCGCCAGGGAAGCAGTTGGCGCAGAACGCGTCGAACTTGATGCGCTCGTTGGGATACTCGTATGACCAGTTCCACTGAACGCCGGTGGCCTTGATGTCAAGCGTGCCGGCGACGTTCACGTCGGGGTACCACTCGCGCACCTTGGCGGCGTCGGGGATGACATCCATCTTGTAGAGAAGGCGGAACGATGGGATCGCCATGATCACCAGGATGGCGACCGGGACCACCGTCCACACCACCTCAAGAACCGTGTTGTGGGTGTTCTTGGAGGGAACCGGGTTGGCCTTCGCGTTGAAGCGCCACATAATGTAGAGCAGCAGCGCCAGCACGAACACCGAGATGGCCGTGATCAGCCAGGTCAGGAACGTGTGGAAGTTGATCACCTCCGCCATCGTCGGCGTCGCGGCATGCTGGAAATTCATCTGCCAGGGCACCGGCTGGCCATAAACTTGTGCCGATACCGGCGCAGCCATAGCCAGCATCGCGGCCAGTACGCCGACAACGGCGACTGCTGCCTTACGAACCATCATCATCAACGCCCCTCTCAAGATTGCTCCGCATCGACCGGCCAAGAATCGGCCGATTGAGCCCCTCGCCGACCGTTCTCGCGGTCCCCGCCAGGGACCTCACGAACACGTCAACACCCCACCCATAGACGCACCTTTTTTTGGGCGCTCTGCGGATTGTGACGACACTACATCAGGGTTCACACTCCTGGCACCACTTTCCCAAATGTCGCAGCGCCGCGGGCCCGCACCGCACCCCCCCCTTGAACGCCGAAAAATTGAGGAGATTCAAAGCATTTACCTTATGCGACATAGTGTCGCATAAGGCCACGGCGGCGGTTGCACTGCCGGGCTGGCGGTACAACCGCGACTCTGATGCCCGGACGTGGCAACGGCGGCAGCGAATGCCTATCTTTGTCGTCAGCATCCACCCCACCCGTAGTTCCAGGAGCCGACAAACATGGCCGACCTCGCCAAGGCCGAGGACCTGCTGTTCCGCCGCACCGGCCTCGATCAGGGCAAGGTCCAGGCCATCGTCGATGACTCGCTCAAGGGCACCGACGACGGCGAGCTGTTCCTGGAATACCGCCAGTCGGAGAGCTTCGCGTGGGACGACGGGCGCCTGAAGGCGGCGACCTTCGACACCTCCCAGGGTTTCGGTCTGCGTGCCGTGGTCGGCGAATCGACCGGCTATGCCCACGCCTCGGACATGTCCGAAGCGGCGATGAAGCGCGGGGCCGCCGCCATCAACAGCGTCAAGACCGGCCGCAGCGGCTCGTACTCCGACGCGCCGCGCGGCACCAACCGTGCCATGTACGGCGACAGCAATCCGCTCGACGAAGTCGCATTCGGCGACAAGGTGAAGCTGCTGCAGGACATCGACGCTTACGCACGCGCCAAGGATCCGCGCGTCAAACAGGTGTCGACCGGTCTGGCGGCGAGCTGGCAGGTGGTCGAGATCGTGCGCGCCGGTGGCCTGCGCGTCGCCGACATTCGCCCGCTGGTGCGCATCTCGATCTCGATCGTCGTCGAACAGGGCGACCGCCAGGAGACCGGCACCAACGGCGCCGGCGGCCGCGCCGCGTACCTGAAGTTCATCACGCCCAACCTGTGGAAGAGCGACGTCGACGAGGCGTTGCGCCAGGCCATCGTCAACCTCGACTCCGAGCCGGCGCCCGCCGGCGAGATGGACGTCGTGCTGGGACCCGGCTGGTGCGGCGTGCTGCTGCATGAAGCGGTCGGCCACGGCCTGGAAGGCGACTTCAACCGCAAGAAGACCAGCGCGTTCTCCGGCCTGATGGGCCAGCGCGTGGCAGCCAAGGGCGTCACCGTCGTGGACGACGGCACGCTTCTGAACCAGCGCGGCGCACTGTCGGTGGACGACGAGGGCACACCGACGCAGCGCAACGTGCTGATCGACGACGGCATCCTGGTGGGCTACATGCAGGACCGCATGAACGCGCGCCTGATGGGCCTGAAGCCGACCGGCAACGGACGGCGCCAGGACTTCGCCTCGATGCCGATGCCGCGCATGACCAACACCTTCATGGAAGGCGGCTCACGCGACCCGGGCGAGATCCTCGAGTCCGTGAAAGACGGCATCTACGCCACAGCGTTCGGCGGCGGCCAAGTGGACATCGTGTCGGGCAAGTTCGTGTTCAGCTGCACCGAGGCGTACCGCATCCGTAACGGCAAGGTCGGCGCGCCGATCAAGGGCGCGACGCTGATCGGCAACGGTCCCGACGTGCTGACGCGCGTCGCCGCCATCGGCAACGACTTCAAGCTCGACCCCGGCATCGGCACCTGCGGCAAGAGCGGCCAGAGCGTGCCGGTCAACCTCGGCCAGCCTACGCTGCTGATCAACGGCCTGACGGTCGGCGGCACCGCCACGGCACGCGCGGCGGCAAAGGGAATCGACGCGTCAGCCGGCGGGATGGGGCGGTAGCCAGCGGCGACCGCACCCCCTGGATTGCTTCGTCGCTGCGCTCCTCGCAATGACGACTTTTGTTTCGTCATTGCGAGCGAAGCGACGCAATCCAGCGTCCGCGACTCAGATCACCCGATAGACCATCGTGTCGCGCAGTTCGCCGCGTTCGAGGTCTACGCTTGTGGGCACAACGTAGCGCGCGACCTCGTGCAGGCCTTCGCGCGGCAGGTAGTCGCGGCCAGGATCGGCCATGAGCACGGTGGCACCGCCGGCCGCGGCGCGCTGCAGCCACGGGAAGACGCGATCGGTCATCGGCTTCTCGTAGCAAATGTCGCCGGCCATGATCAGGTTCCACGCGCCGTGGTCGCGATCGGTGACGTCCTCGATCAACACATCCACTGACACGTGATTGAGTGCAGCGTTCATGGTGATGGCGGCGCCAGCCAAGGCGTCGATGTCGCTGGCGTCAACGCGTTCGGCGTTGCGCGCGCTGACGATCGCCGAAATGCCGCAGCCCGAAGCAAGGTCAAGCACGCGCTTGCCCTTCGTCACGTGGGCGTGGTCGAGCAGATAGCGCGTCAGCGCCTGCCCGCCCGGCCAGCAGAACGCCCAGTAGGGGGGCGCAATGTTGGGCTGGCCGAGCCAGGCCTCGATGTCCTGCCATAGCGGCGTGATCTCGGTCGCCATGTAGAGCTGCACTTCGGGAACTAGCGGCGGATTCGACACCAGTGTGTGGGCGCGGATGAACTCGTCGGAGGAGATCAGACTGATACCTGTTGGCGGGCACGGATGCGGCGCAGCATCTCGGTGAGGATGGCCGCGTAGCCGGACGCGTCGTCCATGGCACGGTGACTATGCGGGTGACCGCCGAACCATTCGAGCGGGTAGTTGGGACGGCGGCAACGCGCGTACGGCCATCCCATGACGCCCATGATCAGACTGGGCAGGTCAAGACCGGCGCCGAAGAATAGGCGCTCGCCGCCGTAGGGACCGCGGTCCATGCGCAGGCCCAGGAAGGTGCGCATGTACCAGTCGATCCAGTAGCCGTCGAACACCAGCGGGTGCGAGGTGAACACCGGCTCGTGCGGCAGTCGGCGCACCCAGTTGGCGAAGGCCGCCATTGCCTCTACGGCGGGGCGCGGGTTGCGCGTCAGATCGGCCCACACGGCCGGCTGGCTCTTCAACCACGCCAGGGTGTCGGGGTTGGGAGCGGCGCCGTCGAGCGGCGCCAAGCATGCCTCGAATTGATCGAACGCGACACCCTGCTCGTCCACCGCCACGCAGGCGAAGCTGAGCATTGAGTTCTTGCCCGGCGCCGGCCCATCCGTCTCGATGTCGGTGACGACGTAGCACACCGAGGCGCCGCGCTTGGCGGTGCCGTCGCTCGGATCGCTGATCCAGTTCGGCGCGCCGTTCATGCGCTAGTAGGCGTACTCGCGGAACAGCGGATCGACCGAGCCGCCCCACTCGCCGTGGAACTTCTCCAACAGGATGGTGGCGGCGGTGCGCCCCGTTGCGGCGATTTCCTTGAGCGGCTCAAGGTAGATGCACTCGTCGCGGCCCTTGTGGCTGCAGCAGCCGCGTCCGTGCAGTCCGTCCTCGGCGATCATCACCACTTCGCGCGCCAGATCGAGCACCTTGCGGCCACCGGGCGCCGGCGCGGCGAGCCCATGCTTCGGCACGGCGCGGTACATCGCCTCGCGCTCCGTCTGGGTCCAGTTCTTGACCAAGTCCCACGCGGCTTCGAGCGCGACCGGGTTGTAGAGAATGCCGGCCCACAGGGCGGGCAGCGCGCACAAGCGCGTCCACGGGCCACCGTCGCAGCCGCGCATTTCCAGGTACTGCTTCAAGCGCACCTCGGGGAACAGCGTGGTGAGGTGCGTCACCCAGTCTTCTTTGGTGGGCCGCTCGCCCGGCAGGATGTCGAGGCGGCCCTGCATGAAGTCGGCGAAGGTCTGCTTGTGCACCGGCATGTAGGTGCTGTTGCGCACGACAAAGTACATCGGCACGGTCAGCGCCCAATCGGTGTAGCGCTCGAAGCTCATGCCGTCTTCGAAAACGAAGGCAGGAATGCCGGTGCGGTCGTTGTCGGTGTGCTGCCAGATGTGGGCGCGGAAGCTTTGGTAGCCGTTGGGCTTGCCTTCGGTGAACGGCGAGCTGGCGAACAGCGCCGTCGCTACCGGCTGCAGCGCCAACGAGACGCGCAGCTTCTTCACCATGTCGGCTTCCGACTCGAAATCGAGGTTCACCTGCACCGTGCTGGTGCGGAACATCATGTCGAGGCCGTGGGTGCCCTTGGTCGGCATGTAGTTGCGCATGACGCCGTAGCGTTGCTTCGGCATGACCGGAATGTCGGCGAGCTTCCACTTGGGCTGGAAGCCGACGCCGAGGAACGCGACGCCAAGGTCGTCGCCGATCGCCTTCACCTGGCGCAGGTGGGTATTCACCTCGACGCAGGTCTCGTGGATGGTTGCGAGCGGCGAGCCGCCAAGTTCAAGTTGTCCGCCGGGCTCCAGAGTGACGGTTTGTTGTCCGAACGACAGCGCGATGGTGTTGCCGCGCTCGCGCACCGGGCGCCAACCGTAGCGCTCTACCAGTCCGTCGAGGATGGCGGAAACGCCGTCGTCCCCTTCATAGGGCAGCGGCGTGAGGTCCTTGGTGCGGAAGGCAAACTTCTCGTGCTCGGTACCGATGCGCCACTTCTCGCGCGGCTTGGAGCCGGCGGCGAGGTGCTGGACGAGGTCGTCCTTGCTCTCGACGGGCGGCGACAGTGCCTGCAGGACTCCCATACCGTACTGATCCTTTGGTGCGAGGCACGAAGCGCGGAACGCGCTCCGTCGCAGGCGATGGTGCCGGGAATGGCAGCGGCCCGGCTGTAACGTGGGAGCGGGGGCGCCGAATCTCAACCAGGCGCCACGCGTCCCCAGAGCTTCTGCCCCTTTCGCAGGACCACCAGCCTCGTTTGAGGGGCGGGTCCGTTCCCGCTACACATACCCCCATGGACCGGCAGAAGGAAACCGCCCTGGCCGCGACCCCGCGTGATGCGCCGGCGGTCGACGCCACGGCCGGCAACTGGGTCGATACGGTCGCGCCACGGCCGGCTCGCCCTTACCTGCGCCTGGCGCGGCTCGATCGGCCCATCGGCGCATGGCTACTGTTGTGGCCGTGCTTCTGGTCGGTGGCGTTGGCGGCGCGCGAAGCGCCGACCGGTTGGCGCTGGGCGGTGACCGGCGCCGGCGCCAACGGCGAGGGCCTGCCCGACCCGATCCTGCTGGTGCTGTTCCTGATCGGCGCATTCGCCATGCGCGCGGCGGGCTGCGTGTGGAACGACATCATCGACCGCGACATCGACGCACAGGTCGCCCGCACGGCGACGCGGCCGCTGGCATCCGGCGCGGTGACGCTGCGCGGCGCCGCGACGCTCCTGTTCGCGCTGCTGCTCGTCGGACTCGCGGTGCTGCTCAGCTTTGACCGCTTCGCCATCGGCCTCGGCTTCGTGTCGATGGTGATCGTCGCACTCTATCCGTTCGCCAAGCGCGTGACGTTCTGGCCGCAGGCGGTCCTGGGCCTCGCGTTCTCGTGGGGGGCGCTGATGGGGTGGGCCGCGTTCACCGGCGAGATCGGCTGGGCGCCGCTCGTGCTCTATGCCGGTTGCGTCGCATGGGTGATCGGCTACGACACCATCTACGCGCTTCAGGACGTCGAGGACGACCAGATGCTCGGCCTGAAGTCCACCGCGCTCAAGTTCGGCGCCAACGTGAAGCGCTGGCTCGCCGCGTTCTACGCCTTCGCGTTCGTGTGCATCTGCCTCGCCGCATGGCTCGCGCGCGTGCCCACCCTGCCCTTCGCCGCGCTGGCCATCGCTGCCGGCATGCACCTCGCCTGGCAAGTCGCCGACCTCAGACCAAATGACTCCGCCGATGCCCTGTCCAAGTTCCGCTCCAACCACACGTTCGGCATTTTGGTGTTCGCCGCCATCGTCGTCGCCAACATGTTTGGCGGCTTCATGATGAGCCGGTAGCGCGCATGGCCTACGCCTCGCTACGCGACTTCATCGCGCGCCTTGAAAGCACTGGACGGCTCGTGCGCGTGCGCGAGCCGGTATCCACCGTGCTCGAGATGACCGAGATCCAGACGCGTCTGCTCGCCGAAGGCGGCCCCGCCGTCATGTTCGAAAACCCCGTGAAGGCCGACGGCGCGCGGTCTGAGATGCCGGTGCTGGTGAACCTGTTCGGCACCATCGAGCGGGTGGCGTGGGGCATGGAGCGCGAACCCAAAGACTTGCGCGCGTTGGGTGAAACACTCGCCTTCCTGCGCCAACCCGAGCCGCCGTCCGGCTGGCGCGAAGCGATCGATATGTTGCCGATCGTGCGCCAGGCGATGGCGATGCGCCCCAGCACCCGCAAGGGATCGGCACCGTGCCAGGAAGTCGTGCTGACCGGCGACGACATCGATCTACATCGCCTGCCGGTGCAGACCTGCTGGCCCAACGAACCGGCACCGGTCATCACCTGGCCGCTGGTCGTGACCAAGGGTCCGAGCGATTCGGCAGAGGATTCGTTCAACCTCGGCATCTACCGCATGCAGCTAGTGGACAAGCGCACAACGATGATGCGCTGGCTCAAGCATCGCGGCGGCGCCCAGCACCACGACCGTTGGAAGCAGGCCAAGCGCGAACCCCTGCCGGCCGCCGCCGTCATCGGCGCCGATCCGGGCACCATTTTGGCGGCGGTGACGCCGGTGCCCGACACCATGTCCGAATACCAGTTCGCCGGACTGCTCCGGGGCGCGCGCGTCGACCTGGTGGACTGCAAGACGGTGCCGCTCAAGGTGCCGGCCGAAGCCGAGATCGTAATCGAGGGCCACGTGTCGCTGGAGGACTATCGCGACGAAGGTCCGTACGGCGACCACACCGGCTTCTACAACTCGGTCGAGCCGTTCCCGGTGTTCACCGTATCGGCGATCACCATGCGCAAGCAGCCGATCTACCTGTCCACCTTCACCGGCCGGCCGCCGGATGAGCCCAGCGTGCTGGGCGCCGCGCTGAACGAGGTATTCATTCCGCTGCTGCAGCAGCAGTTCCCCGACATTATTGACTTCTGGCTGCCACCCGAGGCGTGCAGCTATCGCATCGCCGTCGTCTCGATCAAGAAGCGCTACGCCGGCCAAGCGCGCCGCATCATGATGGGCGTGTGGTCATACCTGCGCCAATTCCTCTACACCAAGTGGATCATCGTGGTGGACGAGAGCATCAACGTGCGCGACTGGAAGGACGTCATGTGGGCGGTGTCGGTGAACATGGATCCCGCCCGCGACATCATGGTCATCGAGCACACCGCCATCGACTACCTCGACTTCGCCAGCCCTGACTCAGGCCTGGGCGGCAAGATCGGCCTCGACGCCACCACCAAGCTGCCGCCCGAAACCCACCGCACCTGGGGCACGCCGATCCGCATGGACGAGGCCGTCGTTCGCACCGTCACGGAGAAGTGGCCGCGCCTGGGACTGCCCGGAAGCGGAACGCCGATCTGGAAATGACCGGCAGCCCCCTCTGGCTCGCGGGCAAGATTGCTGTCGTCACGGGGGCATCGGCCGGGATCGGCACGGAGATCGCTCTCGGCCTGGCGCGCTTGGGTGCAAGCGTCGCCGTCGTCGGTCGCAACTTCGAGCGCACCCATGACGCGTGTGCGCGCATCGAGCACGGCGGCGGCACGGCCGAGGCGTTTCATGCCGATTTCGCGGTGGTGGCCAACGTGCGGCATCTGGCTGCCGAACTCGCCGACCGCTACCCGCACGTCGATATTCTGGTGAACAACGCCGGCACTGCCGTGGGGCGGCGGCGTGTCACCCACGACGGCTTCGAGATGACGTTCGCCGTCAACCACTTGGCGCCGTTCCTGCTGACCCACCTGCTGCTGCCGCGTCTGAAGATGGCGCCGCGCGCGCGCATCGTCACCGTCGCGTCCGGCGCACACTGGCGCGGACGCATGGACTTCGACGACCGGCAGCATGAGCGCGCGTACTCTGCATGGGAGGCATATTCGCGGTCCAAGCTCGCCAACGTCCTGTTCACACGCGCATTGGCGCGACGTCTGATAGGCTCGACCGTGACGGCGACGTGCTGCCACCCCGGTGTTGCCGCCACCGACATCTGGCGCGAGGGTCCCGGCTCTTGGTTCTACGCACCGCTCCTTCGGCTGTTCCTGCAGACACCGGCGCGTTGTGCCGACACTCCGGTGTGGCTGGCTGCCGCACCCGAGGCGGAGGGTCAGTCGGGCGGCTACTACAAGCGCCGCCACCTGGCGCCGACCTCGCCCTCGGCGCAGGACGACTCCCTGGCCGAGCGCCTGTGGGAGGTGAGCGCCGCGATGTGCGAACCGAAGACGAACTAAGGGGCCGAACTTAAGGGCGCTGCTGCGGGCGCTGCGGCCAGGAGGTATTCGACCATCCCCGGACGACTCTCCGCGGCAACCGGCGCGTGACGCGCCAGGATTCGCGTCGAGAGATACTCGGCGCGCTGTCCTACCGGCTGCTTCGCTACCAGGGCAGCAACAGCAGCAGACGTGTGGCACGCGCCGCAATACAGAGTGAAGGATGCCTCCTGAGCCACGGCCAACTGAGCAACGGCGACGAGGGGCACGGCGGCGAAGAGGACGCGGAGGGCCGGTGTGACTTTCATGCCGGGGACCCTATGCCCCTCGCGGGCTTGACCGCTATCCGGGCGACTACGAAGGCCGGAATCGGGCCGCCACGGCCGTCCTGGCGCCGGTACCCGGGCGCCCCATATAGTGAGGCAGCGGCACGTCAAACTTCGCGGCCTTGGCGGCCGCGTTCCTTCAGGTATCGGTCATGGGCGCAGTCGAGAAATCCGGCACGCAGGCGGTCGAGGTCCTCACCGAGTTGGTGGCACGGGCCAAGCGCAAAGGTGCGACGGCGGCCGAAGCCATGCTGGTGGACCACGTATCGATGTCGGTCAGCCAGCGCCTGGGCGAGCGCGAGAACCTCGGCCGCTCCGAGGGCCGCGACGTCGGTCTGCGGGTGTTCGTCGGCCAGCGCCAGGCGATGGTGTCCACCAGCGACACGACGCCGGCGACGTTGGAGACGTTGCTCGATCGCGCCCTGTCGATGGCGCGCGCGGCACCTGAGGAGCCGTATTGCGGCCTGGCCGAGCCGATGTTGCTGGCGCGCCACCTGCCGCGCCTCGACCTGCTCGATCCAACCGAGGTGACCGGCGATCAGTTGTATGAGCGCGCCGCCGAGATCGAAGACGCCGCCCGCGCGGTGAAGGGCGTCAGCAATTCCGAAGGCGCCGGCGCCAGCTGGCGTCGCGGCGAGAACACGCTGGTGACGTCTGACGGCTTCGTCGGCACCACAGCGGGCTCGATGTTTTCCGGCGGCGTATCGGTGGTCGCCGGCACCGGCACCGGCATGGAGACCGACCACGCCTCCACCCGCGCGCGCTACGAGGAAGACCTCGAAGGCAACGCCGACATCGGCAAGGAAGCCGGCGAGCGCGCAGTGAAGCGCCTCAACCCGCGCAAACTCGATTCGATGAGCGTGCCGGTGGTGTTCGAGCCGCGCCTGTCGAACAGCATCCTGGGCCACCTGATCGGCGCCATCAACGGTCCGTCCATCGCGCGCGGCACCAGCTTTCTGCGCAAGGATCTGGGCAATGAAGTGTTCGGCAATGACGTGACGATCGTCGACGACCCGCACCGCCTGCGCGGTCTCGGCAGCCGGCCGTTCGACGCCGAGGGTGTCGCAACCAAGAACATGGCGCTGATCGAAGACGGCGTGCTGAAGACCTGGCTCTTGTCGAGCGCCTCCGCCAAGCAGCTCGGATTGCGCACCACCGGTCACGCGGCGCGCGGCCTCGGCTCGCCGCCGTCGCCGTCGCCCAGCAACCTGTACATGGAGCCCAGCGAAGTAACGCCGGACGAGCTGATGGCCGATATCAAGCTCGGCGTGTTCCTCACCGACCTGATCGGTTTCGGCGTCAACATGGTGACCGGCGACTACAGCCGCGGCGCGTCGGGATTCCTGATCGAGAACGGCAAGCGGACGGCAGCGATCTCCGAGTTCACCATCGCCGGCAACCTGCGCGATATGTTCCGCGCCGTGCGCCCGGCCAGCGATCTTGAGTTCCGCTACGGCAGCAATGCCCCAACGCTGCGCATCGACGGCATGACCGTAGCGGGCAAGTGAGCGCCGCCGGACGCGGCAACACGCCGCCCATCGAAGCATTCACCGCCCTGGTGGCGCGGGCCAAGCTACGCGGCGCCTCCGCGGCTGAGGCGATGCTGGTCGAGGGCGCCTCGATGTCGGTCAGCCAGCGCCTGGGCACACGCGAAGACCTGGTGCGCTCGGAAGGCCGCGAGGCCGGCCTGCGCGTGTTCTTCGGCAAGCGCCAGGCGATGGCGTCGTCCAACGACCTGTCGCCCGACGCGCTGAACACCCTGCTCGATCGCGTGCTGGCCATGGCGCGGGAGACGCCGGAGGAACCGTACTGCGGCCTGGCCGACCCCAACCTGTTGGCGCGCACCTATCCCGACCTCGACCTGCTCGACACGCACGAACCCGGCGGCGAGGAACTCTATGCCCGCGCCGCCGAGGCCGAGGACGCGGCGCGCGCGGTGGCGGGCGTCACCAATTCGAACGGCGCCAGCGCCAGTTGGGGCCGCGGCGGACTGGTGCTGGTGACCAGCGACGGATTTGTCGGTCACGCCATGTCCTCCGGCATCGACGTTGGAGTCGCTGTGGTGGCAGGCAGCGGGACATCCATGGAGACGGACTACGCGTTCTCCACCGCCCGCTACACCAGCGACCTGGAATCGGCCGCCAAGATCGGCCGCGAGGCCGGCGAGCGCGCCGTGCGCCGGCTCAATCCGCGCAAGCTCGAATCGGATCAGATGCCGGTGGTGTTCGAGCCGCGTGTGTCGAATGGCATGCTCGGCATCCTGTCCGCCGCCATCAACGGCGCGGCGATCGCCCGCGGCACCAGCTTCCTGCGCAAAGAGATGGGCAACGCCATTTTTTCTGCGGCCGTCACGGTGGTTGACGATCCCCACCGCCTGCGCGGCATGGGCTCGCGCCCGTTCGACGCCGAAGGCGTGGCGACGCACAAGATGACCTTGGTCGACAAGGGCGTGCTGAAGACCTGGATTCTGTCGACGTCGGACGCTCAACAGCTCGGATTGAAGAGCACGGGCCACGCCAATCGCGGCATCGGCTCGCCGCCCGGGCCGGCAACCAGCAATCTGTACATGGAACCGGGCAAAGTCACGCCGGCCGAGCTGATGGCCGACATTGGCCGCGGCGTCTACGTCACCAACACCTACGGTTCGGGCGTCGACATCATCACCGGCGACTACAGCCTGGGCGCCGCCGGTTTCCTGATTGAGGACGGCCAGATCACCGCACCGATCGCCGAATTCACCATCGCCGGCAACCTGCGCGACATGTTCCGCACATTGGCGCCCGCCAACGACCTGGTGTTCCGCTACGGCACCGATGCGCCGACGCTGCGCATCGACGGCATGACCATCGCGGGCCGCTAGCATGCCGTCCCAACGACTGCGCGAAGACTTTCAGCTGCTGCAGGACTCCGTCGCCGAAGCGGCGGTGATCGCCAAGCGCTACTTCGAGCGCGGCGCCAAGGTGTGGGAGAAGGCACCGGGCAATCCGGTGACCGATGCCGACCTTGCGGTCGATGCACTGTTGAAGAAGCGCCTGATGAAGGCCCGCCCCGACTACGGCTGGCTGTCGGAGGAGACACCGGACGACGGCAGCCGCCTGACCCACGCCCGCGTGTGGATGGTCGATCCGATCGACGGCACGCGCGCGTTCGTGCGCCACCATCCGGAGTTCGCCATCGCCGCCGGACTGGTGCAGGACGGCCGGCCCGTGGCCGGTGTCGTCTGCAATCCCGCCACCGGCGAAGTCTTTGCCGCATGCGAGGGCGGCCGCGTGCGGGTCAACGGCAAGCTGGCACCCAAGCCGAGCGGACGCACCTTGGCCGACGCGCACATCCTGGGCAGCCGCGCCGCCGTCGAGAAGGCGTGCGGGCCGCTGCAGGGCTGCGAGTTTTTTACGGTCCACTCTATCGCCTACCGCATGGCCCTGGTGGCGGCCGGCCAGTACGACGCCGCGATCGCCATGTCGCCGACCTGCGACTGGGACATCGCCGCCGCCGATGCCCTGGTGCGCGCCGCGGGCGGCCGGGTGACCAACAGCGATGGCAGCGCAATCGCCTACAACCGGCCCACGACCCGCCACCACAGGGTCATTGCGGCCACGACAACGCTGCACGGTCCCCTGACGGAACGCTTCGCCGCCGGCGCCGGCTGAGGGCCCACCCCGGCCGCGGCATGACATGCTAGGATTCGCGCGGCTTTCCCCACATGGCGCGCATAACCGACTTGGCACCTGAAACGCCCCTTTTGGCCGACGCATCTTCGGCGACACTATTGCGCCGCCTGGTGCAGCAGCATGTGCGCAAGCACTGGGAACGCCTGGCGCTCGCCGCCGCCTGCATGGCGATCGTCGCGGCCGCAACCGCGACCAACGCCTGGCTGATCCAGCCGGTGCTGGACGAGGTGTTCCTCAACCACAACCGCTCCATGCTGCTGCTGATCCCGGCCGCCGTGGTCGTCGTCTCGGTGATCAACGGCGTCGCCAACTACGGCCAGGCCACCTTGATGGGTGTTGCCGGGCAGCGCATCGTCGCCGAGGTGCAGGTCGAGATGGTCGCGCACCTGATGCGCGCCGATCTCGCCTACCTGCACCGCGAAACGTCCGGCAAGCTGGTGTCGAACTTCCTGCAGGACGCAGACCTGCTGCGCAACGCGGTGGCGCGCGCCATCACCGGCATGGCGAAAGACATCCTGATGCTCGTCTTCCTGCTCGGGTTGATGTTCGTGCGCAATTGGGAACTGGCGCTGATCGCCTTCATCGTCTTCCCGGCGGCGCTCATTCCCATTCGGCTGCTCGGCAAGCGCATGCGCAACGCGTCGCGCACGATGCTGGAGCGCACCGGAAACTTCGCGGCCATGCTGTCCGAGACCATTCAGGGCATGCGCCACGTCAAGGCCAACAGCCGCGAGGCGTACGAGGTCGAGCGCGCATCGCGGGCCATCGGCGCCCGCCTGTCGGCGTGGAACGAAATGGTGCGCAACCGCGCCGCAGCCGCTCCGCTCATGGAAACCCTGGGCGGACTCGCCGTCGGCCTCATCGTCCTGTACGGCGGATCGCAGGTAATCGCCGGCGAGACGACGCCGGGCATGTTCTTCTCGTTCATCGCCGCGATGCTGTTCGCCTACCAGCCGATGAAGAGCCTCGCCACCCTGAACTCGGCGCTGCAGGAAGGCCTCGCCGCGGCGCAACGCATCTTCGCCCTGCTCGACGTCGAACCCAGCATCGTTGACGCGCCCGACGCCCGCGCGCTGACCGTGCGCCGCGGCGAAGTGCGCTTCGACAACGTGACCTTTACCTATGACGACGGGCGCCGCGCCCTCGACGGCGTATCCTTCGTCGCCGAGCCTGGGCGCACGGTCGCCATCGTCGGCCCGTCTGGCGCCGGCAAGTCCACCCTGATCAACCTGATCCCGCGCTTCTATGAGACGAGCGCCGGCGCGGTGCGCATCGATGGCACCGATGTGCGCCAGGCGACGCTCGCCAGCCTGCGCTCCTCGATCGCCCTGGTGAGCCAGGAAGCCAGCCTGTTCAACGACACTGTGCGCGCCAACATCTCCTATGGCCGGGCGGCGGCGAGCGAAGACGAGATCGTTGCCTGTGCCAGGGCCGCCGCGGCGCACGACTTCATCGCCGCCCTGCCGCAGGGCTACGGCACCATCGTCGGCGAGTCCGGCGTGCTCCTGTCCGGCGGCCAGCGCCAGCGCATCGCCATCGCCCGCGCCATGCTCAAGGACGCCCCCATCCTGCTGCTCGACGAGGCGACCTCGGCCCTCGACACAGAGTCCGAGCGCCATGTGCAGCTGGCGCTGTCGCGTCTGGCGCGCAACCGCACGACCATCGTGGTGGCGCACCGCCTCAGCACGGTCGCCGACGCGGACGTCATTCACGTCTTGGCCGAAGGGCGCATTGCCGAATCGGGCAGTCACACCGAACTGCTGCTGCGTGGCGGCTTGTACGCGCGCCTGTACGCGGCCCAAGGCCCCGACGACGGCGCGCCCTCCGGCGACGCAACCCCTGGGGCCATCGCCGCCCGCGCATGAGCGTCAAGAAGCGGCTGCTCGACAACGAGTGGGTGCGCGGCTGGCTCGTCTGCATGGCCGCCGCCTACATGCGCTTCGTCTACCGCACGTCCCGCTGGGAAGTGCGCAATGGCGACATTCCGCAAGGGTACTGGGATCGCGGCGAGCCGTTCATTCTCGGTTTCTGGCACGGCCGTCTGCTGATGCCGTGCTTCGCCTGGGACAGGCGGCATCCAATGCACGTGCTGATCTCGCGCCACCGCGACGGCGAGCTCATCACGCGCACAATGGGACAATTCGGCATCGGCACAGTGCGCGGCTCATCGAAGGAAGGGGAAGGCGCCCAGGCGTTGCGCGAGATCGTGCGCCTGCTGCGCAACGGAGCGTACGTCGCCATCAGCCCTGACGGCCCGCGCGGCCCGCGCATGCGGGGAAGCGAGGGTATCGTGTCGGCCGCGCGTCTCGCCGGTGTGCCGGTGATCCCGATGGCCGTCGGCACCTCGCGCCGCCGCCTGCTCAACTCGTGGGACCGCTTCCTGCTGCCGCTGCCGTTCGCGCGCGGCGTGTTCGTGTGGGGCGAACCGATCGTCATTCCGCGCGAGTCGGATCGCGCGGCCTGCGCGGCGGCGCAGCTGCAGATCGAAGCCGCCATCACCGCCGCCACCGACACCGCCGACCGCTTGACCGGCCACGCGCCGGTCGAGCCCGATCCGTTGCCCGCAGGGCGCGCCGCCGGAGCCGCCGGCTGATGCGCGCCCCCGCCTTCTGGGGTCCGCCCGCTGATCGATTCTCCCTGGCGGCGACTGTGCTGGCTCCGGCCGCCTGGGTCTACGGCACGGCGCATCGCCTGCGTTGGCGGATGGCGAAGCCGAAGCGTGCGTCCGTTCCCGTCGTTTGCGTCGGCAACTTGGTGGCGGGCGGCGCCGGTAAGACGCCTACCGCCATCGCCGTCGCCCGGTACCTGCGCGCCCAGGGCGCCGCCGTCCACTTCATCACCCGCGGCTACGGCGGCAGTGCCGTCGGACCGATGCGCGTCGATCTCGGCCACCACGACGCCCGCCTGGTCGGCGACGAAGCGCTGCTGCTGGCGCGGATCGCGCCGACCTGGGTCGCCCGCGATCGCGCCGCCGCCGCCGAACGGGCCACCGCTGCGGGCGCCTCGATGCTGGTGCTGGACGATGGCTTCCAGAACCCCGGACTCGCCAAGGACGTTTCCCTGGTCGTGGTCGATGCGGCCTATGGCTTCGGCAACGGGCGCTTGCTGCCCGCCGGGCCGCTGCGCGAGAGAGCAGCCCACGGCCTTGGGCGGGCGACCGCGGCCGTCGTCATCGGCGGCGCGGCACCCTTCACTGCGTCGATTCCTATCCTCGCAGCGGAGATAGAGGCGACGCCCGAGTCGCGCGCGCGCCTGGCCAACAGGCCAGTCGTTGCCTTCGCCGGAATTGCCCGGCCGGAGAAGTTCTTCGCCCTGCTGGCGGCGATCGGATGCAAGGTCGTCGCAACCCACGCGTTTGGCGACCACCACCGCTTTAGCGTCGCCGAGATCGCCGGCCTGCGCGCCGAAGCCGCTCGCGCCAACGCCACCCTTGTCACGACCGCCAAGGATGCGGTGCGGCTCGACGGCGCCTCCGGCATCGAAGTGCTCGACGTCGCGCTCTCGTTCGGCAGTCGGGCGGCGCTCGGCCACATCCTGGGAGCGATCGTGCACTGATGGGCGACGCCGTCCCCGATTCCGGCCCCGACCGCAAGTACCGGGCCCGCGCCCTGGTCATCAACTACGCCGAGGCGTGGAGTGCGGCGGTACTGCTGTGGCTGTGCGCGCGCCTGCCGCTGAGCGTTGCGTCCGGCATTGGCGGCGCAGTGGCCCGCACGATCGGGCCTTACACCGCGCGCTCGCGCATCGCGGTGCGCAACCTCGCGCGGGCGTTTCCCGACAAGTCGCCGCAGGAGGTACGCGCCATCCTGCGCGCCATGTGGGACCACGTCGGCCGCCTGGCGCTGGAAAGCGCGCACCTGCGCGCCATCGACTGCTACGCCCCCGATAGTCCGGTCGAGGTGGTCGGCGCCGAGCACATCGACGCCGTCAAGGCGAGCGGGCGCGGCGCCATCTTCTTCGCCGGCCACATCGGCCAGTGGGACATCCCGCCGATGGCGGTGCAGCAGCGCGGCGTCGACGCGACCATCATCTACCGCGAGATCAACAATCCGGTGCTGAACCGCGTCATGGCGTACTGGCGCGCGCCGATGGGCGCGTTCAAGAACAAGGGCCGCTCCGCCGCCAAGACCTTGATCGAGGGCCTGCGCGAGGGCCGCCACTTCGCCATGCTGGTTGACCAGAAGATGAACGACGGCATCGCCGTGCCGTTCTTCGGTCGCCCGGCGATGACCGCGCCGGCCATCGCCCAGTTCGCCGTGCGCGACGACGTGCCGATCGTGCCGGCGCGCTGCGAGCGCCTCGGCGGCACGCGCTTCCGCGTCACGTTCTATCCGCCGCTCGAAGCCTCGCGCACCGGCGACCGCGCCCGCGACGTCGCCACGACCATGGAACGCGTCAACGCGTTGCTCGAAGGTTGGATCCGCGAGCACCCCGAGCAATGGCTGTGGGTGCATCGCCGCTGGCCGGAGTAGGTACGCAGGCCGGCAAGTCGCGGACCGCGCACGCTTACGGACAGTAGACGCGCTTCAGTACCGAAACGATGCGGCCGACGTTACGATCGGCGACCCGGTAATAGATCGTCTGCGCTGCCCGGCGCGTTGAAACCAGCCCCTCCTGCCGCATCTTTGCGAGATGCTGCGACAAGGCCGACTGTCCGATTCTGACGGCGGCCGAGAGGTGGCCCACCGAAATCTCGCGCGCCTCCAGCAGCCTGCACAGGATGAGGAGGCGCCGCTCGTTGGCAAGCAACTTCATGAGCCGCGCCGCCTCGCCAGCATGCCGCTCAAGGAGCGTCAATATCGGTCAAGGCCGCCGCATCCCCCATTTCGTATATTAGACATTGCTAACGTACCAATCGCAAAAATAGACTTGAGCATCGGGCGCTCAAAGCCAATTGGCCGCCCGCATCGGGAGGGAAGACACCATGAGTGCAACGCGCGAACGCGGACTGACCGAACTCTATCAAGATGATCCTGAGCGGGCCGACGCGCTGACATTCGGCCGACGCACCGGGATCGAGCGGCGCGGCTTCCTCAAGGGCGCAGGACTGGGCGCCATGGCCGCGGCGGTGGGCGGAGCGATTCCCTTTGCCGCCGACATGCCGGCCGGCCTGATTCCGGCAGCCCTCGCTCAGGCCGCACCGGCCGCGGCACCAGCGGCCGCGCCAGCAGCCGCCCCGGCCGGACCAAAGCCGCTGCAGATGCCTGGCAAGGCGGAGATTCTGGTGATCCAGGAGCGTCCGCTGAACGCCGAGACACCGCAACACATGCTCGATGACGACGTAACGCCGACGGCAAAATACTTCGTGCGCAACAACGGCCTGCCGCCTGACCAACTCGGCGCGCCGGCAAGTTGGCGCATTACTGTCGATGGCGAGGTCAACACGCCACTCACTCTCACCGTCGCCGAGTTGCAGCAGCGCTTCACGCCGGTAACGCTGAAACTGCAGATGGAATGCGGCGGCAACGGCCGCTCCTTCTTCACTCCCGAGGCACGCGGCAATCAGTGGGGCAACGGTGCCGCGGGGTGCGCCGAATGGACCGGCGTGCGCCTGCGCGACGTGCTTCAGGCCGCCAGCCTAAAGACGAGCGCGGTGTACACGGGCCACTATGGTGCCGACAAGAACCTCCAGGGTACCGACGCGCCGGTCATTTCGCGCGGCATCCGCATCGCCAAAGCGATGGACGAGGACACCCTCATCGCCTTCCGCATGAACGGCGAGGCGCTGCCGAACATCCACGGCGGCCCGGCACGCCTGATCGTGCCGGGCTGGGCCGGCTCGACGTCACAGAAGTGGCTGACGCGCATCTGGATTCGCGACAAGGAACACGACGGTCAAGGCATGGGCGGATTCTCCTACCGCACCATGCGCACACCCATCGTGCCCGGCGGGCAGGCCGCAGAGGCCGACACCCAGATTCTCGAGTCCATGCCCGCGCGCTCGATCATAACCAGCCCGGAACATGGAGCCAAACTGCCTGCCAACACCCGCCAGATCAACCTGCGCGGCGCCGCGTGGGCCGGCGACAAGACCGTGCAGGCCGTGCAGGTGTCGGTTGATTTCGGCGCCTCCTGGACGGCGGCGCAACTCAGCGCGCCAGCCAACCGCCATGCGTGGCAGCGGTGGACAGCGGCCGTGACGCTGCCGAGCGCCGGCTATTTCGAGGTCTGGTCACGCGCCACCGATCAGGACGGCAAGATGCAGCCCCACGCGGCGGGCAACTGGAACCCGCAGGGGTACGGCGCCAATCCGGTCAACCGGGTCGCCGTACTCGTCGCGTGATCCGGACGTGCATTCGGCCGCTGTTTCTGGTGGCGAGCACAGCGGCGGTGGGCCTAGTGCCCGCCGCCGCGCTGGTGGCGCCCCCCGCATTCGCGCAGGAAGCGGAGGTCGAGACGCCCGATGTCCTGCCCGGAGGCCCCGGCCGCGACGAGACGTTCTATGTCTGCACCGCGTGTCACGGCAGCGCCATCGTGCGTCAGCAAGGCATGACACGGGAACTGTGGAGCCAGACCATCGACTACATGGTCGAGCGCCAGAAGATGGAGCCTTTGGAGGCGCAGTTGCGCGCGCTGATTGTCAACTACCTGGGGGAGAACTTCCCGCCTCGGCGACGCATACCCACCAACCCGTTCCTAGCGCCCTAGCGGCAGCGGCGGCACAACGGAATTTCTCAGACAGCCTCAACCTGGAAGTCCGCCGAGGCCCCGGCATTCTGCAAAAGAACGGCTTAGCCTCCCGGCTCAGCCCCCCGGCGCGGGTGAAACCACGAGCGCAGGGTCGATCCGCATGTCGAACCAGTGGATGTTCCAGTGCAGGTGGGGACCGGTGACCCGGCCGGTGGCGCCGACGGCGCCGATCAGCTCGCCGGCCTGCAGCGTCTGGCCGACCTTCACCGACACCTTGGATAGGTGCGCGTAGGTCGTCGTCACGCCATAGCCGTGATCGAGGATGATGGTGCCGCCGGTGTAGTAGAGGTCGGTCTCGGCCAGCGTGACGCGGCCGGGGGCCGGTGCCACCACCGGCGTACCGGTCGGCATGGCGATGTCGAGACCCCAGTGCGGCGCCATCTCCTGGCCGTTGAGGACCCGGCGCGAACCGAATACGCCGCTGATGCGGCCTCTCACCGGCCACTGGAAGCCACCGGCGAACCACTCTTCCGGAGTCACGCCCGCGCGGGCCCTGGAGATGGCGGCGGCCTCATTGTTGATGCGCGCGGTCACTTCGGGCGGCGGGTTGACCATGGCCGGCGGCAGGCCATCGACGCGCTCGATCTTCCATTTCTGCGGCGCGACGGCGAGGGCGCGAGTCTCCTCGGCGCCATCGGCGAAGCGCACGACCAGCGTCGCAGTAGCTTTGGCGTCCGCGGCGAAACCGAAAACGAACGTGCCATCGGGTGCTACCGATACTGCGCGACCGTTGAGGGTTGCTGCCGTTGCACCCACCGCGCGGGCCACCACAAGGCCGCCCTGGGTGAACGTGCCGGTGAAGGAGATGTCCTTCGCCCACGCGCCGCCCGCGCCAACCAGCGCGAGTACGAACACGAGGACGAAGCGCAGGCTCACTTCTGCTTGGCCTGCTCGGTGTGGCGCTGCGTCGCCGCCGCTGCGTTGAAATACGGCTCCTGGCGATCGACGTTCCAGTAGCGCAACTGATCGAGCGGGATGGGCCGACCGGTAACCGAGCACACCACATAGGTACCGGGGCGCACCACCTGGTAGCCGCCGGGGCCATACAGAAGCTTGGCCTCAGGGCCCTCGAGCCGCGGTTCGGGGATGTCTTTCACAGCAGGCTCCCTTGTTCGCCGCCGCCGGCGCCGCGTTTGCGCTTCGGCGAGGTGCGCGGTTGCGGGCGAGCCTCATGGCCCGTCGCGGTTACGGCATCGATGTGGCCGTCTTTGAGCTCGATGTCCAGACCCATACCCGGCGTGGTGGCCTCAACCGAGGTCAGCGGCTGGCCGGCTTCATCGCGCACCACGGCGTAGCCGCGCTGCAGGACGCTCTTGTGGCTGACGCTTTCCAGCAGGGTCCCGAGGGCAGCCAGGCGCCGTTGGCGGTCACCGAGGCGGCGCGTCACCTCGCGCCGCAGGGCGGTCCCGGCCCGTTCGACCCGGCGCGTCGCGTCCTCCAGGGTGCGGGCCAGCACGCCGGGGCGCAGGTGGCGCGCGGCGGTCTTCAGGCGCTGCTCGCCGTTGCCCAGCACCGCGTTGCCGGCGCGATCGAGGCGCAATCCGGCGTGGTCGAGGCGCTGGGTGGCGAGGTCGATGACCTCGCGCGGTCCGCGCAGGCCACGCGCCAGTCCGGTCAGGCGCTCGCGGCGCCGATCGACGTTGCGTACGGCTGCACCGAACAGGCGCGCCGACAGCGAACGGGTCGCGGCGATGAGTTCTGCCCGCACCGGCACCGCAAGCTCCGCCGCTGCGGTCGGCGTCGGCGCACAGACGTCGGCTGCGAAATCGGCCAACGTCGTGTCGGTCTCGTGGCCCACCGCGCTGATGGTCGGAATCTGCGACGCGGCAATGGCGCGCACGACGATCTCTTCGTTGAACGCCCACAGGTCTTCGACACTGCCACCGCCGCGCGCCACGATGAGCACGTCGGGGCGCGGCACGCTGCCGCCTTCGGCCAGCCGGTTGAAGCCATGGATGGCGGCCGCGATCTCCGGCGCCGCAGCGGCGCCCTGCACCGACACCGGCCACAGCAGCACGTGGCGCGGGAAACGGTCACGCAGGCGATGCAGGATGTCGCGGAACACCGCGCCGGTCGGCGACGTCACGACGCCGATGACGGTCGGCAGCGACGGCAGCTTGCGCTTGCGGGCGCGGTCGAACAGCCCTTCGGCGGCAAGTTTCTTGCGCCGGTCCTCCAACTGCTTGAGCAGCGCACCGGCACCGGCGAGTTCGGCGTGGTCCACCACCAGCTGGTACTGCGAGCGTCCCGGATAGGTCGTCAGCCGCCCCGTGGCGATGACCTCGATGCCGTCTTCCAGATTGGTGCGCAGGCGGATGGCGGTCGAGCGCCAGCACACCGAGGCGATGACCGAATCGGCGTCCTTCAGGTCGAAGTACCAGTGGCCACTGGACGGGCGTTTGAGGTTGGTGACCTCGCCGCGCACGCGCAGGCGTCCAAACACGCCCTCCACAGTGCGCCGCACCGCCACGGAAAGTTCGGCGACCGAGTACTCAGGAATCGCCGAGGCTTGGGCACGAGCCGGCGCCCCGTCGGCGGGGTTCGGATCGAGAAGCCCAGGCGCGGCCTTGTCGGCTGCTTGTGCCACTCCGCCTATGTTACAAGACGGGCAATCCCACTACCAACCTCGCCGGTTACATTATGAATGTCCTCGTCGTCGGCGGCGGCGGCCGAGAGCACGCCCTGTGCTGGAGCCTGGCGGCATCGCCGCTGGTCGATACCCTGTACTGCGCCCCGGGCAACGCAGGGATCGCCCAGGACGCCACGTGCGTGCCCATCGGGGTCGCCGACACGACCGGGCTGATCGCCTTTTGCAAAGAGAAGAAGGTCGGATTCGTCGTGGTCGGGCCCGATGCGCCCATCGTCGCCGGCCTGGTCGACCACCTCGAGGCGGCCGGCATTCCGGCCTTCGGGCCGTCGGCCAAGGCTGCGGTCCTGGAAGGCTCCAAGGCCTTCACCAAGGAGTTGTGCGCGCGCCACAACATCCCCACCGCGGCGTTCGTCCGGGTGCGGGACCTGGACGCGGCGCGCAAGCACATCGCCGGTACTCGTATGCCGATTGTGGTGAAGGCGGACGGCCTGGCACTCGGCAAGGGCGTGCGCATCTGCGCCACGCGCGAAGAGGCTGAAACCGCCTGCGCCGAGATGCTCGCGGGCGCGTTCGGCTCCGCCGGCAGCGAGATCGTGCTGGAGGAATTCCTCGCCGGCGAGGAGGCGAGCTTCTTCGCCCTGGTGCACGGCGAGCAGGTGCTGCCGTTTGCCTCCGCGCAGGATCACAAGAAGGTCGGTGACGGCGATGTCGGCCCAAACACCGGCGGCATGGGCGCTTACTCGCCACCGCCGGTACTGACGCAGGCGCTGGAGAAGCGCGTGCTGGAGGAGATCGTGCGTCCGACGGCGCGCGCCATGGTCGCCGAAGGGCGCCCCTATGTCGGAGCTCTGTTCGCCGGCCTGATGATCGTTGACGGCGCGCCCAAGCTGATCGAGTACAACGCGCGCTTCGGCGATCCCGAATGCCAGGTCATGCTGCCGCGCCTGAAGTCGGACCTGCTGACGCTGTTGATGGCGACGCGCGAAGGCGTGCTGCACAAGGTAGATGCGCGCTGGCGGCCCGAAACGGCGCTTGGCGTCGTGCTCGCGACCAAGGGCTATCCCGGGACGTACCCCAAGGGTTCGGTCATCGAAGGTTTGGAGGACGCTGCGGGCGTGCCGGAGGTGACGATTTTCCATGCCGGTACCACGCGCGAAGGCGGCGTGTGGAAGGCCAACGGCGGCCGCGTGCTGAACGTCGTGGCGCTGGGCAAGGACGTCGCCGAGGCTCAGGGCCGCGCCTACGCCGCGGTCGATCGCATCCGCTGGCCGCAAGGCTTCTGCCGCCGCGACATCGGCTTCCGCGCCTTCGGCAGGCGGTAGCCGTGCTAGCGCCGGCTTTGAAAAAACGTCCGCAGCAGTTCCGCCGCGCGCGCCTCGCCGACGCCGGCGACGACCTCGGGCCGGTGATGCGTCGTGGGCTGGGCGAAAATTCGCGCGCCGTGCTCAACCCCGCCGCCTTTGGGATCGGGCGCGCCGTAGACGACGCGGCGCACGCGCGCAAGTGCCAGCGCGGCTGCACACATCGCACAGGGTTCCAGCGTGACGTAGAGATCGAGGGTGCCGAGGCGTTCGCTGCCCAGAGCGGCGGACGCCGCGCGCAGCACCAGCATTTCGGCATGCGCCGTGGGATCGTGCTGTTCGACGACGCGGTTGCCGTCGGCAGCAACGACGCTGCCGTTGACCGAGTCGACCAGCACCGCACCGATCGGTACCTCGCCGCGCGCCTGGGCGCGTTCCGCTTCCGCCAGCGCGCGATCCATGTGGGGCGAGGGCTTCATCGCCTGCACGCTGCCGCGCCGCTCCGTTCAAGGCAAGTCATTCCATGAAAAAGCCCGTCAGCGACGAACCCAAGGGCGAGCGCATCGCCAAGCGAATGGCCGATGCCGGCCTGTGTTCGCGCCGCGAGGCGGAGCGCTGGATCGCGGCAGGGCGCGTGTCGGTGGACGGCGTCGTGCTGACCAGCCCGGCGCTCACCGTGACCGACACCAACCAAGTCGTGGTTGACGGCCAGTTGGTGGGCGGGCGCGGCAAGACGCGGCTGTGGCGCTACCACAAGCCCACCGGACTGGTGACGACCCATAGCGATCCGCAGGGCCGCTCGACGGTGTTCTCCAGCCTGCCGCCGGACCTGCCGCGGGTGATCTCGATCGGCCGTCTGGACTTGAATTCTGAAGGCCTGCTGCTGCTGACCAATTCGGGCGAGCTGGCGCGCAAGCTCGAATCTCCGGCCACCGGGTGGAAGCGCCTCTACCGCGTGCGCGCCCACGGCCGTCCGCTGCCTGAGGCGCTCGCGAGCTTGGCGAAGGGCATCACGGTGGATGGGATGCGCTATGGCCCGATCGAGGCGACGCTGGAACGCCAGCAAGGCGCCAACGCCTGGCTCTCTGTCGCGCTGCATGAGGGACGCAACCGCGAAGTGCGCAAGGCACTCGAATCGATCAACCTGACCGTCAATCGCCTGATCCGCATCGCCTACGGCCCGTTCCAGCTTGATACGCTTGAACCCGGGGAGGTGCGCGAGGTTCCCAACAAGATCCTGCGCGATCAGGTAGGCGTGGTGGAGAACGACCGATGACCAAGGGAGCCGGGTCCGTGCGGATTGCCGGTGGCGTGCATCGCGGCCGCCGCATCGCCGTACCGGAGCACACCGACGTGCGCCCGACATCGGACAAGGTGCGCGCCGCGCTGTTCAACATCCTGGGCCACCGCGACTGGGACAACATTGGCCCGCTGCCGCGCGGCGCGCGTGTGCTCGACGCGTTTGCCGGAACCGGCGCCCTCGGCATCGAGGCATTGTCGCGCGGCGCCGCGGAGGTCCTGTTCCTGGAACGCGACACCCGCGTGCGCAAGGCGCTGGAACGCACCCTGGAGACCCTGGACGAGGTGCACCGAGCCTACGTCGTGCCACGCGACGCGACCAAGCCGGGGACGCGCCCCGGCGCGCGGCGCTTCGATCTGGTGATGGCCGACGCACTCTACGGTTCGGGCGCAGGGACAACGGCGCTGGCCGAATTCTTGCGCGAAGACTGGCTGGCACCGTACGCAGTCGCTGTCGTCGAGCTCGATGGCAAGGAGCCGTTCGTACCGCCGGGGGGGCTTACGCTGATCGAGGAGCGCGGCTATGGCAACACGCGCCTCGTGTTCCTGCAAGCCGGCGCCTAGGCGCGCGCCTACCGGGGCTCGAAGGTGACGACCTTGTTGCTCACCGGAGCGACGGTGCGCAGGTAGTCGTAGATGGCGGCGAGGTCTTCGGGCGTCATCGACGCGTACGCCCACCACGGCATGAAGGTGTTGGGCTGCCCCGGCTCCACCCGCATCGTGCGATACTCGGCTTCGGTGCGCGACTTGAAGCGGGCGATGAACGCCTCTTTGGTCCAAGTGCCGATGCCGGTTGCGGTGTCCGGCGTGATGTTGGCCGGGCGCGCCAGGAACTTGCGCGGCATCAGCATGTCCTGGCCGCCACCGAACGCGGGGCCGGCCGGGTTGCCCTGGGCGTCGCGCTGGGTGTGGCACTCGGCACAGCCGGCGGCGGCCACCATGTAGCGGCCGTAGGCGACCGTGTCGCGCGGGTTGGGGCGGGTGTGGAACGTGGGGTCGGCCGGCGTCAGGCGGATCAGCAGGCTGACCGGAAAGTCGATCTCGGTGTCGGGCACCGCGCGCGTCACTTTTTGGATGACGCGCAGGTAGGCGACGACCGAGTAGATGTCCTCGCGATCGAGGGTGCCGTAGGTGTGGTACGGCATGACCGGGAACAGCACGCGGCCGTCGCGCGATACGCCCGCAGTGATGGCGCGCACGAATTCGCCGTCGGTCCAGTCCTCCATCACGCCGGGCGTGATGTTGCGCGACACGATGTTGCCGGGCAGGCCCATCTCGCGCGAGAACACCAGACCGCCGCCGAACTCTGCCGTGCGCACCGGCGGCATCGAGTAGATGTCTTCCTCGTGGCGCGAGTGGCAATCGACGCAGCCCATCACGGCGTTGGCGAGGTAGGTGCCGCGCTGCACGCGCTCGAGGGTGCGATCGACCTTGATCGTGCCGGGCTCAGAGACGCGCGGGAACACCAGGTACAGAGACGCGAAGGCGGCGCCCGCCAGCACGACGACGGCGCCCACGACGATTGCGATCCACTTGCCCACGATGTCTCCCCCCTCAAGCGGCACTAGCGACGCCCGAACAGACGCTCGATGTCGGCGAGCTTTAGCTCGACGTACGTTGGCCGCCCGTGTCCACACTGCCCGGCGTGCGGAGTGGCCTCCATCTCGCGCAGCAGGGCGTTCATTTCGGACGGCGAGAGTACGCGACCGGCGCGCACGCTGGAATGGCACGCCATGGTGGCGCACACCTCCGACAGCCGGTCCTGCAGCGAAAGGGCCTGGTCGTAGCCGGCGAGGTCGTCGGCCAAATCGCGCACCAGGCCTTGGATATCGGATTCGCCCAACAAGGCTGGCATCTCGCGCACGATTACCGCGCCGTTGCCAAACGCCTCGATCACCAGGCCGAGCGCGGCCAGTTCATCGGCACGGGTCAGCAGGTGGTCGGCCTCGAACTGGCCAAGCTCGACGACCTCCGGCACCAACAGAAGCTGGCGGGCGACGCCAGACGCGGCCAGGGCCGCCTTGATGCGCTCGAACACCAAGCGCTCGTGGGCGGCGTGCTGGTCCACAATGACGACGCCGTCGGCCGTCTCGGCCACCACGTAGGTCGTGTGCAGCTGGGCGCGAGCCGCGCCGAGGGGGTACGCAGTGCCGGCCTGCACATTCGATTCGGCGCGCGCTGCGGGAGCGTCGTAGCCCGCCTGCGGGCCGGCCGACATTCCGCCAACGGGGCTGCCCGGCGCCTGGAAGCGCATGGCGTCGGCAAGGCGCGGCTGCGACAGGTGCGTCGGGCCATTGGGGTGAAAGAACCCCGGCGCGCGCGCGGCTTCGACCGTTGCGATCCCGACCGACGACGAGGCGCGGTGCCCGGCTTCGGCCAGCGCATGGCGCAGGGCGCCGACGATCAGGCCGCGCACCAGGGCACCGTCGCGGAAGCGCACCTCGGCCTTGGTGGGATGCACGTTGACGTCCACCTCGGCGGGATCGATGTCGAGGAATAGGGCGACCATCGGGTGGCGGTCGCGCGCCAGCAGGTCCTGATAGGCGCCGCGCACGGCCCCCAGCAGTAGGCGGTCGCGCACCGGGCGGCCGTTGACGAACAGGTACTGCCACGTCGGGTTGGCGCGGTTGAGCGTCGGCAGAGCGGCAAAGCCGGTCAGCCGCACGCCGGGACGCTCGGCCTCGACGCGCAGCGCGTTCTCGGCGAAATCGCGCCCGAGGATGCGGCCGAGGCGCTCCAGGCGCCGCTCGTTGTCGTCGCCCAGCGTGGTAGGCAGCGACAGCACCGTGCGGTCCTCGTCCACCAGGGTGAAGGCGACCTCGGGGTGCGCCATGGCGAGGCGGCGGATGGCGTCGGCGGCGTGGCCGGATTCAGTGCGCGGGATCTTGAGGAACTTGAGGCGCGCCGGGACCGGATAGAACAGGTCTTCCACCTCGACGCGGGTGCCGGCCGGCTGTGCAGCGGGCACCGGCTGCCCGACTGCCCCCGCATCCACCGTCAGGGACCAGGCGTCCGCCGCACCGCGGGCGCGGCTTTGGATGCACATGCGGGCGACGGAGCCGATCGACGGCAACGCCTCGCCGCGGAAGCCGAGGGTGCGGATGTCCACCAGGTCGTCCTCCGGCAGCTTGGAGGTGGCGTGGCGCTCGACGGCGAGCCGAAGCTCGTCGCGGTTCATGCCGCTGCCGTCGTCGGAGACGATCATCGAGCGCTGGCCGCCGCCAGCCAATGACACGTCGATGCGCCGGGCGCCGGCGTCGAGGGCGTTCTCGACCAGCTCTTTGACCGCCGCGGCCGGGCGCTCGATCACCTCTCCGGCCGCAATGCGGCTGATGAGGTCGTCCGGCAGCCTGCGAATCGTCACGCCGTCGCTCTCCGCCCCGATCAGCCGCCCTTGGCGGGGGTGGCGGTGATGTTGACCGGATTGCCGATCACCACGGTGTTCAGCTTGGCCGGACCCATCGGCGCGTTGGCATCACCGAGGAACACGCGGCGCGCCACTCGGCGCACGTCTTCCAGCGTGATCGCGTTGTAGTAGTCAACGCGGTGTTCCATGTAGTCCATCGGCAGGTTCGACACCTGGATCGACACCAGCGTCCGCGCGATGCGCGCGTTGGTGTCGAGCGACAGCGCGAAGCTGCCGATCAGGTAGGTGCGTGCCGCGTCCAGCTCGGCCTGGGTGATGCCGTCGCGCAGCAGCCGGTCGATCTCGTTGCGGATGACCTCGATCGACTCGCCGACCTTGTCGTTGTTGGTGGCGACGTAAGCGAGGAAGTAGGCGCCGTGCTGCAGCACCGCGTTCGACGTCTGCACCGAGTACGCCAGGCCGCGCTCCTCGCGCACCGCATCCCACAGCCGCGAGATGAAGCTGGCGCCACCAAGGACCGCGTTCAAAACCGACGCAGTGTAGTAGTCGGGATCGTCGCGCTTGATGCCGTAGCCGCCGATCAGCACCGTGCTTTGCGGGATCTCTTTGCGGATGACCGTGATGTCGCCACCGATGGCCGGCCGCACTTCGGGCACGTTGAAGGCCGTACCGGTGGCCGGCAGGTCGCCCACGGCCAAGTCGATCAGGCGGGCAATCTCCTCGATCGGCACGTCGCCGACCGCGCCGACGACCAGCTTGTCGCGGGTGAAGCGCGTCTTGACGAAATCAGCCAGGTCGGCCCGCGTCAGACCCTCGATGGTCTCTGGCACACCGCGCAGCGGGCGGCCGTAGCCGTGGGTTGGAAACAGGTTGGCGACGAAGGCGCGGTTGATGATGTCGTCCGGATCGACCAGGCGCTGCGCCACCTCGGCCAGGATCGCGGCGCGCATGCGCTCGATGGCGTCGTCGTCGAAGCGCGGCTTCGACAGGGCGAGGCCAAACAGCTTGAACGCCTCGTCGCGCTTGCCGGTCAGGGTGCGCAGGGTGGCGCCAAAGGTATCGACGCCGACGTCGAAATCCATGGTCAGTGACAACTCGTCCAGGCGGCGCTGGAACTCGTACGACTTCAGGTCGCCGGCGCCTTCGTCGAGGGTCACCTGGACCAGGTAGCCGAGCCCGAGCTTCTCGACCGGCACGGTCGATGCCCCGGCATCCTGGAAGATGATGTTAGCGGCAATGATCGGCAGCGACGGCTCGCGCACGTACCAGATATCGACGCCGAGCGGCGACGTCATGCGCTGGATGTCCATCGCCTGCGCCAGCGGGGCCGGCAGAACGGCGACGGCGACAAGGAAAGCGGCGGCAGCGACGAGCGCGCGCATCATGGACGAACCTCCGCAGCGGCCGGGCGCAGCGCCGGAGCGGCGGGTGCGGCCGGCGCCGGCAGCATGAAACCTGTGACCGAGCGGCGCTTGTCGAACACCAAGCGGGCGGCGGCGTTGACCTGGGCCACCGTCACCGACTTGTAGATGTCGGACAGGTGCGTGACTTCGTCTACCGTCAGCCCGATCGACAATCCGTTGCCGACCCGGCGCGCCAGGCCCATGACGTTGTCGCGGGCGAAGATCAGGCCGTCGAGGATGCCGGACTTGGCGAGTTCCACCTCGTCAGCCGTGACGCCGTCGCGCAGCAGCTTATCGATCTCGGCATCGAGCGCCTTTTCGGCGACGTCGATGTCGATGCCACGGCGCGGCGAGATCGATACGCTGAACGTGGTCTCGTTCATCAGGCCGCCGGAATAGCCGGCACCGGCACCCTGCGCGATACCCTGCTTGATCGAGAGCTCCTGGTAGAAGCGGCCGGTCGAACCGGACAGCAGCGTCGCAAGAATGGTCAGCGCCTGCGCGGTGCCGTCACGCGCCGTCTGGCTCGGTGCCAAATAGTTGCGGCTCATGCTCGGCTGGCGCACGCGAGCGTCATAGAAGAACAGGCGGCGCTCGGCGAGATGCGGCGGCTCCTTGGGACGGAAGCGCGTTGGCTCGGCGCCGCGCGGCACCGCGCCGTAGTACTTCTGTGCCAGCGGCAACACTTCGGCCAGAGTCGTGTCGCCGGCGATCACCAGCGTCGCGTTGTTCGGCACGTACCATTTCTTGTACCAGTCGAGCGCATCCTGGCGCGTCAGCGCCTCAATCTCGTGCATGTAGCCGATGACCGGATTGCCGTACGGGTGGTTCAGGTACATCGCGGCCGAGAATTGTTCAGCGAACAATCCGCCGGGTTCGTTCTCGTAGCGATTGCGGCGCTCTTCCTTGATGACCTCCTTCTCGGAGTTGAACTCCTTGTCGGTTATCGTCAGGTTGTGCATGCGGTCGGCTTCGAGCCGCATGACGAGCTCCAGGGCTTCCTTGCCCACCGTCTGGTAGTAGGTCGTGGTGTCGGCCGTGGTGGTCGCGTTCTCGCGCCCACCGTAGCGCGCGATGGTGTTACGGAACTCCTGCCCCGGCGTCGTGCTGGTGCCTTGGAACATCATGTGTTCCAGGAAATGCGCTACGCCGCGCTGGTTGGGCAGCTCGTCGGCCGAGCCGGCGCGGTAATAGACCATTTGCGTCACGACGGGCGCACGATGGTCTTCGACCACGGCGACGTAAAGCCCGTTGGCGAGCACGGCGGTCTTGACCTGGAAATCTTGCGCCGCAGCGGCCCCGGCAAGCGCGGGCAGCGCCAACAGAACACAAGCAACGCGAAGCGGACGCAGGATCATGCGGTCTCGTCCTACAGTGGCAGCGTCAGCGGCCCAGGAGGCAGGACCAGAAGCAGGACAAAGAATAGGCCAGCACCCAGGGGCTTACAAACGAGGGCGCAGCGGCGCCGCCGCACACTTGGTGATGCTGCGGCTAGAGCGGTCCGCCGGCGGGGCGAGCGGCAAGCGGCGGGGCGCCCGTCGTGGTGGTGCCCTGCGCGCGCAGGCGGTCGGCCTCGGTGGTCGGGTTGAGGACGGTGTTGGTCACGGGTTGCTGCCACCACAGCAGGCGCTCGGCAAAGGTGCGCCCACGGTCGGCGACCTGCTGCGCGTCGAGGTCGACGCGGGCGCGAATGCCAGGCTCGGCGACCGCGACGCCGGCCGCACCCAGAATGGCATTCTCGCCCGCTGTGAGGTTGGCGCGTGGCGCCGCGGCGGCCGGTGCGGCTGCGGGGGCTCCCGCGGCGGGTGCCCGGCCGGCGTTGGCGAGGGCTGCGGTCGCCTGGGCGACCGGATCGGCGACAGCGGCAAGCGGCGGCGCGCCCGGAATGGGCGGGCGCAGGCCAAAATCGGGGGGCAGGATCAACGGGGCCTTGGCCACGACCGCAAATTCATCGGGCGAATTGCGCGTGAGGCCAAGGGTCTGGCGCGTGCCAGTGGAACAGCCGGCGAGGCCAACCAACACGGCGGCCGCCACGGCGACCCGCACTCCCCTGCGCAAGTCCGTCTGCATGCAGCCTAGATAGCCTGACGCCGCCGGGCGAACAAGCCATCCAGCATGATCAGGACGAACCCCACCACAATGGCCGCGTCGGCCACGTTGAAGACCGGCCACCAATCGAAGGGGCCGAGGTGGACGAACAGGAAGTCCACCACCCGGCCAAAGCGCATCCGATCGACAACGTTGCCGAGCGCCCCGCCGACCGCCAGGCCAAGGGCGACGACCAGCAGGACCGAGCGCGCCCGTGCCATCCACACCACAAGCGCGATTACGACCACCACCGCAAAGGCGGTGAGCAGGATCGGCGCCAGGGTGGAGCCGCTCTGCAGCATCCCGAAACTGATGCCGGGGTTCCACACCAACACAATGTCGAGGAACGGCAGGACCCGCGGGCGCGGCTCGCGGGCGATTTCCAGAACGCTCAGCACCCACCATTTGGTGAGCTGATCGAGGCCGAATACCACCGCCGCGACCGGCAGACCGAGGCGCAACACCGGCTAGGCCGTCGCCGTTGCCACTGCGTCCGTGCACCGGTGGCAGAGGTCGTGATCGTGGATGACCTCGGGCAGCACGCGCCAGCAGCGCTGGCACTTGTCACCCGGCGCGGTTCCGGCATGCACCACGACGCCGGCAACGTCGGGGTCGGCGAAGGTGCCGGTCAGACCGTCGGGCGCTGCGCCGTCGCGCAGCGCGATGCTGGACGTGATGCAGATCTCGGCGAAGTCGATGCCTTTGAGGGCGTCGCGGAACTGCGCCACGCCGTACACGTCGGGGCTCGCCTGCAGCGAGGCGCCGATGCGCTTCTCGCGCCGCTCGACTTCGAGTGCGCCGGTGACGACGCGGCGCAACGTGCGCAGCTTGGCCCAGCGTGCCGCCAACGCGGCGTCGCGCCACGCTGCCGAGATGGACGGGAATTGGCGCAGGTGGACGCTCTCCTGGTCGCCCGGATTGCGTTCCATCCACGCCTCTTCGGCGGTGAAGCACAGCACCGGCGCGAGCCACGCCGTCAGGCAAGAATAGATGTGCTCCAACGCGGTGCGCGCGGCACGGCGGCGCGGCGTGGAAGGCGCATCGCAGTACAGCGCGTCCTTGCGCACGTCGAAGTAGAACGACGACAGGTCGTTGGTGCAGAACCCGTACAACTCGACGAACAGGCGATGAAAGTCGAAGTCGTTGCAGCACTGGCGCACCAGCACGTCCATCTCGGCCAGGCGGTGCAGAACCCAGCGCTCCAAGTCCGGCATCGCGTTCGGCTCGATGCGTTCCGCGGCGGTGAAGCCATCGAGGGAACCCAGCACATAGCGCAGCGTGTTGCGCAGCTTGCGGTACGAGTCGACCTGGGCCTGCAGGATGTTCTGGTCGATCTTGAGGTCTTCGGAATAGTCGGACGACACCACCCACAGGCGCAGGATGTCGGCGCCGAGCTTGCCGGTGACGTCTTGCGGCGCCACCACGTTGCCGAGCGACTTCGACATCTTGCGGCCTTCGCCATCCATGACGAAGCCGTGCGTCAGCACCGCCTCGTAGGGCGCGCGTCCGCGCGTGCCGCACGCTTCCAGCAGCGAGGTGTGGAACCAGCCGCGGTGCTGGTCCGAGCCTTCGAGGTACAGCGACGCCGGCCACGCCAAGTCCGGGTTGGTTTCCAGCACGAACGCGTGCGTCGATCCGGAGTCGAACCAGACATCGAGGGTATCCATCGACCGCGCGTAGTCGTCAGTGGAGTACTTGTCGCCAAGGAAATAGGACGCCGGATTCGAATACCAGGCGTCGCCGCCTTCCTTCTCAAAGGCAGCAACGATGCGGTCGTTGACCTCTGGATCGCGCAGCGGCTCCTGATTCCACTTGTTAGTAAACACAGCCAGCGGCACGCCCCACGAACGCTGGCGCGACACCACCCAGGCCGGGCGCTGCTCGATCATGGCGTAGATGCGGTTGCGGCCGGCGCCGGGAACCCAGCGCACCTGGTCGATGGCCTTCAAGGCCTTCGTGCGCAGGTCGTTGGTGTCCATGCTGATGAACCACTGCGGCGTGGTGCGGAAGATCAGCGGTGCCTTGGAGCGCCAGGAATGCGGATACGAGTGCACCAGCACGCCGCGGCCGAGGAGCGCGCCCTGGGCCGTCAGCGCGGCGCACACTTCGTCGGCCACGTCGTACACGTGCTTGCCGGCAAACAGCGACACCGCCTCGTAGTAGCGCCCGTCCTCGCCGACCGTCTGCGGCACTTCGATGCCGTGCTCGCGGCCCAGAACAAAGTCGTCCTCGCCATGGCCGGGCGCGATGTGCACGAAGCCGGTACCGGTCTCCATATCGACGAAGCCGGCGGCCAACACCGGCACCGGGAAGTCATAGCCCTTGCCGCGCAGCGGGTGAGCAACCTCCGTGCCAGCGAGATCGCTACCGCGCACACGCGCAACAACTTCGACCTCGATGCGGGTCTCTTTCTTGACGGAGTCCAGCAGCGGCTCGGCGACGAAGAACTCCTCGCCAACGCGCGCCAGACTCTTCTCGCCTACGGCTGTGACCCGCACACGCACGTAGTCCGCACCGCGGGAAAGGGCAACTGCGCGGTTGCCCGGCAGCGTCCACGGCGTCGTCGTCCAGATGACGATCGCAGCACCGACCCCCATGCCTCTGGTTGGGGCCGATTCCCTGACGATGGGGAAACGCACAAACACCGTCGTCGACTTGTGGTCGTGGTACTCGACCTCGGCCTCGGCCAGCGCTGTCTTCTCGACCGGCGACCACAGCACCGGCTTGATGCCTCGGTACAGGCCGCCGTTCATCAGGAACTTGAGCAGCTCGCGCACGATGCCGGCTTCGGCTGCCGGCGCCATGGTGGTGTACGGGTTCGGCCAATCGCCGTTGATGCCGAGGCGCTTGAATTCTTCGCGCTGCACTTCGATCCACTTGGCGGCGAAGCGGCGGCACTCGGCGCGCAGTTCGAGGACCGGCACCTTGTCCTTGTCGCGCCCGGCCTTGCGGTACTCCTGCTCTACCGCCCATTCGATCGGCAGGCCGTGGCAGTCCCAGCCCGGCACGTAGGGCGCGTCTTTGCCCATCATCTGCTGCGAGCGGACGATGACGTCCTTGAGGATCTTGTTGAGCGCGTGGCCGATGTGGATGTGGCCGTTGGCGTACGGCGGACCATCGTGCAGGACGAACTTCGGCTTGCCCTTGGACGCTGCGCGCAGGCGCGAGAACAGATCCATCTGCGCCCAGCGCGCCAGCAATTGCGGCTCGCGCTCGGGCAAGCCGGCCTTCATGGCGAAGCCGGTCTTGGGCAGGAATACGGTGGCTTTGTAGTCGCTGGACTTGGTGTCGGCGGGCATGGCGGACCTAGGGGTTCAGAGCGGCGAAGAACGGCAACGTCGCCGGCCCTCTGTCAGAGGGCCGGGCCAGTAATTCGCCGTGCGCTGCGAGTCTGAACCGTCGCCATGACGCGGGTTGTACCCTAGCCGGTGGCAGCGCGGAAGCGGCCAGCCGCATAGGCCGGATCGGCCAGGACGGCGCGCGCGCGGGCCGAATCGGCATCCATCTGCCGCACCAGGGCGGGCAGGTCCGCGAAGGTCGCCTCGGGCCGCAAGTACTCGATGACATCGACGCACAGCTCGCGGCCGTACAGGTCGCCGGCATAGTCGAACAGGTGGACCTCCAGCAGGGGAATGATCCCGCCGAACATCGGCCGCACGCCGAGGCTGGCGACGGCGGGGCGCGCTTTGCCCTCGCCCGCCACGGTGGCCCGCACGGCGTACACGCCGAAGCGCGGCTGCAGCAGGTCGCCGAGCAGGAGATTGGCGGTTGGATAGCCGAGGGTGCGTCCGCGCGCATCGCCGTGTCGCACGCGCCCCACGACCCGCCACCAGTCGCCGAGCATGCCAGCCGCCTCGGCCGGCTTGCCTTCGTTCAGCAGCGCGCGCACGCGGCTCGACTTGACCGCGTCGGCGCCACCGACCGGCGCAACTAAGGTCACGCCGAACCCGGCGCGGTCGCCCCACTGCTGCAGCAGCGCTGCCGTGCCACGGCGCTGGTGGCCAAAGGCGAAGTCCTCTCCGGTGACGACGTGGCGCACGCCCATGCCGGCAACCAGCACGTCGCGCACGAATGCGTCGGCGGTGCGTTGCGAGAATTTGCGGTCGAAGCGGGCGACGTAGAGGGCATCGAGGCCGAGGGCGCGCAGGCGCAACGCCTTGGCCCGGAACGGCGTCAGGCGGAACGGCGGATCCTGGGGCCGGAACTCTTGGCGCGGATGCGGCTCGAAGGTGAGCACGCCGAACGGCGCGCCCAGCTTGCCGGCCGCGGCGCGCGTGACGTCGAGCACGCCCTCGTGTCCCCGATGCACGCCATCGAAGTTGCCGAGCGCCACGGCGGGGCCGCGCGCGGCGGCGGGAACATGATCGAGGGCACGGACAATTCGCATGGGTGGGTGCGCTATATAGAGCGGACCGTCTGCCCGTGAAAGCTGCCCAAGGCGCCGGCATGCCCAAGGCCATCGTCACCTACCATCCCGGCGGCCCCGAAGCGATGCGTTTCGAGGACCGTCCGCTGCCGCCCGTCGGCCCGGACGACCTGCTGATTCGCCACACCGCCATCGGCGTCAACTTCATCGACGTGTACCAGCGCGCCGGCCGCTATCCGGTGCCCGCCTACCCCGCCGGCCTCGGCGCCGAGGGCGTCGGCGCGGTGGAGGCGATCGGCGCCGGCGTCACCACGGCGCGGGTCGGCGATCGCGTCGGCTACGCCCTGCGGGCGCCCGGCTCGTACGCCGAGCAGCGCGTCGTGCCGGCGGCCGCCTGCGTGCGCATCCCGGATGGCGTGCCCGACGACGTCGCCGCCGTCCTGATGCTCAAGGGCCTGACCGCCGAGTACCTGCTGCACCGCACCCACGCGGTGCGCCCCGGCAACACTATCCTGGTGCACGCGGCGGCCGGCGGCATGGGCCTGCTGTTGTGCCAATGGGGCAAAGCGCTCGGCGCCCGCGTGCTCGGCACCACGTCGTCGCCCGAGAAGGCGGCGTTGGCCCGCGCCCACGGCTGCGACGAGGTGATCCTCTACACCGAAGAAGACTTCGCCGCACGGGCACGCGCCCTCACCAACGGACGCGGCGTCGATGTCGTCTACGACGGCGTCGGCAAGATGACGTTCCAGAGGTCGCTCGATGCACTGGCCGTCCTCGGCCATCTGGTGTGCTACGGCGCTGCGTCAGGTCCGGTCGAGCCGTTCGACCTCACCAAGCTCGCCGCCGCATCGCTGACCGTCAGCCGCCCAACGCTGTTCCACTACACCTTGGATCGCGCACGGCTGGAGGAGATGGCGGCGCGCACCTTCGCCGCGGTGCGAGCCGGTACCCTCCGCGTGGCCGCCCTGGAACGCTTCGCCCTCAAGGACGCGGCAGAAGCCCAACGCAAACTGGAATCGCGCGCGAGTATCGGCGCGATGGTGCTGATCCCCTAGATCGCCGCGCTGACCGGACGCGGGCCGCGGAAACGGGACCACACGGCCGTCAGGAGCGCACCGACGGCGGTGGCCTCCACCAGGCCCACGAACAGGGTGCCGATAAACGGCACCCATTCGATGACGGCCAGGGCAACGAAGCCGGCCAGCGTCCACACCACGCGGCCGCCAAAGGCCGGGTCTTCGAGGGACGACTCGAACAATCCGCGGATGCGCAGACCGAGCCAGTAGGCACCGGTGACGCTGGCGGCCGCCAGCAGAAGCGCCAACACCAGCCACAGCAGCAGGCCAAGTGGGATGCCGAGGATGGTGATGAGCAGGAACAGGCCTACCAGCGGCAGGCCGATGAGGGCGACGATGCCCCATCCGAAGCCGCGCAATGGGCGCTCGCCAATCAGCTCGGACGCGTCGCTGACGAGGCCGGGCACAGCAAGCTGCACCAGCGCCGCCATGATGGTGAGGCCGATGACGGTGCCGATCGACCAGCCGGCACGATCGGCGACGTCGGACTCTTCCTCCTCGCGATCCGCGGTCGGCGGCAGTGCGCGCACGCCGCCAGCGATCACCGCGGTCGCGCTGATGTCAGCGCCGCTTTCGGCGCGATATTCGAGCGCCCCGCCGATGCGGGCGCGCGGTCCGATCTGCAGGGTGCCGCCACGCGAATGGACATTGCCGTTGACGGTGCCGGTGAGGACGACCGTGCCGCCCGCGACCCACAGGTCGCCGGCGATGTCGCCGAACAGCTCGACCGTGCCGCCGGTGATGAACGCGTCGCCGCCCACCCGCGCGCCTTCGCGTAGGCGGAACGTGCCGCCCGTGGCGAACAGGTCGTCGCCGACCGCGCCTTCGACGGCGACTGTACCGCCGCCGACAAAGAGGTTGTCGCCAACGGTTCCGGCGATCGTCACGTCACCGCCCGCGGCGTACAGCGCCTCGCGGTAGGTGCCGGACACGAACACACGCCCGCCGGCGATGAACGCGTCATCAGTCGCACCGTCAGTTGCGCGCACGCCACCGCCGCCTGCGAACAGGTGGCCACCCAACGTGATCGCCCCGTTGTCGGCGTCCTGCGCCATCGCGGCGCCGGCGGCACTCACGAGTACGGCAAGGGTCAGCACGCGGACGAGGCGCATCGGGGTCCTCCGTTCAGCCGGCAGTTGCGGTGGTGGGGGTGGCGGCGCGGTACTCGGGCACCAGTTCGGACAATACGCCGAGAGTCTCGGCGGTGCGCCGCTCGCGCGCGGCGCGCTCCAGACGCTCCAGGCGCGGCCGCAAGAGTTCATAGTCCATCGTGCGGCCGAGCCCGATGTGGATGCCTTCGTAGCGCGAGGCCCGCAGGCCTTCGGCCGCATGGGCAAGCTCCTCGGCCATCTTCTCGCCCGGCCGCAGGCCGGTGAACACGATCTGCCCGCCGGCGCCGCCTTTGCCGGCCAGGCGCATCATCTGGCGCGCCAGGTCCTGGATGCGTACCGGCTCGCCCATGTCGAGGATGTAGATGGCGTCGCGGCCCGATTCCTCGGCCGGGATTGCCGTCGCCAGCAGCACCAGCTCGACCGCTTCCTTAACCGTCATGAAGTAGCGCGTGACGTCCGGATGCGTGACGGTGAGCGGCAGGCCCTCGGCCAGCTGGTGCTGGAACAGCGGGATCACCGAGCCGGTCGAGCCCAGCACGTTGCCGAACCGCACCGTGACAAAGCGCGTCGGCCCTTCGCCGCGCGCCATCGCCTGGCACACGAGTTCCGCCGCACGCTTCGACGCGCCCATGATGCTAGAGGCGTTGACCGCCTTGTCGGTCGAGATCAGCACCATCGCGCTGGTGCCGGCAGCGCGGCACGCCTCGGCCACGTTGCGTGTGCCGATGGCGTTGGTAAGGATGGTCTCCTCGGGATTCAGCTCCGACAGCGGCACGTGCTTGAACGCCGCGGCGTGGAACACGATCTCGGGCCGCTCGCGCGCGAAGACGCCGGACAGCCGCTTGGGATCGCGCACGTCGGCGAGGATCGCGGCGCGCGGCACGGCCGGGAAGCGTTCCGACAAGTCGCGGTCGATGACGTAGAGGTTGAACTCGCTGTTCTCGACCAGCGCGACCGCGGCCGGGCCGAACGCTGCAACCTGGCGCACCAGTTCCGAACCGATGGTCCCACCGGCGCCCGTCACCAGCACGCGGCGGCCGTTGATGAGGGCGCGCATGGCGTGGCGGTCGAGCACCTTTTGGGCGCGGCCCAGCAAGTCCTCGACGTCCACCGTGCGCACTTCGACCGGGCCGTCGCGCAGGTCGGCGAGGCGCGGGATGCGGCCGACGCTCATGCCGGCCTTTTCCGCGACATCGACCAGGGCGCGCACCTGCGGGCCCTCGAACTCGCCCGCCAGCACCAGCCGGTGCGGGCGGCGGCTCTTGGCTGCCAGCTTGTCCACCACGCCCGGAATGTCGTCGATCGCGCCCATGACACGCACGCCGCGGATATCGCGGCCGATGCGGCCGGGCCGGTCATCGACGATGCCGACGACCTCGTACGGCGCGGCGCGCGACCGCGTCATCTCGCGGATGAAGGCGTCCGAGGTGTCGCCAGCGCCAACCAGCAACACCGGCACGCGCGACGGCTCAGACGTGCTGGAGAACGCCGCACGCAGGTTGCCATCCTTGTAGGCGCGGTAGGCGAAGCGCGGCGCCGTCAGCATGACGACGAGCAAAAGCCACAGCAACGGCAGCGCCGAGCGCGGGTAGTCTTCGAGCCGGGTGAAGACGAACAGCACCGGGACCAGCAGCAACACCGCCACGGTGACGGCGCGCACGATGGCGCCCAGGTCGCGGACCGATGCGTAGTACCAGATGCCGCGGTAGAGCCCGAGGCGCCAGAACACCAGACCGCACAGGACGGTGAACAAGATCGTGCCGGGCAGCAGGAAGCCCCACGGCTGCGGCGCACCGGCCAGCCAATAGCGCAGCTGCAACGCGAGTTCGAAGCTCGCCGCCGCCATGAACAGATCGTGCATGGCGACGACGGCGATGCGGCGATTGAAGGTCAGCACCGTTACCTCGCGGCCGGGGCGGCGACGCGCTCAAAGTACCACAACAGGGAGATCGTCAGGCCGAAGCCCGCCACCAAGGGGATCCACCCCGATTCGGGGTAGCGGATCGCCAGCACCGCGAGCGCGACCAGGGCGACATTAAGGGCGCCGATGCGCACCACGACCGGAGCGTGGCTGCCGAGGGCAACGGCGGCGCGCTGGTAGGCATGGCTGCGATGTGCCTGCCACGGCTTCTCGCCGCGGGCGAGGCGCCGCACCAGCGTCACCGTCGCGTCCGCCACGAAGTAGAGCGGCAGCAGCAGCGCCGCCTGCCAGTGGCCATACGCCGCCAGGACCAGCAGCAGCCAGCCGAGCAGGTAGCCGAGTGGAACGCTGCCCGAGTCGCCGAGGAACACGCGCGCGGGTTGCCAGTTCCACAGCAGGAACCCGGCGGCAGCGGCGGCGGCAGTCATGGAGTACAGCGCGAAGATCGGCGGCATGGCACCGAGACCGGCGATGGTCGCGGCGCCGATGCTGATGGCGATCACCTCAGCCCCGGCGATCCCGTCGATCCCGTCCATGAAATTGAACAGGTTGATGAACCACAGCCACGCCACCAGCGTGACGGCGGCATCGACCCAGAACGGCAAGGCATCCTGGAACACCGTGTCGGGCAGCGTGAGGATGCCGGCGATGACCGCCAGCGTCTGGGCGCCGAGGCGCACCAGCGGCGACATGCCGCCGCGCACGTCGTCGAGCAGCGACAGGATGCTCAGTGCCGCGGCGCTGCCCAGCACGGTGGGGACGTTCCACGCCACCATTCCCCACGCGTCCTCGAAGTAGCGGTCAGCGATCCACCACGCCGCCAGCACGACAAGCACCAGCGCAATGCCGCCGCCATTCGGCGTCGGCCGCACATGGCTGGAACGCTGGTTGGGCGCGGCCAGTCCGCCAATCTTGTGCAACGCAGCGATGGCCCCGGCCGTCCCGGCCCAGGTCAACACCGCAGCCACGCCGGCGAACACGCCGAGCCACGCGATGGGAGTCATGACGGCTTACTTCTTGGCCAACGCCGCCGGCACCCTGGCCGTCGGAATCTTGGCCAGCGCCTGCGGGCCAGCGGCAGCCGGCCCGGGAGTCGGCGGCTTCTTCTTCGGCGCAGCCTTGGCCGGTGCCGCACCGGCCATCGGCGGCATCGCTGCGCGCGTCACCAGCGCCACCAGCCCCAACGTGCCGATCCACCAGTTCTGCCAGATGCCGTAGGACAGCGACGCCAGCACCAGCGCGGCCGTCACGGTCGCCGCCGCGCCGGCCATCGGCAGGCCGGGCGGCAGGCGCGACGCGGCGCGGAAGGCGATCGCCACCACGGCGGCCAGGGCAAACGCACCGGCGACGCCAAGCTCCAGCCACACCTGCAACGCAGCGTCGTGGGGATGCAGCGACAGACTCGGCCCGTCCTCGACGCAATCGACCTCGCCACCGGGAATGCTGCGCGAGGAATCGAGCCCCCAGCCGAGCAACGGCTTCTCGGCGATGCGGGCGCCGACGAACTGCCAGATGCACAGCCGGTGCGCGACCGACGTGCGCATGCCTGCGACCTGCGGCATCAGGCGGTCGAACGGAATCATCTGGTCGATCACCGGCGCTGCGGCGATGAACAGCACCGCCAGCACGCCGACGAATTTCACCAAGCGCGCGCCGAACCACTGCACCAGCACGAACACGACGCCCCCAAGGCCGAGGGCGATTTGCGCCGTCACCATCTCGCCCTTCAAGATCAGGACGGTCGCGACGCCGAGCGCGACGACACTGAGCAGGCGTTGGCCCATAGCAGCAAACGGCCACACCAGGATCGCCAGCACACTGAGCGCGGGGTTGAGCATCTCGATGTCGAGCGGCGGACCCTTGGCGCCCTGATAGTGCAAGAAATGGCTGATCGGCATGCCGCCGAAGAACTCGACGAGCAGCAGCAGGCAGCCAAAGGCAAAGCCCGCACCGGCGGTGGCGGCAAACGCCTGGCGCACGGGTTCATCGATCCGTCCGGCGGTGTCGATCACCACGACGGCCGCAAAAAACATTCCGGCGAGCGAGCCCGCCAGCGTCAGCGCGTCATGCGGCACCACCGCGAACGGGGCCGTTGCGAGACCGAACGCGACCAGCCCGAACAGCAGCCACAGCAGCCGATTGGCGAGCAGCCCGCGCCAGGTACCCTCGCGGATCGCCGCATAGAGCAGCGCGAGGCCGGTGGCGGCGAGGATCGGCGCCTCCGCCTTCGGCCCGGCCACCGCGAACGGCAGCAGGGAGAAGCCGGCCAAGGTGATGGTCTGGGCGATGAACCCCCTCATTGTGCGTCCTCACGCAGGACGGCACCGTACACGCCGAGCGAATCGGCGACGAAGCCTTCCGCCGAGAATTCCTGCATGACGCGGGCGCGGCCGCGGGCGCCCATGGCGCGGCGCAGGTTCGGGTCCTCGATCAGCTTGCGCAGGGCAAGGGCCAGGGCGACGGCGTCGCGCACCGGCACCAGCAGTCCGTTGTCACCGTGGTGGACGACCTCGCGGCAACCGGGCACGTCGGTGGTGACGACGGCACGGCCGATCGAAGCCGCCTCGATCAGGACGCGCGGCAGGCCCTCGCGATACGACGGCATGCAGACGATGTGGGCCAGCGCCAGCTCGACCGGCATCTCGGTCGAGAAGCCGCACCACTCGACGACGCCTTCGGCCTCCCAGACGCGGACGTCCGCTTCCGTCACGTTGGTCGGATTGTCGGGGTCGGTGCGGCCGAGCAGGCGGAACCGAGCATTGATGCCTTCAGCTTTCAGGATGCGCGCCGCCGCTACGAATTCCCGCACGCCCTTATCGCCGATGATGCGGGCCGGGAACAAGACAAGCGGCGGCCCCGGCGGCTCGGGCGTGTACGGGTATTCCCGCGAATCGACGCCGCAGCCCTTGATCATCACCGTGATGTCCCGCTTCACCGCCCGATGGCGCAGGAAAAGGGCCAGATCGTCCGGGTTCTGGAAGATGACACGGCCGTTTGGATGGCCTAGAGCGAAGCGGTACAGCCCTAGCACCATCTGCCGTTGCAGCCACGCCGCCGGCCCCTGAATCAAGAAGAGGTAGCCGAGGCCGGTGATGGCGTTGACCACCGCCGGTACGCCGCGCAGGCGGGCAATGCTGCCGCCGTAGACCACGGGCTTCATGGTGACGGCGTGGACGACGTCGGGCTTGAGGTCGCCGATCAGGCGCCAGTAGGCGGCAAGCAGTTTGATCTCGCCGGCGAGACCGCGTGCCCCGCGCTTGAGTGGAACGTCGTGGACAATGATGCCGCCCGCCTCGATCTGAGCGACGGCGCGCGCCTCGAACGGCACGGCGACATGCACCTCGAAGCCCACGGCGCGTGCCGCGAGCGCCACGGTCAGACGATGGGTGACGAAGAACGGCGCGTCGTTGAGCAGAAACAGGAGGCGCTTCGGCTTCATCAACCCGGGATCGACCTAGGCGCGCTTGGCGCCGACATAGTTGAAGTGGGTGAACAGCGGCGCGACACCGGATAGCGCCGGCGCCGCTTCCAACCCGGCCAGCACGTCGAACGCCGGATGATTCGGGAACATGCGGAAGTAGCGCACGCTTTGGCACGCGACGCCATGGCTGGCGAACGCCTCGCGGATTGCCGTCGCGGTGGTGATGCGCTCGACGCCGTAGGGCACCTTGGTGCCGTCCTCCCGTGTCAGCAGGGTGACGCGCGGCAGTCCCCGGCGCAGCAACAGCTGGGCCTGCAGCGGCAGATTCCAGGCGTTGGCCTCGGAGATGACGACGCGCCCGCCCGGCGCCAGCAGCGACGCCAGCTTGCGCACCACATCGACGCGCGGTTCCAAGTGATGGAACGTCTGTTCCATCCAGATCAGGTCGAAGGTGGCGTGCTCGGGCAGTTCCAGCACCGAACGGGCCGCGAAGTGACAGAACAGATCGCGGCCAAGCTCACGCTGCAGCACCACGGCGCGTTCGCGCGCCGCGCTCAGGCGATCCTCGCGCACGTCGATGGCGACGACATGCGCACCGCGCAAGGCCAGCCAAATGGACTCGGTGCCGAGGCCGCAGCCGATCTCCAGCACGCGCCCGCCGGGACGCACCAGCGCCTCCGCCTCGACGATCTGGCCGCGATAGAAGCGCTGCATCCGCGGCGGGAACGAGCGCCGGAAGCTCCCGTAATAGGTGTCGAACGTCGTTGCGGCGGCGCCCTGCAGCAGCGAGCGCTCCTGCAGCCACAGCGAGAGGAACGCCGCAATGTCGGTACTGGCCTCGAAGCGCCGCCCAAGCGCCGTCGGCTGCGCCGTCATGCGGCCGTCGCGCTCGCGGCGGTCGCCTTGGCGACGTCGTTGGTGTTGACCCGCTTGATGCGCGACGTATCCTCGGCCGGTCCGTTCCAGCCTTCGATCAGCGTCACAGCCAGGCGGAAGCCATGGCGGCGGCAGAACGCAACCGGATCGGGCGGAATCGCCCACTCGCGCCCGTATGGATAGGAGTGCCAAACCGGCCGGGTTCCAGTGACCGCTTCCAGGCAGGCGAGGTTGCGTTGGATGTCTACGTCCAACGCCCCCGGCGCCAAGTGGGACAGTGCCGCGTGGCTGTGGGAGTGAGAGCCAACGACATGACCGCGCGCAACAATGTCGCGCAGTTCCGCCTCGCTCAGATAGAGGCCATCGCAGAACACTTCTTCGTCCATGCCGCGCGCCACAAACATGGCAGACGCCGCGTCGTCGGCCACGTCGTGCGGCAACAGGAAATTCAGGCGGTATTTCAGCAAGGCATCGGCGGGCGTGTCGTACTTGTACTGCCCGATGGAAGCCTTGCGCGTCGCGTCGTCGGCGTGCGCCGCTGACCACTGCGCCGGCATCAGCGCCTCGAACTCGTCCACGAATGCACGTGGCTCGGTGGTCGAACGCAGCCAATGAATCTTGTGCACCATCGGCGCCCGTTTTTCCACCAGCGGCCGCGAAGTGACGAAGTACAGCGCGCGGATGCCGCGCGGATCGAGCACGCTCCGTGCCGCCTCGCCCTGTTCACGCAAGCCATCGTCGAACGTCAGCAGGACCGAGTCGCGCGACAGTCCGCCGCCGCCGGTGAGAAATCGCTCACTTTGCTCCGGTGTCACCATGGCGAAGCGCGCCGCGAGCCACTCCACTTGCGCGGTGAAATCCGCAATGCTCAGCGGGTAAATGCCGGGATACGGCGCCGCCTTTGGGGCGCGCAGGTAGTGGTAGGTGATCAGCAGGAGACGCGGGCCGCCGTTCATCGCCCCCCGGCCTCCGCGACGGCCTTCATGAAGGGATCGACGAAGGTTTCGGCGTCGGGGCAGTGCTCGGTGAGGCGCTCCACTTCCGCGACCTCCATGCCGTAGTACGTGGTAAGGCGCACCAGATACGGCGCAAGCGGCTCGCCGTCGCGACCCTGGCCGGCGGCAAGATCAACGTCAAACCAATAGGTCTCCAGGCCGGATGCGACGTTGCGACGCTGGCCAAGCATGGCGCGCGGCAGGCTGGTACCGGACTTGAACATGCCGCCGATGAAGACGGGCGCCTGGGCGCTGTCTTCGCGTGGCGTCATGCGCGGCCCTCGCGCTGGAGAAGGAAATTGGCAAGCTCCAGCTCGAAGGGCTCGTCGATATTGACGAGCGGCCGCTCAATGATCACCGCAGCGCAATCTACGTCCAGGATCGTGCCGTGGTCCACCAAGGTCGCCCGCCGCGCCGCGTAGCACAGGCCGTTGCGGTGATAGTAGCGCGGGATCGACTGGCGCAACGCGAAGCGCTGGCCACCTTCGAGGTAGAAGCCAACGCAACCTTGGCCGTCCACCGTCAGCGTCTTGTGCGGCGTGAAGTGCGCCGGCGTCGGACTTACCGTCGCGGCAGCGGCATGGTGGCCGTCCACCACAGTCGCGACCGTGCGTTCCATGTCGGCGGCGGTGCGCAGCGGGCTGGTCGGTTCCAACAGGATCGAGATGTCGAATCGGCGGCCATAGTGCGCCTCCGACGCCAGCCAGGCGTGGCGCCACATGTCCACCGACTTGGCGGTGTCACTCGCCAGCTCGGGCGGACGCACGAACGGCGCATCAAGTCCGTGGGCGATCGCCTCGGCCAGGATTTCGTCGTCGTCGGTCGAGATGACGGCTTCGTCGATCCACGCCAGGGACGACGCCAGCGCGCCGGCGCGTCCGACCAGCGATACCCCACCGACCGTCGCCAGGTTCTTGCGCGGAATGGACTTGGAGCCGCCGCGGGCAGGAACCACGGCAAGAACGGACTGCCCGCTGTACGCCACCGTCAGCCCCGCGCGGCCGCGATCGGCACGGTGCGGCCGGTGCGGTGGCTCTCGCGCGCCGCATCGAGGACGCGCAGCACACGCTCGCCGTCCTCGACGGTGCAGGTGCGCACTGGCGCACCGCGCACCACGTCGAGGAACTCGCGCCCGACCGCGACGAACATGTCGTTGCGCTGGCAGTCGTAGTCGGTGTTCTCCCACGTGCCTACGGCGTCGTGGGCCACGGCAACGCGGTTGGGATCGGCGGTCCACAGGATGGTGCCGTTCTCGCCCGAAAAGCGGATGCTGCGCTCGTGCGGCCGGCCATAGAGGTCGAGATGCAGGCTGACGCGCAGGCCGTCAGCGTACACCAGCAGCATGTCCACGTTGTCGTCCGAATCGATCTCGAGGTCGCTGATCCGCTCGACCCGCGCCAGCACGGCTTCGGGCATGCCGAAGAACCACAACGCCATGTCCACCCAATGGCTCTCGTCCAGCAGGGCACCGCCGCCCTGCTCGGCACTGGCCATGAAGAAGTCCTGGTAGCGCTCCCACGGATGCCAATCGGCGAGGTGCGCCGACAGGACGAAGCGCACATGGCGCAACGCACCAACCGCGCCGTCCGCCAGCATTACGCGCACCTGGGCGAGCGGCGGCCACCAGCGCCAAGTGTAGCCGAGCAGCAGCGGCACCTTGCCCGAAGCAACCGCCTTGGTGAGCCTCTGCGCCGACGCGAGGTCGGGGGACACGGGCTTCTCCAACAGAACCGGCAGGCCGGCGGCGAACGACGCCAAGCACTGGTCGACGTGCACCTTGGGCGGCGAGCCGATCACCACACCGCTGAGTTCCTTGGCGCTGACGTGCAGCGCCTGCTCGAGGGTCTCAAAGCATCCCTCAACCGGCACTTCCTTGGCGATGTCACGCAAACGGTCGGTGCGCGGATCGACGGCCGAGATGCGACAGCCGGCGGCGGCGAGGTTGCGCGCATGCCGCCGCCCCACCGAGCCGGAGCCGACGATCAGAATGTGCGGTGCCGCATGTACCATCAGCGCAGACCTTCGACCATGCGCTGGTACACGTCGGGGTCGAACGCGACCTCGATGTAGGCCGGGCCGTCGCGCCACTGCCACGCTACCAGCGCGTCCGAGAATTGCTGTTGCGTATCGACGCGCGCGCCGGGGATGCCCATGGCGGTGGTGATGGCGAGCCACGACGGGTCCTCCATCAGCAACGGCGCCTGGGTCATGTTGTCCTTGATGGCGCGCGTACGCACCGAGCCGAAGCCGCCGTCGCTCAGCAGCACCACCAACAGGGGCAAGCGATTGCGCACGGCGAGGCGCAGCTCGGCCACATGCGTGCCGATGCCGCCATCGCCGAGGAATGCCACCGTCGGCACGGTCGCGTCGTGGAATGCCGCACCGAGCGCCATTGGAATGCACGTCCCCATGAAGCGGCCCTGGCCGGAGATGAGGAACCAGTCGGGACGCCGCGCCCGCCAGGCGTGCTCGCCGATGGTGCAGAAGTAGCCGGTGTCGAACACGGCGCGCACTTGCGAGCGGAAGTGGCGCTCGACTGCGTCGTAGACGTGCGCCGGTTGGAACGGACCCGATTGCATCTGCAGGCGCAGCTTGCCGACGGCGAGCTGGATGCGCGGGACCTCCCACTCCTTGCGCGCTAGCGCGGCGAACACGCCGTCCGAGTCGGACGTGGTGGCGGCGAATCCAAACACGCTGGCCGACGGAATCGTATCGACGTTGATGGCGGGCTTGGCGAACGGCTTGGAGGTGAGAACTTCGCCCGGCCGCAAACCCAACCCAACGACCAGGTCGCAGTCGGGTAGCAGGCTGGTCTCCGGCGCGCGGGCGAGTCCGACGCCGGTGTAGACGCCGGCCGAATGCGGCAGGGTCTCGTCGAGCACGCCCTTGGCCGACGCCGTCGAGAACACCGGCACCTTGAGCGCCGCAAGGCGCGGGCCCCAGCCCTGGCGCACCGCCAGCGTGCCGGCGATGACGACCGGCCGTTGCGCGACTCCCACAGCCTGGGCGACCCGCTGGTCTTTCGGCACCGCGGTCGGCGGCGGCGGCAAGGTCGCATCGCCCACCGCGAATTCGGCAACGATCGGTCCCGGCACCTCGCTGGTCGCGGCCGCGGCGAGCAGGCCGAAGTCGGCGCCCGACCCGACCTGTACGCGCGCCTTGGCGACGGCCTGGGCGAGCGCGCCCTGGTCCATGCCCTTGTGGCGCACGCGCCAATCTACGTTGGCCGGATACGCCTCGACGAATGCCACCAGCGGGAAGGTCTCGAACCAGCTCGCCGCCAGCCCCTGCGCCAGGTTGGCGAACCCGGGGCCTTTGATCGACAGCGCGACGCCGGGCTTGCCCGACAGGCTGCCGATGGTGCCGGCCATGAGCGCGGCGGCACCCTCGAAGTAGGTCGTGATGAAGCGTACGCCCCGCCGTTCCAGCGCGTCGATCAGCTCCAACGTCGGTCCAGAGCCCGGGACGCCGAATGCGTGCCGGATGCCGGCGCGCGCGATGCCGTCGGCGAGTGCCTCCTGTCCGCTCACAGCTTGAGGTGCTCCAAGATCTTGTCGGCCGCGCGGCGGCAGACGATGCGCACGGCGTCGGGGCTGAAGCCGCCGACGTGCGGGGTGATGAGAACGTTCGGGTGGGTGCGCGCGTAGCGCACCAGCGGATGGTCGTTGATCGCCGGCTCGCCGTCCAGCACGTCGAGGCCGGCGCCGCCGAGCCGCCCACTCTCAAGCGCGCCTAGCATCGCCGCTTCATCGACGATGGCGCCGCGCGACGTGTTGATGAGCACAGCGCCCGGTTTCACCTCGGCCAGCAGGGCGTGCGAGACGAGGCCGGTCGTCTCGGCGTTGAGATGGACGTGCACCGAGATGAAGTCAGAGGTGCGGAACAATTCGGGCAGCGCCACGCGATGCACATGTGGCGGCAGCGCCTGCTGGTGCGGATCGTGGCCGACCACCTCCATGCCGAAGGCATGGGCGTAGCGCGCCATCCAGCCGCCGATGCGCCCGAGCCCGATGAGGCCAAGGCAGCGCCCGTTGAGCATCGTGCCGGGGAATTCCTCCCGCACCCACTTGCCGGCATGGACGTGCGCCAACGCGGCCGGCAGCTGGCGCGCGCACGCCATCAGCAGCGACCACGACAACTCCGCCGCCGGAGTGAGATTCTGCAGCAGCTGCGCGTCTTCGCGCAGGGTGCGGACCGAGATGCCGTGCTCCTCGGCGGCGGGCCGCGAAATGTGGTCCGACCCGGTGGTGGCGCAGCTGATGATGCGCAGCTTGGGTGCCTTGGCCAGCACCTCGGGGGTCAGCGGTACCCGCATCGAGGCATCGAGCAGCCCCTCGGCCGTGGCCAGGGCCTCCGCCACCGCAGCGGGCTCGGCAGCGACGTGGGTCGTGATGGCCCTGGTACCGGCGGCCGCCCGCAGGGACTCGAAGCCCTCGGGCGCGCCGAGGTAGGCGATCAGGGGTGCGGACACTGCGGCTCCTTAGACGTACGACAGGCGCTTCTGAATGCGGAAAGTCGCCTTCGCAAGAATGTCGGCGATGCGGTCGCCGGCCTTGCCGTCGCCGAACATCTGCGACGACGGGTAGCGGCCGTGCTTGATCTGCGAGCGCACCGCGGCTTCGATCGCGCGCGCCTCATAGCCGACATGCGCGACGTTGGGACCGTGCTCGCGACCTTGCTGGCGCGAGCCGATGTTGACCACCGGCACGCCAAGGTAGGCGCCTTCGCGCAGGCCGGACGACGAATTGCCGACGACGCACGCCGCGTTGTTGATGAGGCGCGCGTAATCCTCGGGCGAGAAGTTGCGATAGAGATGCAGCCATGTCGGGTGCTGGCGCTCGCGGTACATGCGCAGCCCCTTGGACACGTCGTCCGAGCCGGCGTCGACGTTCGGCCACAGCCACGCCGTCGGCATGCCGATGCGCGCCACCGCCTGCAACGTCTCGTTGACCTGAACGAAGCCCTGGCCGTACTCGGTGGTCACCGGGTGTTGCAGCACGACCAGATACGGTTGGGTCGGGGCCAAGGCCGCACCGACCCCGCCACTGCGCGCGAAGATGTCGTCCGGCAACGAAAGATCCAGTCCGGCAATGAGGTCGATGGCCGGGCAGCCGGTGGTGTGCACCGTGTCCGGCTCCTCGCCCATGCGCAGCAGGTAGCCGGCCGCCTGGGCCGTCGCCGGGAAATGGATGTGGGCGAGCTTGGTCACGGCGTGGCGCACGCTCTCGTCGATGCTGCCGGTGACCTCGCCGCCCTGGGTGTGGGCGAGCGGAATATTCATGTAGCTCGCGGCCACGGCCGTGGCCAACGTCTCGAAGCGGTCGGCGACCGTGACAACGACGTCCGGCTTCAGGTTCTCGAACTGAGTCGCCAGCTCCAGGATGGCGATACCGGTGGACTTGGCCATCGTCGTCGGAGTCTCGCCTTCGACGATCGAATGCACCGTCGCGCTGGCGCGGAATCCATCGCCTTCGATGTGCTGCAGCACATTGCCAAAGCGGTACAGCAGCGCCGAGGCGCCGACAATGAGCTGCAGTTCCAGATCGGGATGCTGTGTCACCGCGCGCATCACCGACTTTATGCGGCCGTAGTTGGCGCGGCTATTGACCAGAACGCAGACGCGGCGGCGCCTTTTGCCTTGGGAAGTCATCACTCCAGGTCCTCGATGCGCAGAAGACGGTCGGGCTGCACGGCATGCTTGAGCCGGCGCCCGACGATCTTGTCGAGATCGCGGGCCGGAATGCCGGTGCCGGGTTTCTTGGTGGTCAGGTGTTCGGCGTGCAACACCGTACCCTTGGGCAAGGCGGCCGCCGGTGCAACGCTCTTGTTGAACAGTGCCCGCATCGGGGCCAGCGACTTCGCCATCGCGTCGTTGTCCACCGGGTGTGCGTTCATCTCGACCATTGCATCCCGCGTCTCGGCCAACAGGCGGATCTCGGCCGGCGTTAGCGACACCGGCACGTCCGGGCCGAACAGGCCGCGGTCGAGGGTGAAGTGAACCTCGACCATCGCGGCGCCGCGCACAATCGCCGCCAGGCCGGGATACGGCTTGCCGGAATGGTCGGACAGGCCGACCGGACAGCCGAAGCGGCGGCCAAGCTCCTCCAACACGTTGAGGCCGACCTCGGCCAGCGGCGTCGGATACTTGGTCGTGCACTGGAACACGCCGACCGGTGCGCCGGCCCGGCGCATCAGGTCAACGGCGACACCAAGGTCGTCGTAGGTGCTCATGCCGCTGGAGATCAGCACCGGCTTGCCGGTCGCCGCCATGGCGCGCAGCAGATCAGTCGAGTTCACCTCGCCCGAGCCGACCTTCCACGCCGCCATGCCGATGCCGTTGAGCAGATCGACCGCGGCAAGCGAGAAGGCGGACGACAGGAACACGATGTTGCGCTCCGCCGCGTGCTGGCTGAGACCGGCCCACTGCGGCGCGGTGAACTCCATGCGTTTCCAGTAGTCGTAGCGGGTCACGTCCTGCTTGCTGAACTTGACGCGGAACTCTTCGTCCAACGTCGACTCGGCCGCCGCGATGTGGGTCTGGAACTTGATCGCGTCGGCGCCCGCCGCCGCCGCCGCGTCGATAAAGGCGTGCGCCAGGCCCAGCGAGCCGTCATGGGTCTGCGCCACCTCGGCAATCAGAAACGTGCGGCCACGGCCGACAGGACGGCCGGCGATGTCGAAGGCGCTCATGCACCGACTCCGGCTAGGCCCTCATCAAGCTGGCCGATCTGGCGCACGCCCTCCGCCCCCAGGCGATAGACGACGTCGGCGCCCGCCACCGCCGACGGCCGATGCGCAATGACCAGCACGGTCGCGTCCTCGGCCAGCGCGCGAATGGCGTCCCGCACCAGCGCCTCGGATTCAGGATCGAGCGCGCTGGTCGCCTCGTCAAAGACGTAGATCGACGGGCGCCGCACGATGACGCGCGCGATCGCCAGGCGCTGACGCTCGCCACCCGACAGCGACGCGCCGCGGTCGCCGAGCTGGGTGTCGTAGCCCTGCGGCAGCCGCGCGATGAACCCGTCGGCCCGCGCCAGCCGCGTCGCGGCAGCGATTTCGGCGTCGGTCGCGTGCGGCGCACCGAAGCGCAGGTTGTCGCGCACGGTGGCGTTGAAGATCACTGGATGTTGGCTGACGTAGCCGATCCCTTGGCGCAGCGACGACAGGCTGAACTCTTCGAGCCCGCGGCTGCCCAGCCGCACACTGCCGGCGCGCGGACGGACCAAGCCGAGCAGCAGGTCGGCGATAGTGGACTTGCCGATGCCCGAGGGGCCAACCAGCGCCGTGGTGCGGCCACGCGGCAACGTCATGGTGACGCCGTGCAGCACGTCGCGACCCTGGCCGTAGCCGAACGTCACGCCGCGCAAAACGATGTCGCCGTCGAGGCCAGTGAAGCGCGCGCCGGTTTCGACATTCTCTTGTTCCGACGGCGCGCGCAGCACGCGGTCGATCAGGCGCAGCGACGGCACGTGGGCCAACAGCTTCATGCGCACCGACATCAGGAAGGCGAAATTGCTCAACAGCCGCTGCGCCACCACGAGGAAGAACATCAACGTCGCGGCATAGGTCGCCGGCGCGATGCCCAGCACGCTGGTCAGCACCACCAGCGGTGCGGCGAGGACCAGCACCAGGACGAACTCCGTCATCTGCACCGGCATCTCTTTGACGATGCTGAACGTCGCTTCGGCCCGCGTCTGGCGGCCAAGGCGGCCAAGCACTTCTGCGGTGACGCGCTCGGCGGCGCCGAACAGGCGCACCTCGATGCCGGCGGCGATCGCCTCGGCACCGAGCGCGGAAACCTCCTGCTGCAGCTTCAGGTGCTCTTCACCAAAGCGCAGTGAGTAGCGCCAGCTCCACCGCCGCATGGCGTAGAAGATCGCTCCACCCAGCACCGCCACGCCTAGGGTCGCCTGCCAGCTGACGAACAGCAGGATCGATACCAGCACGACCGTCATCACTGCGCGGTTCATCAGGTTGAGGAGCAGCGCCATCCCCTGCCCGGCGCGCAGCGGCTCGACCGTCAGGTTGTGGATCAGCGTGCCCTGCTGCTCGCGCAGCAGCGTTTCGTGCGGCGACGCCAGGTAGTGCCGGTACAGGCGCGCGGTCCAGTCACTGCGCAGGCGTAGCGCGAAGTACTCGGTCAGGGTGAGCGTCGCCACGCTCAGCGCGGCCTTGGCCAGGAAGGCCGCCGCCAGAACGCCAAGGAGGATCTGCATCTCGTATGCATCGGGCAGCGCGCCGCGCAGGGCGTCCACCGCCGCGCCCAGCTTGCCGGCTCCCGCCGGGATGCCGGCGACCGACGAGATGATCGGCAGCACCATTGAAACGCCGACTGTCTCGGACGCCGCCGCAAGGACCATCAGCAACAGCAGGAGCAGCGCAAAGCCGACGCGATCGCCGAGCAGCCGGCGCAGGCCGCCGAGGCGAGACGACAAGGTCCCCGCGGGCGCTTGCGCCACGCTCACGACTCGGCGCGGCGCAACGAGTTGGCGTTGACGACCGCGCGCACGTCACGGCCCAGCAGATTGAGCAAGATGATGACGCGCTCGGCGTCCACCTTGGTCTGAAACAGGCCGACCTGTTCGCACAGCGCCCCTTCGTCGATGCGCACACGCTGGCCGGCCTGGAAGCGCGACGATGCGCCCTGGCCTTGGTCGAGGTCGATCAGGCCGTCGGTTCCTTGGCGCCCCTTGAGTTCGGCGATGACGTGGTCGGGCACGGTCGCCGGTTCCTCGCCAAAGCGAACCAGGCTTTCGACCCCGCGGGCGAAGATGATGCCCCGCGCGCTGCGCTCGGATAGATCGGCGCGCACGAACAGGTAGCGCGGAAACAGCGGCGCCTGAATCAGGGTCGTGCGCCGCGCATGCCGGCGGCGACGAAGGTAAAGCGGCAGCAGAACCTCGAAGCCGCGCTCCCACAGGTTGGTGCGCGCCCACACTTCGGCGGCCGGCTTGGTATAGGCGCAATACCAATGCATCGCGCTACCGCGCCGCCGCGCGCAACAGTGTGGTCGCATGCACCTTCAGCAGGGCCGGCAACAGGATTCGGTCGGGGGCCATTTCTCGGGTCAACGCGTCGCAGGCAGCTTGCGGCTGCTGCAACTCCGTGAACAGAAGGCCATCGATCGCACCAAGATCCGCCACGCTGGCAACGACCGCCAGGTTCATGAAGCGCTGCCCCGCCGCCTGCGGCGCTACGACGCCGGCAATCTCGATACGCCGGCCGAGCGCGCACACCATCGCCACCTCGGCCAGGTCGCCGACCCCATAGAGGCCGATGCGCTGCCAGTGCCGCGTCACGGCAAGTGCCAGCAGGTCGTCGTATTGCTGGCGCGCCCGGCGATAGAGGCTAAAAGAAGTGCTGAGATAGCGCGCCGTAAGGCGGCTCTTCTCGGCAAAGCCTTTGGGCGTCAGGTAGTAGGCGTAGCGGTTGGCCGGCGCCTGCGTCACTTTGACCAGGCCGCGCCGGATGCAGCGCCGCACATAGGCATTCGTCAGACCAAGCGCGATGCCCAGCTCGGATGCCAGCGACCGCTGCGAAACCGTCGAGTTGTCGTGCAGGGCGTCGAGCAGTCCGAGGGTGATGGCGTCGCCTTCCGGCCCTCCGGCGCTATCGGCGGACGGGCTGGCAGTGTCGCTGCCACGGCTACGGCGGCGGCGCGTCGCTTCGACCGGCATGCCTCCCCCTGTTGCCTCGCCCGCGCGCCATCCTGAACGGCGCGTTCGCGGCGTGAACACTAGGCCGTTCATGGAATGAACGTCAAGGCGCCGGGGTAGTGTACCGGCGCCGGCGAGCTACGCTGCAGTTCCCTAACGCTGCAGTTCCAGGTAGCTCTGATTGAACTGGCTGAAGTGGCGGCCGAAAGGGCCCATGTCCTTCCAGTACCGCCAAGGGCGCCGGAACTTGGTACGCAGGAAGTCAACGGTGCTGCCCCGTCCGTCGATGACGATCAGGCAGCCCGGGGCCAGGCGGTCCTCGATCTCCAATAGGTCGGCGTTGCCGGGGCATTCTTTCGCGCCTGCCGGGCCATCGACGTAGACGAACTGCGGGATCGCGTCCGGCCGGTAACGGTATTTCCAGGCACAAGCTCCGCCGCGATCCACCCTGTCCGCCGGGGCATAGTGAATCTCGACCCACGGCTCCAGCCACGGCGGCAGCATCGCCCGCGTGTGCGCCGTCCAGGTCTCGGCCGCCTCCATCGAGTACAACCTGCCCGCGCCGTTGTCGGCGACTGCCTGGGCGAGGAATTGGGTCGACCAGCCACTGCCGAATTCCCACAGCACGGCGGGTTTGCGTTCGGAGACAAACCGCGTCAGCCGCACGAGGTCGATGAACTGGGGCGGGTACGCCTTGGCCTCCGTGCGGGCGCCCGCATAGCTCAGCACGCGAGCATCGACGCCGCGGCGATAGTAGGCTTGGAAAACAGCATGGAGGTGCCATCCCAGCCGGGAACGAAGCGACATCAGAACCTTGAAGAAGATTAGGCTGCGCGCGGCTTAGCAGGTCCCGCCGCTTCTCCACAATGGCCCGCAGCATCCGCGAGGCACAAGGGATTGCGCGGCACCTTACCGTCACCATGTAGCGAGGGCTGGGCGCCCTTCGCGGGCGGCCGCCGTTCGCGATTCGTAGCGGCTGCCGCGCCGCGCTATATGTCCCCACCACATGCCCTTGAATATTTCCCTGCCCCGCCGACGCACACGGCGCCAGCCCGAGAGTCCGGCGGCTGTGCTGCGCACCCTGTTGGAGCGGCCGGAGGGTGAGCCGATCACCATCGGCGACATGATCCACGCCCTGGGCGGGCGGAGCTTCGGTGTACTTCTCTTCGTGTTCGCGATCCTCAGCCTGATTCCCGCCGTCGTACCGGGACTGTCAACGATTCTCGGCCTGCCGCTGTTGTTCTTGTCCTGGCAGTTGGCGTGGGGGTTTGCCGAGCCGTGGATCCCCAATCGCCTGGCGCGGCGTGTGGTCGCCCGCCCCCACATCGAGCGCCTGGCAGGTTGGGCGCGGCGCTTTCGCCCCATCGAGCGCATGCTGCGGCCGCGCCTGCTGATTCTCGTCACCGGGCCGGCGCAGCGCGTGCTCGGCATCGTCGCCGTCGCCTTGTCGCTGCTGTTCATCCTGCCCATCCCGGCCGGCAACTGGTTGCCGGGAGTCGCCATCGCCATCATTGCCCTGGCGGTCGCCCGGCGCGACGGCGCGGCAGCGCTGTTCGGACTGCTGGTCGCGGCAGGCGCGTTCGCCTTCGTTGGCGCACTAGTGTTCGGCTTCACCCACGCCGCGCGGTCCATCTTCAACTAGTGTAGTTTGGTGCCGCAGGAAGCGGGGCGACATGACCAGCGTCGATACCCGGCCAGCGCAGGCTGCGCCGCTCGTCACCATCGGAATGCCGGTCTACAACGGCGCGGCAACCATTCGCCGGGCGCTCGACTCCCTGGTCGCCCAGGACTACCCGGCGATCGAAATCGTCATTGCCGATGATGTGTCGCGCGACGCCACCGCGGCGATCTGCGACGAGTACGCGGCGCGCTACCCGCACATCTCTGTCCGGCGCAACCCCACGAACCTCGGCGCCTACGGCAACTTCAGCCACCTGCTGCTCCAGGCCAAAGGTCCGTACTTCGTTTGGGCGAGCCAGGACGACTGGTGGGATCCGCGCTTCGTGTCGGCGCTGATGACCCGGCTGACGCAGAACCCGCATGCCGTCGCGGCGCTGTCCGGTGTGCGCTACTTCACCGACGATCCGGCGGTCGGCCCCATCTCGCGGCTTTCCGGCGCCGACAATCCCGAGCGGCAAACCCGGCGCGGCGCGCTGAAGGCGTTGATGACCAAGCAGGGCTCCAAGGGCGGCGCCGTGCGCAGCAACATGTACATCCACGGCGTCGTACGCACGGACTCGTTCCGTGAATCGGTGCTCGCCTTGGACGGGCCGTTCCTCAATGAGCGCCAGCTCATCTTCCAATGGCTGCTGGTCGGACCGCTGCTGTATGTCGACGAAGTGCTGATGGCCAAGATGACGCACGAGTCGTCGGTTCACGCCACTGACCCGTATGTCGTCAACCGCCAGCGGCCGCTGTTCGCGCTGCGCTACGCGGCCGGCCTGGTCGGAGCGGCGTGGCGTTCGCACGACATCGCGCCGGGCAAACGCCCGCTCGCCCTTTGGGCCGCTTGGTATTACTTGCGCGCCCGCACGGTGGTGAACGCCGTACGCTTCATTCAGCGCACCTTCCCGCACGCCATCGCAGCGGCGCGGCGCATTGCCGGACGCCCAAAGAAGAACGCTTAGAGCCTGACCCGAAAGTTCTTGAGTCCGTGGAATCGGTTGTGATTCTGTGTTGGGCAGCCGAAACGGCGCAGAGGGCTGCCATGTGGAGCGAGGAAGCGCGCATCGCGCATGCGCCGCGGGACGGACGCTACCCGAGCGATCTGACGG
>CAMDCA010000002.1 GCA_945889645.1 Rhizobium sp. Q54
ATCTTCGTTCCTACGTCACTGCGATGAGACCAAAACCCTCCGCTAGCGGGAACCCTCAATCTGTCTCATTGGCGCTGACGGCGGACAGTCGGGGTCGGAGGTGTGCATCGTCGCATCGACGACGATGCCGCGATTGACGGTGAGTCCGGCTTCCTTGGCGAGCGCTGCGTTGGGACGGATGCCGACCGCCATGACGACGAGGTCGGCCGGAATGACGGTGCCGTCCTTCAGGCGAACGCCCTCGACCCGCTTCTCGCCGAGGATGGCTTCGGTGTCCGCCTTGGTGATGACCTTGATGCCGCGCTCTTCGATGGTCTTGCGCAGCAGGTGACCGGCGGCGGGATCGAGCTGCCGTTCCATCAAGGTGGGCATGAGATGCACGACGGTGACGTCCATGCCCTGCTCCGCCATGCCGGCGGCCGCTTCTAGGCCCAGGAGTCCACCGCCGATGACCACGGCTTTGCCGCGCGCCTTGGCGGCCAGCAGCATGGCGTGGACGTCGTCGAGGTCGCGGTAGGTGAGAACGCCGGCGAGCTTGTGGCCGGGGACGGGAATGATGATCGGCGACGAGTCGGTGGCGATGATGAGCTTGTCGTACTCAGCGGTGGTACCGTTTTCCGCGGTGACCGTGCGGGCAGCGCGGTCGATCTTGACGACCTTCATGCCCTTGTAGAGCAGCACGTCGTGGCGGATGTACCAGCCGTCACCGTGGATGACGATGTCTTCGAACGTCTTTTCGCCCGAGAGCACCGGCGAGAGCATGATGCGGTCGTAGTTGACCCGCGGCTCGGCATTGAAAATCGTCACCGCATAGGCGCCCGGCGACGACTCGAACAGGCGTTCCAGAGCACGGCCCGGCGCCATGCCGTTGCCGATCACGACCAGTCTTTGACGCGTACTCGCGGTCATCACTAGGCCGCCGCTGGTCGCCGCTGGCGCTCGTAGAGAAAGCGCAGAACGCGCGCACGCGCTCCAAGGTAGGTCGCGTTGTCGGTCAGCTTGAGGCGGTCGCGCGGCCGCGGCAGATCGACCGTCAGAACCTCGCCGATGGTGGCGCATGGACCGTTGGTCATCATGACGATGCGGTCCGACAGCAGGACAGCTTCATCCACGTCGTGGGTGATCATGATGACCGTGTTGCCGAGGCGTGCTGCAATCTCCTGCACCGTGTCCTGCAGCTGGGCCCGCGTCAGCGCGTCGAGAGCACCGAACGGCTCGTCGAGCAGAAGCACCTTGGGCTCCATGCAGAGCGCGCGAGCGATGCCGACGCGCTGCTTCATGCCGCCGGAAATCTCGGCCGGGCGCTTTTGGGTTTCGTGCGCCATGTGCACCAGGTGCAAATGATGCATCGTCCAGTCGTGACGCTCGGCGCGCGACTTGGTCTTGCCGAACACCTTGTCCACCGCCAAGCGCACGTTGCCGTAGACCGTGAGCCACGGCAGCAGAGAGTGGTTCTGGAACACGACAGCGCGATCGGGGCCAGGCGTGGTGACGTGCTGGCCTTCGAGAACGACGCCACCGTGAGTGGCGGGCGTGAGGCCGGCGACGATGTTCAGCAGAGTCGACTTGCCGCAGCCGGAGTGGCCGATGATCGACACGAACTCGCCCTTGGAGATGGACAGTGTCACCCCCTTGAGCACGTCGTTGCCGGCCGTGCCGCGCGCGAACGATTTGTCGATGTGCGAGATCTGCAGGTACGGGTTCATTGTCCTAGCTCCGTGCCGTGCCGCGTGTGGCGAAGTAGCCGACGGCCGCGACGATACGGTCGAGGGCGAAGCCAACTAGGCCGATGTAGACCAGCGCAACGATGATGTCGGGCAGGCGTGACGAGTTCCACGCGTCCCAGATGAAGAAGCCGATACCGACGCCGCCGGTGAGCATCTCGGCGGCAACGATCCCAAGCCAGGCAAGACCGACGCCGATACGCAGGCCCGTGAAGATGTACGGCGCCGCCGCGGGAACCATGATCTTGGTGAAGTACTCGAAGTGGTTGAGCTGCAGCACCTGCGCAACGTTGCGGTAGTCCTGCGGAATGTTTCGGATACCGACTGCGGTATTGATGATGATCGGCCAGATCGCGGTGATGAAGATGACGAAGATCGCCGCCGGCTGGCTGTTGCGGAACGCCGCAAGAGCGATCGGCAGCCAGGCGAGCGGCGGAATGGTGCGCAGAACCTGGAACAGCGGATCGAGGGCCCGCATTGCCCAGGTCGACTGCCCCACCAGCGTGCCGAGCGTGATGCCAACGATGATGGCGAAGCCAAAGCCGATTGCGACACGTTGCAAGGATACGATGAGGCGGAAGCCAAGGCCGATGTCCTGCGGCCCGTAGTTGAACCACGGATCGAGGATCAGTTCCTTGCCTTCACGCCAGACCTGACTGGGCGGCGGCAATGTCGCGCCGGCGCCGGAACACAGGATTTCCCACACGATCAGCGTGAGGCCGATGCCGAGCAGAGGCGGGATGGTGCGCGCGGCAATACCCGGCAGCACCAGCATCACCTTCTGCTTGAGGAACCGGCTCCGCGCTACGCCGAGCCGGACGACGTCTGCCGGCGGATGCGGGGGCGGAACTGGCGCCGGATCATGGCGCTCCGAAAGTGCGGGAACGCTCATGGCTAGACGGCGACCTTCTTGATGTCGAGGCTCTTCAGATAGGCCATCGGGTTCTCGGGATCGAACACCTTGCCGTCGAACCACTTCTCGACGCCACGCGAGGTGCTCGTCGGGATCTCGTTCTTAGGCACGTTGATCATGCCGGCGACCTCACGCCACATGTCCTCGCGGTTGACCTTGTCGATGAGCGCCTTGGTGTCGAGCGTCGGCTCGAAGTAGCCCCAGCGGATGTCCTCGTGCAGGAACCAGCTGTCGTGGCTCTTGAACGGGTACGAGGCGTTGTTCGCCCAGAACTTCATGTACTGCTTGGTACCCTTTTCGACGCGGCCGTTGCCGTAGTTGACGTCGCCCATCAGACGGCCCTGGATGTCGGCGACCGGTACGTTGAACCACTGCCGGCGGCCGACGATCTCGGCGACCTTGGGGCGGTTCTCCATCTTTTCGCACCACTGCTGCGCTTCCATGACGGCGGCGAGGACCGCCTTGGCGGCGTTCGGGTACTTGTCGACCCACGCGGCGCGCATGGCGAATGCCTTCTCCGGGTGGAGCGGCCACAACTCGCCGGTCATGCACGCGGTGAAGCCGATCTTCTGGTTCACCAGCTGCTCGTTCCACGGCTCGCCGACGCAGAACGCCTCGGTGTTGCCGACCTTCATGTTGGCCACCATCTGTGGAGGCGGCACGGTGATAACCGCCGTTTCCTTGTCGGGATCGATGCCGCCGGCGGCGAGCCAATAGCGGATCCACAGGTCGTGGGTGCCACCAGGGAACGTCATGGCGATGTTGACCGCCTCGCCCTTGGCTTTCTTCGCCGCCAGAGCCGCCTTCAGGGGAGCCGAGTTCAGACCAATCTTGAGATTCTTGTATTCGTCGGCGACCGAGATCGCCTGGCTGTCGAGGTTCAGGCGCGCCAGCACGTACAGCGGCACCGGGATGTTGTTCTGGGTCACTCTGCCAGTGGAGATCAGGTATGGCATGGGCGACAGGATGTGCGCGCCGTCGATGCCGTTGCCTTCGGAGCCGAGCGCGATGTTGTCGCGCGTCGTGCCCCACGATGCCTGCTTGGAGACCTCGACATCGGGCATGCCGTACTTCGCGAAGATGCCGTTCTCTTTGGCGATGACGAGGGCCGAAGCGTCCATCAGGGCGATGTAGCCAAGGATCGCCTTCGTGACCTCGGGACCTCTCGCCTGGGCGAACGCGCCGCCGGGGAACGCTGAGCGCGCGGCAGCAACCAATGCGATCGCGCCTGCGAGCTTGGCACCGCGCGTGACCAACGAACGGCGCGAGATCGCGCTGAAGTCATTTCGCATTCCGTGCTTGCGCATCGCTTCAAACTCCGTGTTCGCCCCCGGGGGGCACGATGAAATTCCGCCGCCGGTCCGCAGGCGCGAACGACTCGGCGCAGCAATGGAGGACCATCGTTGGTCCGTTTGGCTCCCCGATCGGGGGAGCATGCGCAATCGACTCACGACTTTCATTGCCGCGGGCCGGAACGCCCAGCCCTCTCATAGCAAGGGGGGTGCCACCGCCTTCGGAAGAGGAAGATCCAGCTAGATCAACGATCGGCGCCGTGCACGCACGCGGCGTTCCGTCACACCGTGCACAACAAATGTGCGCCGCGACTCGTCGAATGAGCGCGGCGTGTGCAGTTCAGGCGCCGGCGTCGCCGCGCGCGCGTGCGCGAATGGCGACGCCCTTCTCCAACGCAGCGACGATCGGCGCGCAGTCGGTCAGCGGGATGAAGCCCAACGTCAGCAAGCGCTTCTCATCGTTAGGATTTCAGGAGGTGGGCGATGGCGACGACGGACTGCGCCGCGTCGGCGAGGCGACGGCCCTGATCCATCGCCAGCTTGCGCAACGTGCGGCAGGCGAGGTCCTCGCTCATCTTGCGCTGCTCCATCAGGATGCCTTTTGCGCGCTCGATGACCTTGCGTTCGGCAAGCGTGCTGCGCGCTTCTTCAAGCTCGCGGCGCAGCGATTCGACTGGGACGGCGAGGGAGAGTCACGCCGCCCCTCGGGGAGCGAGGACAGCCCGACCAAAACCTCGGTATGCGCGCCCAAACCCGAAACCATTTGGGCGCGCGAAGGCTCGGCCGCTTGACGGCGCCCCCTCCGAAGAGAGGCCGAACCCGGCCGGCCACGCGTACGCCACGCCGCCAACGTCCGGAGGCGCCAGAACGTCGCCCCGGCCCCCGCACCGTCCCTTGGGAGGAAACGGCGGTGCGGCGGACCCATGAGCGGCATGTACGCGCCGCCGGCGACCTCTTGGCGCCTCCACGACCGAAGATGTCGGCCTCTTGTTTCGGGGCACATCCGGAGGTGCAACAGACGTGTTAAAGCATGTAAAAGAGGGACAGGATTGGTACCTTCCTGCGGGGGAATCTTGTGGCCGCGAAGATTCATGTCCTGATCGTTGAGGACGACGAGCTGGTTCGCTCCCTGCTCGATGCGTTCCTGCGCGAACGCGGCTACCGCATCAGTGCGGTTGGCAGCGGCGCCGCCATGCGCGGGGTACTGGCGCACGAGTCGATCGATATCCTGCTGCTCGACCTGGGCCTGCCGGACGAGGACGGCATCGCTTTGGCGCGTCAATTCCGCACGGTGCACCAGACGCCGATGATGATCCTGACCGCGCGCAGCACGCGCAACGATCGCATCGCCACGCTGGAGATCGGCGCCGACGACTACCTGGTGAAGCCGTTCGATCCCCAGGAGCTGGCGCTGCGTATCAGTAATCTGGTGGCGCGCAACCGCGGCAGTGAGGTCGATGGGCGCGCCCCTGCCTTTGCCTTTGGCGGCTTCCGCTTCGACGTGCGCAACCACGCCCTGACCGATTCAAGCGGCAAGGCGGTCCAGCTGACGCCCGCCGAGTTCTCCATTCTGGCAGCCTTTGCCAAGGCGCCGGGCCGGGTGCTGAGCCGCGATTTCCTATTGGATGCCATCACGCGCGGTGGCGATGCACCGGGCGAACGAGTCGTCGATGTGGTGGTCGGACGCCTGCGCAAGAAGATGGGCGACGATCCCCGCAACCCCTCCCTGATCAAGACCGTGACGGGGTTCGGCTACATGCTGCAGGCCGACTCGTAGCGCGTTAGTCCTTGGCGCGCTCCGAATAGGAACCATCGACCGTCATTACGACGATGCGGGTGCCGACGTTGATGTGCGGCGGCACCAAGGTGCGCACGCCGTTGGACAGCACCGCCGGCTTGTAGGACGAAGCGGCTGTTTGGCCGCGTACCGTCGGCTCGGTCTCGACGACCTCGAGGGTGACGCGCTGGGGCAGTTCGTAGCCGACCGCGATGCCCTCGTGCAGGCTGACGAACACCTTCATCTCGGGCTGAAGATAGGCAGCCTGGTCGCCGATCAGGTCGGCGGGCAAAGTGACCTGCTCGTAGTTCTCGCTGTTCATGAAGTGAAAGCCGTCGCCATCGCCGAAGAGGAACGTGTGCTCCTTTTCCTCGACATGGGCGCGCTCGACCTGTTCGGTGGTGCGCCAGCGCTCCGAGACTTTGACGCCGTCGCTGAGGCGGCGGGCGTCGATCTGGGTCACCGGAGTGCCCTTACCAGGATGGATGTTCTCTGCCGTCAGGATGACGTAGAGCTTGCCCTCCAGATCGATGATGTTGCCCTTGCGAAGCGAACTGGCGATGACTTTCACGGATGGCCCCCGGCCCTTGGCATTTCGGGGCCGCACGATACCGATCCTGGCGGCCTCCGCCAGTAGTTTCCGTGGCAGCACCAATGAATGAGGCTTCCGGCACTCCGTCCCCCTGGTGGGAACCGGGGCGGCACGCCGATCGCCGCCCGTTCCTGCTAGCGCGAGCCCGCATCGCCACCGCGGTGCGCCAGTTCTTCGCCGAGCGTGGATTCATCGAGGTGGAGACGGCGGCGCTTCAGGTATCGCCCGGCAACGAAACCCACCTGCACGCCTTTGCCACCGAGGCACAGGGAGCCGACGGCGCGCCCTTGCCCCTGTATCTGCATACCTCGCCGGAGTTCGCTTGCAAGAAGCTGCTCGCGGCGGGAGAGACGCGCGTGTTCAGTTTCGGGCACGTGTTCCGTAACCGTGAGCGCGGCCCCCTGCACCATCCCGAGTTCACGATGTTGGAGTGGTACCGGGCCGGCGAGCCCTACGACACCGTGATCGCCGACTGCATCGGCATCGTCCAGACCGCCGCCCGCGCGGCCCCGGCCGTTTCGCTGCGCTATCGCGAACACCGTGCCGACCCGTTCCAGGCCGCCGAACGGCTATCCGTGGCGGCCGCGTTCGAGCGCTTTGCCCACATCGACGTGATCGGCACTGCGGGGGATGGACGTGCGTTGGCTGAGGCCGCCCACACCGTGGGGGTGCGCACGGCGATCGACGACACGTGGAGCGACGTATTCAGCAAGCTGCTGGTCGCCAAAGTTGAGCCGAACCTTGGCCGGGGCCATCTCTCGGTCCTGGATGAGTATCCCTTGGCCGAAGCGGCCCTGGCGCGCCCCAAGCCGGGAGTTGCGGGAGTCGCGGAACGCTTCGAGCTCTATGCCTGCGGAGTCGAGCTCGCCAACGGCTTCGGCGAGCTCACCGACGCGAGCGAGCAGCGGCGGCGCTTCGAGACGGCGATGGCCGAGAAGCAGCGGCGCTATGGCGCACGCTACCCGATCGACGAGGATTTCCTCGCCGCCGTCGCGCAGATGCCGCCTGCCAGTGGGGTGGCGATGGGCTTCGATCGCGTGGTGATGCTGGCCACGGCGGCGACGCGCATCGAGGACGTGCTCTGGACCCCCGTCCCCGACCATGCTTAATGCCCGGCCATGACCGCGCCGACCCGCTCCCTGCACAGCGTCGCCGACCTCGCCGCGGCTGACTTCGCGCCCGCGACGGCGGCGCTGGAAAGCGTCGCGGCGCGCTATGCGGTGGCGATCACGCCCGCCATGGCGGTGCTGATCGATCCCGCAGACCCCAACGACCCAATCGCGCGGCAGTTCGTGCCCTCGCCGTTTGAATTGGATGGCGGCGACGGCGAACTCGCCGACCCAATCGGCGACGACGCGCACAGTCCTGTCGGAGGTATCGTGCACCGCTACCCCGATCGCGTGCTGCTGAAGATCGTGCACGTGTGCGCGGTGTATTGCCGCTTCTGCTTCCGCCGCACCATGGTGGGGCCGGGCAAACGCAAGTCGCTGACCCCGGCCGAGTTGGAGGGCGCGCTCGACTACGTGCGCAGCCATCCGGAAGTCTGGGAAGTGATCCTGACCGGCGGTGATCCGCTGGTGCTGTCGCCGGAACGCCTGCGCCGCGTGCTGGCAGCGCTGCGCGATATCGAACACGTGAAGGTGGTGCGCATCCACACGCGCATTCCCGCGGTGGAGCCGAAGCGCGTGAACGCCGAACTCGTACGTGCGCTGACTGCAGCGAACAAGGCAACCTACGTCGTTCTGCACGCCAACCATCCGCGCGAGATGACAGCCGCGGCGCGCGCTGCGTGCGGGCGGTTAATCGACGCCGGGCTACCGATGCTGAGTCAGTCCGTGCTGCTGCGCGGCGTCAACGACGACGCCGACACGCTCGAAGAGCTGATGCGCGCGCTCGTCGAAACGCGCATCAAGCCGTACTATCTGCACCACGCTGACCTCGCGCCCGGCACGGCGCACTTGCGCACTACGGTGGCCGAAGGCCAGGCCCTGGTGGGCGGCCTATTGGGCCGCGCCTCCGGCCTGTGCCAGCCGAGCTACGTGCTCGACATTCCCGGCGGGTCGGGGAAGTCACCGATTGGGCCGGCATACTTGTCCGGCGATCCCGATTCGGGAGGGTACCAAGTGCGCGATTGGAAGGGCAGCACCCACCCATACTGCGAAGCCAAGCCGCGCCGCCGCACGTAAGCGCCGTCAGGCCTCGTCGCGCGAACCGGTGATGCGCGGCTCGAGCTGTTCCGGCTTGCGATAGAGCCGAATGCGCCGCAGCCACAGCTTGAGCGCCTGCCAATGGATGAGCGCCAGCGCGCGTGCCGAGACCATCGGATAGCGCACGAACGCGGCCAGCACCGCGCCGCGCGTGAACGGAACCAGCGATCCGGCAATCGACGTTACGAGGGCACGCGCGCCGGCGCCATCGAAGTAGTGGATGTGCGCGCTGAATGCGGCGCCGCTGCACGCGATGCGGAACTGGTAGGCGCCCTCGCGCGGCAGAAACGGCGAGACATGAAACGCCTTGTCGGTGCGCAGCACGTCGTCCGGCGCGATGGCCCGGTGATCAGCGTGAAACAGGACGTAGGCGTGGCGCTCGCCGAAGGTGTTGTTTACCTCGGCAATGAACGCGCGCAGATCGCCGGTGCGATCGAAGGCCAAGTAGAAGCACACGGGATTGAACACGTGACCCAGACATCGCGGCGCGCTGACGAGCACGATGTCGCCGTCCGCCGCGGTCATCCCCCGCTCGCGCAGAAGGGTATGCACCCATGGCTCCAGCGGTGATCCATCGCCGGGGCCGAAATCGCACTCCCACAGGCTCATCAGCGCTGCGCGGTTGGCGCCCGCCAACCAGCCGCGCGAAAGGTCGGAAAGGCGCGATAGGGGCGCAACCCAGGCGAACGTGCCGTAGACAAATCCGCGACTCGCCGGCGTGAGACGCTTGTGGGCGATCGTGGCACGAAGGACGGAAGCGCCTACCACGGGACCGCCGACCCCAGCGCACCCGCAACAGCAACGGCGCTTTGAACGCCGTCCTCGTGGAAGCCGTAGCCGAGATAGGCGCCTGCGAACCACGTGCGGTTCTGTCCCTGCCGCTGGCGCAGCACGGCCTGGGCTCGGAATGCACCAGCATCGAGGTACGGATGCATCATGGTCGCATCGTTGAGAATATGGTTGGGCTCGCGTTCAGGATTGAGCGTGGCAAATACCGGCCGCGGCACGTGCAAGGACTGCAGCGCATCGAGCCAATACGTCGTGGTGATGCGCGGGCGTGCGTCCGTCCGTCCGTCGAGGACGTAGTTCCAGCACGACCAGCAGGCACGGCGGCGCGGCATGAGACGGAGGTCAGCATGCACGACGACGCGGCTCGACTCGTAGCGGATGGCACCGAGGGCGCGCGATTCGTCGTCGGCCGCGTCGGCCAACAGGGCACGCGCCTCATCGGCGTGACAGGCAAGAACAACCTGATCGAAGACTTCGGTAGACCCATGGGCGTCTTCAATGGATACGGCGTCGGCGGTCCGTTGGATCTTCCGCGCCGCAACCATGCGTACGCTGGGTCCGAGAGCCGCAGCCAGGGCCGCGACGTAACACCGGCTGCCGCCCACCAGCGTGCGCCACTGCGGCTGGTCGAACACGGTCAGCAAGCCGTGCTCGTCGAGGAACCGCAGGTAGGCGCGCGCCGGCACGCGGTGCATACCGGCGACGGGGGCGCTCCAGATGCAGGCCAACATCGGCAGCAGGTAGTAGCGGCGGAACCACGTGCCGACGCCGATGGTATCGAGCCACGCATCGAGGCCGACATCGTCTGCCAGGCCGTCGCGCACCGCCCGCGCTCCGGCTCGGTTGAATCGCACGATGTCACGCAACATGCCGAGGAATGCAGGCCGGCCAATGTTCCGCGCCTGGCCGAAGATCGAGAACGGGATGCGCGAGCCATATTCCAGCCAGCCACCGTCGATGGTGACGCCGAACGACATAGCGGCGGGCTGCACCGGGACACCGAGGTGCGTCAGCATGGCGCGGAAGGCTGGATAGTTGCGGTCGTTGCAGACCATGAAGCCGGTATCGACCGGCACTGTAACGCCCTCCACGATGACGTCGATGGTGCGGGCGTGTCCGCCGCAGCGCGCCTCCTTTTCGTAGAGGACGACATCGTGCGAGCGGCGCAGAAGGTAGGCGGCAGCGAGGCCCGCCACGCCGGCGCCGATCACCGCGATCCGCATGGGCCTAGGTCAAAACACAACAGCCGCCGACACCCTTCGGGTGCCGGCGGCTGTGCGTCGATCCGTTGACAGTGGACGCTGCCTGCGAGCCGCCGGCCGACTAAAGCGTCAGGGCCCTGAGCTGCGTGATGGCGGCCGAACCCATTTCGGTCGGCGCGATGAGGATGTTGTCCTCATCGGACAGGAAAATGCTGGCCCAGACCTGCTTGCCGTCCTTGCCGTCGAACATCTTCAAGTCGAACTTGAAGTTGTGGTCGCCGGCGGTGACCGCTCCGATGATCACGAAGCGCACCTTCAACGCCGCGGCTGCTTCCTGCGGCACCAGCGTCTTGTTGGCAAACGCCTCGACCGAAGCGTCGTCCGCAACGCGGATGGTCGCCTCTTTGCTGATCGACTTGGCGATGTTGGTCCAATAGGTCGCCGCCGCGTGTACGCCTTCGTCGTTAACTCCGGTTAGGAGCACGGCGACGGAGCGATCCGTCGCAACCTGGGCCTGCGCGGTTGTAACCACGAACGAAAGCGCAAGCGCGGCCAATACGGCGGCGCGGCGCAGCATCTGAAAGAGGATTGTTTGCATGGGCGCGGATGGTTCCGGAACCGCCGCGCCAAGTCAAGGCCCGGCTGGCCCACACGAATACGTGTATCGCGCCCCGCGGCGCGCAGGCAGTGCCTGCCGCGCGGCAAATTCTCCCGCGCTCAGCTTTCGCTTCGGAGCCCGCCCTTGAGCGCCAGATTCCCGCCACCGCGGTGCGGCCTCGGCCTTGCACCCGCCCGCGCACGACCGTTGCGCGAGTTGCATTGGGATGCGCCTGCGCAGCGAAGGCTAAGCCCAGAGCCGAACATGCGGTGAGACAGCTTCGGCCATCACCGTCGAAAAGGGGTCGGGGGCGCCTGACCGTGCTGCACGACGACAGATCGGGCGACACCGCGCCCCTCCACGCCAGCGTCGCGCCGCGTTTGGACTCATCCCTGGACTTCGACAGCGGCCTGGATTTCCACCACCACAGCACGGGTCAAACCTGGGGTCTCTGGGCGTGACGACGGGAGGGAGAGCCTCCGGCTTCGGCTCCCCGCGCGCGGCTGCGCCGTCCACGATTCGCCTTTTTTCCAGGATGGAGTGCGGTTAGGCTCGGGTTCGCGGGGCCCCACCCGACCGGCCAGCTATTGAGGCGCGGGGTTTACAAGGTTGGAATGAGCGAGCCGGAGAAGGCTGATGGCCGCCCCTTTGGTGCGCGGTTCATGAGCGGGTTGGCGCTCGCCTTGGCGCGCGCCGCCGCATTTGTTGCGACCAGCACGCTGAACGAGCCTCGGCAAGGCAACGGCCGTGCCTTGGTGTGGCTGATCGGCTCCCTAGCGGCGAACGTCGCCATCGCGCTGATCTACTTCGCCGTCAGCGTTCCGGTCGCCAAACTCTTCGGCGCCTTTGGGGTCTTCCCGTCTCCGTTCTGGCCCGGCGCCGGCATTGCCCTGTTCTCCGTCGTGCTGATGGGTTGGACCGTCGCGCCGGGCATCTTCCTTGGCTCCGCGCTGGCGAACGGCGTGCTGTTCGCTGCGGCGCCCGAGTCGGCATTCCTGATCTCGATCACCAACATGCTGGGGCCAGTGATCGGCGGTGTGCTGTTGCGCCGCACCATGCCGCCGCGGCAGCCCGTGTTCCTTCTCGCCGATGTAGCGCGTCTGAGCTTGTACGGCGTGCTGCTGCATTCGGCCATCACGGCGTTCGGCGGCACGGTCGCCGGGGTGGCATTCGACGGCGTCGGCGCGCGCTGGCCGGCGGTGTTCCTGGGCTGGATGCTGTCCGATTCGGCCGGGGTCATGATGATCGGCGTGCCCGCGTTGCTGTGGTGGATCGACCGGCGCGCCATCGAGCGCCGGCTGCTGCCGCAGATGGTGGGAATCTCACTCATAGCGCTTCTGCTGGGCTCCTCGCGCTTCCTGTTGCCGAGCGAGCTGGAGCCGCCGCTTGGCATCCCCGTCATGGTCGCGATGTGCATCAGCTGGGCCGTCGTGCGGTTCTATCCGCGCGACGCCATGACGCTGTTCGCGCTGGTGCTGTTCCTGCTCGTCGTCGGTACGGTCTTCGATCCGGCTCCGCTGATCGACTACGCGGGCTCCAACGTCGTCGGCGCGGCAGGTCTCGCCATCATCTTCGGCATGTTCAACGTGCTGCTGATCGGCTCGATCATGGAGGAACGCGCCCTCGCAGTGCGGCGCGTCTCCCAAGACATCGTTACCGGCCTACCCAACCGCGCCACATTCTTGTCGGAAGCGGCGCGCGAGCTGGGCCGCGCCCAGAACTACAACCGTCCTCTATCGGTGGTGACGTTCGACATCGACGGCTTCCGATCGGTCAACTCGCGGCACGGCAGCATCGTCGGAGACGCCGTGCTGAACGCGATCGGCGGGCACGCGCGCGCCTGGCTGCGGCCGCTCGACGTCCTGGCGCGCATCGGTGACGACGAATTCGCCATCATGATGATCGAGACTGATCAAAAGGGAGCAACGGCTCTCGCCGAACAGCTGCGCATCACCATCGCCAGCACGCCGATCGAGATCAACGGCGCCGTTGTAGAGGTGACGGTCAGCGTCGGAGTGACCGGCAGACGCTCGGGCGACACCATCGATTCGGTGCTCGACCGCGCCAACGCTTCGCGCCACGTCGCGCAGCAGGCTGGCCGCAACCGGGTCGCTGCCGCCTAGGAGCGGATCGCCATGACGTTGTTTGTCGCCGATGCCGGTTTTGGCCGCGGCGTCTTCTCCGAATCGGCCGATTCGGCGCGGCGAGCTCATCGAGCGCGCACCGGTGGTCGTGTTCCCCATGCCGGAGGTACCGGACCTGTCGCGCACCGCGCTTTATGACTATTGGTAGGCGTGGGGTGCCGACGACCAGAGCGGTGCCGTCGGGCTCGGCTACGGGTCGGTCTACAACCACTCGTTCACCCCCAACGCGACCTACACCAAGAAAATCGATGCGGCGGTGGTCGAGTTCGCCGCACAGCGCGACATCGCGGCGGGCGAGCGTGCCGCGGTACACGAGGCGCTGGATCAGGTGGTTCGGACGCAGTGTCGAGTCAGTTCGCCATCGCGCCGCGCCTGCGTTAGGGTGCAACGTCCTGTCGCCCGCCATGCATCCCTCCAACCGACCCTCCCTGATCGCCGTACCGCTGACCGCGGCGGCGTTTGCGCCGTTCGGCGACGTCATCGAGGGTCCGGCCCAGCCAGGACGGGCCGACGACCTCGCGAAGGTATTGGTGGGCGCCGACGGCCGTCCGCAGGTCAGCGTGCTGCGGGCCGAGAAGGGCGCATCGCTTCCCTTAACGGTCGAGCAAATGGAACGGCACCCGCTCGGCACACAAGCGTTCGTTCCAGTGAACGGCGGGCGGTTCTACGTCGTCGTCGCGCCGGCGGGGGTGTTCGATCCAGCGGCAATCCGCGCCTTCGTCACCAACGGCCGCCAAGGAATCAACTATCGGCCCGGCACCTGGCACCACGGCTTCCTAGCCGCTCGCGCCGGCGACGACTTCATCATCATCGAGCGTGCCGGGCCTGGCGCCAACATCGATCTTGCCAAGCTCACGACGCCGCTGATGGTCACGGAAATAGTTCGCCCTACCTCAAACGGGCAATAGCGTGGCCTCGGCCGCTCTGTTGGTCCGACGTCGCGCCAAGCCCTCGTCGCGACTGCACACAGCACGGGGCGCCGCGGCTTCACGGCACCGGCTTGCTGTTGTTCGGCGATCCGGCGCGCCGCCGCCGCACCTAAGCCGCGGGCTGCGCGCGCTGGGCCTCGTCGGGAATCCGATCCGGCGATTCGGGGTGCTGCAGGGCCCAGGCGCGCGCGAATGCGCCCGACGACGTGATCAGGACCGACGGCGCTCCCTGCTCAACGATCTCGCCATCCTCGACAACGATGACGCGGTCCATCGCCCGCAAGGTCGAAAGACGGTGCGCGATGGCGATCACGGTGCGCCCGGACATCAGGCGCCACAGGGCGTCTTGCAGCGCGAGCTCGGTCTCGGTATCGAGCGAAGATGTTGCCTCGTCGAGCACCAAAATGGGCGCATCCTTTAGGAACGCCCGCGCCACGGCGATGCGTTGCTTCTCGCCGCCCGAGAGCTTGACTCCCTTTTCGCCGACGACGGCGTCGTAGGCGCCGGGTCGCGCCAAGATGAACTCGTGGCAGCCGGCGGCGTGCGCGGCGCGCTCCGTCGCCGCATCGTCGGCACCGGGGCGGCCGTAGCGAATGTTGTCGCGAATCGAGCGGTGGAACATCTCGGTCGCTTGCGGCACCTCACCGATCGCTGCGGCGATGCTCGCCTGGGTCAGGGCGTTGATGTCCTGGCCGTCAATCAGGATGCGGCCGCTACTCACCAGGTGGCGGCGCGTCAGCACCTTCACCAGCGTACTCTTGCCGGCCCCCGAACGGCCGACCAGGCCGACCCGCTCGCCCGCGCGCACCTCCAGGTTCAGGCCGGCAAAGACGCGGCGCCCATCGGGATAGGCGAACCCGACGTTCTCGAAGCAGATCGCCCCGCCGCGCACCTGCAGTGGCTGGGCGCCAGCGGGATCGGGAATGTCGTGATCGCGGGCCAACGAATCGAGCGACTCCTTCAGATCGCCGACATGCTCGAACATGTTCAGCGCCTCGTCGCCAAGTTGCGCGATCTGCAGGCCGATCTGCACGCCGACGGTGAGGATGGTGACGATTTCGCCGGTGGTCATCGTGCCGGCGATCACCGATTGCAACGCGATCCACGAAATCGCCGCAAGGAACCCAACCGACAGAATGAGTTGCACGACACGCATGCCGGTCATGGCCACGCGCACGTCGCGCGCGCGGTGGTACTCCTCCAAGCTGGCGGGCTCAAGCCCGGCCTGCTCGCGGTCCCACGCACCGAACGAGCGCACGACGTCCGCGTTGGTGATGGTGTCGGCAATGCGGCCGGTGACGCGCGAACGGGCCTTTGCCGTGCGGCCAACCAGATCGACGACATAGCGAGCCATCGGCACGGTCAGCGCGACGAACACAACCGCGAAGGCGAGGAAGGCCAGCGCATACCCGCGCGACACGGTGCCGAGCGTCAGGCAGCCGACCGCCATGAAGGTGGCGATGCGGAAGAAGGGCAGCGCCGATTCGAACAGGCCCGGCATCGACTGGCCGCCGCGCCGGATGCGCTGGTTGATGGCGCCGGCGAAGTTGTCGTTGAAGAATCGCGTCGACTGTCCAAGCGTGTGGGCGAACAACACACGATCCACGATCACCCGCATCTTGGGCATCGTGAACGCATTGGCGAATGTGTACATGCGCGTCAGCAGCGGCCCGCCCAGCCAGGCGGCGACAAGCAAGGCGAACCAGTTCGGGATCAGCTCGTACGCACCCCGGTTCATGACATCGATCAGCTTGCCGACCGCCAATGGCGACAGAGCCTGCAAGCCGTGGCCGAAGATGGTGAGGCCGAGCATGATGGCCGCGCGCACCGGCACCTGGCGCGTCACCCACCAGGTGAACGCAAATGGCGTGCGAGGAAACGGGGGCTCCCCCGGCGAAGGTATGCGGGTGGTCATGGCGCGGGGAATCAGCCTCTCAGCGGAGGCGACACTCCGCGGGTCTCAGGTCCCGCATGGATGTAGAGCGGCCCTGACTGTGGTCGAGCCAGGAGCCGTCCCCAGCCGATCATATTTCGCGTCCGGCAGCGCCGCCACGACCGGCCTCGATCAAACAGGGTCCGGGCCATTTTTTGCGAGTCATTCGCATTTGTGCAGCGACGGGTGGGGCACTATGGTGCGCCCCGGGCGGGCCGCGACCCTAAAGATCGTTGACAGCCCAGGGTTCGGCGGTATTCTCCGCGCGCTCAAAAACAGTTTGGATTGGCGGGTTCTCATGTTCGCGGTCGTTCGCACCGGCGGCAAGCAATACAAGGTTTCGCCCGATGACATCATCGTCGTCGAGCGCTTGGCCGGTGATGCCGGTTCCACCATTGAGTTGGACGACATCTTGATGGTGTCGGACGGCAGCAAGACGTCGGTCGGCACCCCGACTGTGGCAGGCGCCAAGATCGCCGCCACCGTGGTGGACCAGGCGCGCGCCGAAAAGATCGTCGTGCTCAAGTTCAAGCGCCGTCAGCGCTATCGCCGCACGATGGGCCATCGGCAGAACATCACCGTGCTGCGCGTGATGGAAATCAGCGCCCCCGGCATGACCACGGCCAAGGCCGAGGCGAAGCCGAAGCACGTGCCGAAGGTTGTCGAGGCATCGGACGCCGAGGGCGCGGTCGAAGCCGCTCCGAAGAAGGCCAAGGGCAAGACTGCCGGCAAGACCAAGACCGCAAAGGCCGCGGGTGGCGCCAAGAAGAAGGCCGCCTCCAAGGGCAAGTCCAAGAAGGAATCCTAAGCGATGGCACATAAGAAAGCCGGCGGCAGCACCCGCAACGGCCGCGACTCCGCCGGCAAGCGCCTTGGCGTGAAGAAGTTCGGCGGCGAGAACGTCATCTCGGGCAACATCTTGGTGCGCCAGCGCGGCACCGAGTACCACCCGGGCTCGAACGTCGGCATCGGCCGCGACCACACGTTGTTCGCCACCGCCGAAGGCCAGGTGAAGTTCCGCGTCACCACCGGGGGCCGGCGCATCATCTCGATCGACCCCGCCAAGAGCGAGTAGTCGGTCCCGCGTTCCTTCCCCGCGCCGCGTAAGCGCGGGGAATTCCACGCCCGACAATGCTCGACGCCCTGATCGCCTGGTGCGCGACCTGGATCGTGCCCGCCATCGCCGCCGCCGGCTATCCCGGCGTCGTCGCGCTGATGGCGATCGAGTCGGCATGCATCCCGCTACCATCTGAAATCATCATGCCGTTCGCCGGCTACCTAGTGTCGACCGGCCGCTTCACGCTGATCGGTGCTGCTACTGCCGGCGCATTGGGCTGCAATATCGGCTCCGCCCTCGCCTATTGGGTCGGAGCCCGCGGTGGCCGCCCAATGGTCGAAAAGTGGGGCCGCTACATCCTGCTCAGCCCGCACGACATGGCCCTGGCCGATCGTTTCTTCGCCCGCTGGGGTGGCCCGGCCGTGTTCATCGCGCGGCTGTTGCCAGTGGTGCGGACGTTCATCGCCCTGCTGGCCGGCATCGCCCGCATGCCGCAGGTACCGTTCCACCTCTACACGTTCGTCGGATCGTGGATCTGGTGCTACGCGCTGGCATACATCGGCTACGCGCTGGGCGAGCGCTGGAACGCCAACTCAGGCTTCCGTGCCATCCTGCACCAGCTCGACTATCTCATCGTCGGCCTCGGCGTTGCGATCGTCGCCTGGTGGGTTTGGCGCCACCTGCGGCGCACGCGCTAGCAGCGGCTAGGCCACCAGGTTGGTGGTCGCCTTCAAGCGGCGGGCGAGGATAGCAGCCAGATTCAGATTGATGCGCGCCAGCACCGCCGCATCGACACCCTTGGCCGCAAGGAACTGTTGCGGCCGGATGCGGATCATCTCGCCGTTGGACAGCGCCACGACGTCCGCCGTGCGCCCTTCACCCAACAACATGCTCATCTCGCCCAGGAGATCGCCGGGGCCCAACGTCGTGACGATGGTCTTGCGTCCCATCGGGCTGGTCTTCACCACGTGCACGAAGCCGGCCCGCAGCAAATAGACGTCGATGCCGCGCGCCGGCGCGTCGATGATCTGGTCGCCGGCATTGAACTCCACCCGCGCCGCATCCTCCAGAAATGTCTCGATGTCCGGGTTGCCGACACCCTTGAACAACGGCATCTCGCGCAGCGGCGGCGCGGTGTCCATGGTGTCGTGCGGATCGATCGGCGCGTCGGTGGCGGGAATGTCGGCCTCGACCGGGCCCTCGACCATTTCTCGGAAGAAACGGGCGGCGGCCGGGACATGCGCCTGTCCGCGCTGCAACAGCACCGGCAGCACGCGCGAGCGAATGCTGGCGAGGTAATCGAGGTCGTGCACGACCAGGCACATCGGCACACCAACTCCGCCGCGCGGATACAGGAAGTGCGGCGCGTGACAACGGAAGCCGAGCCGCTCGTAAAGTGGAACGGTTTCGGGGTCGCAGTCGATGAACACGAACCACGGCGCCGAGAACTTGGCCAGATAGTCGATGACCGCACCGATCAGTTCGGCAAACACCGCGCTCTTGCGGTGGGCGCGCGCCACGGCTGCTTTGCGCACAACGAACACGTTTTGCTTGGAGAACGCCGCCGCCACCGGGCCGACCGCCAGAGCCTTGACCCGCACAGGATCGAGTTCGGCGCCACCCCACCAATCCACCGTGACGGTGCCAGCCGGCTGGTGGCCGTCGTACGCCACCAGCACCATGGCTTGGGCGTCTGCGGGTTCGGTCAGGCCGCGGCCAGCAGTGACCCCGGGAATGTCGTAGCCAAGGTCTCCGACCAGCACGCTATGGCGGAGATGGAAGGCATCCCGCCGCGATTCGTCCGTACGCGCAGGTTCGATTCGAAACGCGCCCGCCATGTTCCATCCCCCTCGTGGCGCAAGCCTATCACGCTGCCGCAGAGGCGCGGCAGGGCTGGCCTTTCGCCCCGGCCTCGGGCCTGGGCGCCCTGCTTGGCTTCCGGCGCCTGCGCCGTAGCAGCCCTGCGACCCCGGCCATCGCCGAACACTACGCACTCCATCCCTACGGCGGGTCGGCGGAATCCCCGCCCCGGCGACGCATTGCCTTTCCGGGCCGTTGGACGCATGTAAGCGTCCATGAAATTCCTCGACCAAGCCAAGGTGTCCGTGCGCGCCGGCAAGGGCGGCCCCGGCTGCCTGAGCTTCTTGCGCGCCCGGAACCTCGAATTCGGCGGGCCCAACGGCGGCAATGGCGGCCGCGGCGGGGACGTCTGGGCCGAGTGTGTCGAGGGCCTGAATACCCTCATCGACTACCGCTATCGCCAACATTTCCTGGCCCAGAACGGTCGGCCCGGCGAGGGCGTGCTGCGCTCCGGCGCCAATGGCCAGGACATTGTGCTGTCGGTGCCGCCCGGCACCGAGATCATCGACGCCGAGACCGATGCGGTCCTGTTTGCCCTGCTCGAACCCGGCCAGCGCGCCATGCTGTGCAAGGGCGGCGACGGCGGCATGGGCAATGCCCATTACAAGACGGCGACCAACCGCGCGCCGCGCAAGACCACGCCGGGATTTCCCGGCGAGGAGCGCGAGCTGCTGCTGCGCCTCAAGCTGATCGCCGATGCAGGCCTCGTCGGGCTGCCCAACGCCGGCAAATCGACGTTCCTCGCGACGGTGTCGCGCGCCAAGCCCAAGGTTGCGGACTATCCGTTCACGACGCTGCACCCCGGCCTTGGCGTCGTGCGCCTGGGCGAGCGCGAACTCGTGCTCGCCGACCTCCCGGGATTGATCGAAGGCGCGCACGAAGGCATCGGCCTCGGCGATCGTTTCCTGGGCCACGTCGAGCGCTGCCGCGTGCTGCTGCACTTGGTGGACGCGACCCAGGACAACGTCGCGGCCGCCTGGCGCACCGTGCGCAAAGAGATTGAAGCCTACGGCGGCGACTCCGCGCCCTTGGTGGACAAGCCGGAGATCGTCGCACTGAGCAAGTGCGACGCATTGACCGAGGACGTCGTGCGCACCAAGCGCGCCGCACTCAAGCGTGCCTCCAAGCAGGACGTCCTTGTCTTGTCCGCCGTCAGCGGCCTCGGCATGACCGACGCGCTCAACCAACTGTTCGACATCGTGCGTCCGGCGGCAAGCACCCTCGCCGCAACGGAGGACGATCAGCCGGCGAGTTGGACTCCGTGAGCTCGTCTCTCGCCAATTGCCGCCGGGTCGTCGTCAAGATCGGCTCGTCGCTTCTCGTCGATGGTGCCAGCGGACGGCTGCGCGTCGCGTGGCTCGGCGCGCTCGCCGCGGACATCGCGCGCTGCCAGGAGCGCGGCCAGGAGACGGTGTTGGTGTCGTCCGGCGCCATTGCATTGGGCCGCCGCGCCCTGGGCCTCGCCTCCGGTGCGCTGCGCCTGGAAGAGAAGCAGGCGGCCGCTGCATCCGGGCAGATCCGCCTGGCGCACGCCTACCAGGACGCGCTGGGCAAGTTCGGCATCGGCGCCGCACAGGTTCTGCTCACCGGCGACGATACCGAATCGCGCCGCCGTTACCTCAACGCCAAAAGCACGCTGACGACGCTGCTCGGCCTCAAGGCCGTGCCGGTCATCAACGAGAATGACACGGTGGCGACCGAAGAAATCCGCTACGGCGACAACGACCGCCTGGCCGCGCGCGTAGCGCAGATGGTGTCGGCGGACTGCTTGGTGCTGCTCACCGACATCGACGGTTTGTACGACTCCGATCCGTCCGCCAATTCCGACGCGAAGCTAATTCCCGAAGTGCGCGAGATCACGCCGGCAATCGAGTCGATGGCCGGCACGACGCGTTCGGTCGATATGGGTACCGGCGGCATGGTGACCAAGATCGCCGCGGCCAAGATCGCCATGGCGGCGGGCTGCCGCATGGTCCTGACCGACGGACGCGTCGAAGGACCGCTGGCCCGGGTCGAGGCGGGCGGACGCTGCACCTGGTTCCTGCCCAGCGCCAATCCGCGCACGGCGCGCAAGAATTGGATAGCCAGCGGCCTCAAGCCGTCCGGCACCCTGGTGCTGGACGACGGCGCCGTGCGCGCCCTGGCGCGCGGTAAGAGCCTGCTACCCGCAGGCATTAGCGCCATCAAGGGCGACTTCCAGCGCGGCGATGCAGTGATCCTGCAGGACGGGGCCGGAACCGAGGTCGGCCGTGGCCTGTCGGCCTACTCAGCCGCCGATGCCCGCCGCATCCTGGGGCACAAAAGCGGTGAAATCGAAGGGTTGCTGGGCTACCGTGGCCGGGATGAGATGGTCCATCGTGACGATCTCGTCGTCACCCAAGCATTGCTACCCACTGGGGTCTGAATGACGCCGCTTTCCGCGCGCACAGAGCAGTTTGAGGACGTGACGGCGATGATGCGCGCCATGGGCGCCCGCGCGCGCCAGGCAGCGGGCCCACTGTCGCGCGCCACCGCCAAGGCGAAGAAGCGCGCCCTCGAGGTCTCGGCGTCGCGCGTGCTCGCCGAGGCGTCCAGCATCCTGCGCGCCAATGCCCTCGACCTCGCCGAGGCACGCGGCGACAAGCTGTCGCCCGCCATGATCGACCGCCTGATGCTCGACCAGAAGCGCATCGAGAGCATCGCCAAGGGCCTGCGCGACGTGGCCGCCCTACCCGATCCGGTCGGTGAGGTGATGTCCGAGTGGACCCGCCCGAACGGCATGCGCATCGCGCGCGTACGCGTGCCCCTCGGCGTCGTTGGTGTCATCTACGAGTCGCGCCCGAACGTCACCGCGGACGCCGCGGCGTTGTGCCTGATGGCGGGCAATCCCGTCATCCTGCGCGGCGGTTCCGAGAGCCTGCATTCCAACCGCACCCTGTACGACTGTCTGGTCGAGGGCCTGCGCGACGCCGGACTGCCCGAAGCCGCCATCCAGTTGGTGCCGACGCGCGATCGCGCCGCGGTCGGCGAGATTCTGACCATGGTCGAGTTCATCGACGTCGTCGTGCCGCGCGGCGGCCGCAGTCTGGTCGAGCGCGTGCAGCGCGAAAGCCGCGTGCCGGTTTTCGCGCACCTGGAAGGCATCTGCCATACCTACATCCATGCCGCCGCCGACAAGGACATGGCGCGCAAGGTGACGATGAACGCCAAGATGCGCCGCACTGGCGTTTGCGGCGCCACCGAAACGCTGCTGTGCGACCGCGTCGTGGCCGAGACGCATCTGCCGCAGATCCTCGACGACTTGGCGCGGGCCGGATGCGAGCTGCGCGGCGACACCACCGCGCAGTCGATCGACAAGCGCGTCGTGCCTGCCAGCGAACAGGATTGGCGCACGGAGTATCTCGACGCAATTTTGTCGGTGCGCGTGGTAGACGGACTCGATCAGGCGATCGAGCACATCAACACTTACGGGTCACATCACACCGACTGCATCGTCACCGCGGATGCGCGCGCCGCTGAACGATTCCTCGCAGAGGTCGACTCGGCGATCGTGCTGCACAACGCATCGACGCAATTCGCCGATGGCGGCGAGTTCGGCTTTGGTGCCGAGATCGGCATCTCGACCGGACGTCTGCACGCGCGCGGGCCGGTCGGCGTCGAGCAGCTCACCACCTACAAGTATCTGGTGCGCGGCACGGGTCAGGTCCGGCCTTGAACGACGCAATCGACGGCGCCGGCCATCTGCCGGCTACGGCGCCGGCCCGGGTCGGAATCGTGGGCGGGTCCTTCAATCCGGCCCACTCCGGCCACCTGCACATCAGCCAGCTCGCCCTCGACATCCTGGCGCTGGACGCGGTGTGGTGGCTGGTCTCGCCGCAGAACCCGCTCAAGGCCTCCACCGACATGGGGCCATTGCAGGACCGCGTCGCCGAGGCGCGCGCCCTCGCCGCCCCCGAACCACGCATCTTCGTGAGCGACATCGAGCGCCTGCTCGGCACCCGGTACAGCGTCGACACCCTGAACGCGCTACTCGAGCGCTATTCCGGCACGCGCTGGGTGTGGATCATGGGGGCCGACAACCTATCTGAGGTGCATCGCTGGAAGGACTGGACCCGGTTATTCGAGTTGGTGCCGGTTGCGGTGTTCGACCGCCCTTCCTATTCTTTCCAGGCATTGCAGGGCCCGGCCGCGCGCCAATTCCAGCAGCATCGTGTGTCCCGCGGCGACGCCAGCGCGCTCGCCGACTTGACGCCGCCCGCCTGGATGTTCCTGTGGAGTTCGTTCGACCCGGCCTCGGCCACCGCCATCCGGGATGCCCAAGGGCCCACCAAGGCCACCCAGACCAGGGAGTAGACCGCCATCGCCGCCACCAAGAAGCCCGCCCGCAAAGCCGCACCCCGCGCCAAGTCCGCCACCAAGGCAAGGCCGAAGGGCGACCCCAAGACCAAGCTCAAGGTGAAGGCGAGAGCCGCCGCCACCGGTCGGTCCAGGCCGCCTGCCAAGGCGCACGCCAAGGCACCGGCAAAGGCCAAGCCGCGGACAAAATCGCCGGCAAGATCTTCGGCAAAATCTTCGGCCAAGACGAAGCCGCCAGCGAAGAAGCCCGTGCGGCGGGCCAATACCGTGCGGGCCAATACCAAGACCTTGACCAAGGGCAAGACTAAGACCTTGACCAAGGGCAGGGCCACGACCCGCCCGAAGTCTCCGGCCAAGTCGAGATCCCTGGCCCGGTCGAAGACCTTGCGCAGTCCGGTCGTCGCCAAGACCCGCAAGGCCGCGCCCAGGGCGCCGGCACCGGCGGTTAAGGTCGACCGCCGCATGCTCGACGTCGCCTTGAAGTCGTTGGACGACGACCAGGCGGTTGACGTCTCGACCATCCCGCTCGCTGGCAAGTCCAGCATCGCCGACTTCATGGTTGTCGCCTCGGGCCGCTCGCAGCGTCAGGTCGGCGCAATGGCGGACCATCTGGTGCAGCGCCTGAAGGCAGCCGGCTATCGCGGCATCACCATCGAGGGCATGCCTCAGTGTGACTGGGTTCTGGTCGATGCCGGCGACGTCATCGTCCACCTGTTCCGGCCCGAAGTGCGGTCGTTCTACGGCTTGGAGAAGATGTGGTCGGCCGAGTTCGCCGAGCAGAGGGGCCAGGACGATAGGGACGATGAGCTGGCGCCCGAGCCGGACGCCGCGATCGGCTAGCACCCGCCCCGGTGGGGACGGCAGTACACAGCTGTTGTGCTATAAATGCCTGAAATGATAAAGGAATCCATGCACCGTCGGCCTGTGGTCCTGTGCGTCCTGGACGGCTGGGGCCATCGCCTTGAGGCGCGTGACAACGCCATCGCCATCGCCCGGACCCCGGTCTACGACCGGCTGATGCGGACCAACCCGGTTGCCTACCTCGCCACCTCGGCCGAGGAAGTCGGGCTGCCTCACGGCCAGATGGGCAACTCGGAGGTCGGGCACATGAACCTCGGGGCCGGCCGCACCGTCATGCAGGTGCTGCCGCGCATCGATGACGACGCCGGCCGCGGCTACCCGGAGAACGCGTCCCTCAAGAAATTCATCGCCGCGGTCAAGGCGAGCAGGGGCGCGTGCCACGTCATGGGCCTGCTGTCGCCTGGCGGCGTGCATTCGCACATGCAGCACTTCGCGCCGATGGTGAAGAGCATCGCGATGCAGGGCGTTGCGGTGATCCTGCACCTGTTCCTCGACGGCCGCGATTCGCCGCCCAAGAGCGCGCTCGAATACCTGCGCGACTTCGAGCAGCAGCTCAGCGGCGTCGGCGGCGTGCGTTACGCCACCGTGTCGGGTCGCTTCTACACCATGGACCGCGACAAGCGCTGGGACCGCGTGGCGCAGGGCTATGCCGCGATTGTCACTGGCCGCGGCGTCATCGCCGCCGACGCGCAGAAGGCGATCGAGAACGCCTACGCCCGCGGCGAGACCGACGAGTTCGTCGAGCCGACCGTGCTGGCCGGCTATGGCGGCATGACGGATGGCGACGGTCTGCTGATGCTGAATTTCCGCGCCGACCGCGCGCGCGAGATCCTCAGCGCGCTGGTCGATCCCGGCTTCACCGGATTCGCGCGCGAGCGCACCGTGACGTTCACTGCGGCCGCCGGCATGACGGACTACTCCGACGCCCTAAGCGAGCGGCTGATCACGCTGTATCCGCAGCCGCGTCTGCACAACACCGTCGGCGAACTCGTTTCACGGTCCGGCGGACGGCAGCTGCGCATTGCCGAGACCGAGAAGTACGCGCACGTGACGTTCTTCTTCAACGGCGGCGAAGAGACCGTGTTCACCGGCGAAGACCGCATGATGGTGCCGTCGCCGAAGGTCACCACGTATGACCAGAAGCCGGAGATGTCGGCCAACGAAGTCACCGATCGCCTGGTCGAGGCGATCTTGGGCGGCACCTACGACTTCATCCTGGTGAACTACGCCAACGCCGACATGGTCGGGCACACCGGCATCATGGCGGCCGCCGTGCGCGCGGTCGAGACGATCGACGCGTGTCTAGCGCGGCTGGAGACGGCCGTGATCCAGGCCGGCGGCGTGATGTTCATTACCGCCGACCACGGCAACATCGAGTTGATGAAGGACGATACGACGGGCCAGCCGCACACCGCCCACACGACGTTCCCGGTTCCGGCGATTCTGGTCAACGCGCCCTCCGGGGTCACCAAAATGGACAACGGCCGCCTGGCCGACGTCGCGCCGACGCTGTTGCCCTTCCTTGGCCTCACGCAGCCGCGTGAGATGGACGGGCATTCGCTGCTCCACGTCGCCGAGGAATCGCAGGCCGCGCGGCGAGATCGCGCCACCGCCGGGCGGCGGTGAAGGGCGCGCCCGTCCCGCTACAGAAGGGAAACCGCATCGTCGGGCAATTCAATCTGCCCGGCGCCGAGGCCAACGAGAGCAGGTCGTTTCGTAGCGGCGTGAAAGTTCAGGTCGCTCGTAACGAAAACATCGCGCTTGTTGAAAACGTGCGTCCACATCGACTGCACGTCGCACTTGGCGTTGCGCCACCGGGTGTCAGATGTGGCGGATGGATCCAGGCCCCGCGCACGGCAGTAGCGGTCCCACTCAAATTCGACGGTGGGGAATAGGACATCATGAATGTCCTTTTCGAGAGCCTCCATCGGGCCATCGTCGGCCCAGATGCAGTGGTCCCAAAAGGTAATGTCCCAGTAGGCCAAGGGCGCAAGAATCTCGAGATGACCAAGGCCCAGACGCTCAAGGCGCTGCTGGAACGCGTCGATGCCGACCATTTCGCCACTGCTTCGGCCCGTCTCGGACGCAGCTATGGCAACAACCGCTACAACTGCTTGTCCAGTGAGATGCGCTTCCGCCAGACGCCGCACCGCACTTTCGGCGGGTCGATGATCTTCGACAGCGATAACGCAGTTGGTGTCGAGCGTGAAGGACCGCACGGCAAACGGTAGCCGATGATAGGTTTTCTGTCTCTCGCGGGAGTTCGGAGGAGCGTGAAGCCTCAAATCACTTCGATGGCCCTCGCAGCGCTATTGGTGCTTCCGGTTTGCGCGCACGCGCAAGGCGGCGCCACGCCGCTGCAGCAACTCGAGGAACTCGAGCGCGCCCTCGAACAGGGCCGGCTGCGCCAACAGGAACTTGCGCGCACAGCAGCGCGGCTCGCGCAGGAACTCGGCACGGTGCGTGCCCAGCTCGTCACCGCGGCCGACGCGGTGCAGCAGCAGGAAACGCGCATCGCCACCAGCACGGCGCGGCTCGAAACGCTGCGCGGGGAGGAAGCCGCGCGTGAGCAGGCGTGGACGCACGACCAGGCCAACCTCGGCCAAGTCCTGGCGAGCCTGGCGCGCCTGTCGCGTCAGCCGCCCGCCACCATGGTGGCGGGCAAGGACGCGGCGCTCGATCTCGTGCGGTCGTCGCTGCTGCTCGCCGCCGTCGTCCCGAGTCTGGAGGAGCGCGCGCGCGACGCCGTCGGCGCGATCACCAAGCTGCGCGCCCTGCGCGAGGAGATCACCGGCGAGCAGGCCAGCCTGGCCGATGCCCGAGTCAAACTGGAAACCGAGCGTCAGCGGCTCACCCGCCTATTGGCGCAAAAGGCCGCCGAGCAAGCGCGCAACCTGACCGCGGTGACTGCCGAGCGCGACCGTCTCGCCAAGCTCGGCAACGAGGCACAAGACCTGCGCGAGCTGCTGGGCAAGCTCGATGCCGAGCCTGGGCTGGACGACGGACCGCCCGACGGGACGCGCCCCTTTGCCGAGGCGCGCGGGCGCCTGCCGCTGCCGGCTCGCGGCAAAGTGATCCGCAGTTGGGGCGAGGTCGACCCGCTCGGCTTCCCCGCCCGCGGACTGACCGTCGAAATCGTCGAAGATGCGCAGATTGTGGCGCCTTACGACGGGCGCATCGTCTTCGCCGACACCTTCCGCTCCTACGGCCAACTCTTGATAATCAGCCACGGCGGGGGCTACCATACGTTAATAGCCGGACTGCATCGGATCGACGGTCAGGTAGGCCAATGGTTGTTGGCCGGAGAGCCTGTCGGGCAGGCGAGTCACGGTGAGAACGGCAAATCCACGCTTTATGTAGAGCTCCGCCGCAACGGCGAGCCGATCAACCCATTGCCGTGGTTGGCGGCACGGTAGGCCAAAAGAGGGCAGTCAACATGATCAGGTCAGCGTTCGTCGCTTCGGTCGCCTCTGCAATGTTGTGGGCGGCCGTTCCGGCCACGGTTCAGGCCGCCGAGCCAACCGCCTACCAGCAGCTCAACCTATTCGGCAACGTGTTCGAGCTGGTGCGCGCTCGCTACGTCGGCCCGGTCGATGAGCAGAAGCTCATCTACTCGGCCATCAACGGCATGCTCGCCGCTCTCGACCCGCACTCGGCCTTCATGGCCGCAACCGAATACAAGGACATGCAGGAGCGCACGTCCGGTGAGTTCGGTGGCCTTGGCCTCGAAGTGCGCATGGAAGACGGCCTGGTGAGGGTCTCGCGCCCGATGGAAGAGTCGCCGGCACTGCGCGCCGGCGTAAAGGCGGGCGACACCATCACCCACATCGACGGAACCCCGGTCCTCGGCCTGACCTTGAACGAGGCGGTCGAGAAGATGCGCGGCCGCGTCAACACGCCGATCGACCTGACCATCACCCGCGACGGCGCCACCGCTCCGATCGTCGTGCGCGTGACGCGCGACATTATCCGCCAGCCGTCCGTGCGCTTCCGCGCCGAGGGCAACGCAGTCTATATCCTCATCACCTCGTTCTCCGAACAGACCGAATCCGGCGTGCGCCGCGCCATGAGCGAAGTGCGCGCGACGCTCGGCGACAAGTTCGAGGGCGTCATCCTCGACCTGCGCAACAACCCGGGCGGCCTTCTGGAGCAGTCGGTTGCCGTCGTCGATGCATTCCTGGAGCGCGGTGAGGTCGTTTCGACCCGCGGCCGCGATCCGGGCAACGTGCAGCGCTACACGGCACGCCGCGGCGATCTGGCCGAGGGCAGGCCGATCATCGTCATCACCAACAACGGTTCGGCCTCGGCATCCGAGATCGTCGCCGGCGCCCTGCAGGACCACAAGCGCGCCATCATCCTGGGCACCACGACCTTCGGTAAGGGCTCGGTGCAGACCATCATGCCGATGGGCGACCAGGGCGCCATGCGCCTCACCACCTCGCGCTACTACACGCCGTCGGGCCGTTCCATCCAGGGCACCGGCGTGACGCCGGATGTCGTCGTCGAGCAGGCGCGCATCCAGCCGCTGTCGGAAGCCAATGCGCAGATCGCGGCCGCCGCGCCGCCGACCGCCGGCCGGGGTGCGACGACGCCGCCGGACTACCAGCTGGCGCGCGCGGTCGACCTTCTCCACACGCTGTCGATTTATCAGAGGTCGCCGATCACGAACTAACGGACGCGGTTCGGCGAACCACATTTCAGGTTGGGAATTTTCCACATGGTGATGTCCAAGGTTGGAGCCGCGCGCACGTGGCGCGCGGGCGTTGGGGGAGTTGTCGCGGCAGCGACACTGGCGCTGCTGACGGCCGACACGCTGGCGGCGGATGCCAAGACCTACACGCAGCTCAACCTGTTCGGTGACACGTACGACCGCGTGCGCCGCGCCTACGTGGAAGCAATCCCGGACGAGTACCTGGTGCGCTCGGCCATCAACGGCCTGCTGACGGCGCTGGATCCTCAGTCGATGTTCCTGACGCCCGAGGCGTACAAGAATCTCCTCGCCAACAAGGTGCGGACCTACGACGGCCTCGGCCTTGAGATCACCATGTCCGAGGGCGTGGCGCGCATCGTCGCTCCGATCGACGGCGGCCCGGCCGCGACCGCCGGCCTGCGCACCGACGACATGATCGTCGATATCAACGGCACGCCGGTGTTCGGTATGAACCTGACCGAGACCATCCAGGCGCTGCAGGGCACGCCGGGAACCGTCGCCGACCTGGTGGTCGTGCGCCAGGGCACGGATCCGTTCCGCTTGGCGCTGACGCGCCAGAGCGTGCCGGAGCCGAAGGTCACCGCGCGCCTGCGCGGCAACGAGGTGTACGTCCGCCTGCCCTACTTCACGCCGGGCGTGCTGGCCGAGCTGACCAAGGCCATCAACGACCTCGCCACCAAACTGGGCGAAAACTTCGAGGGCGTCGTGCTCGACCTGCGTAACACGCCGGGCGGCTCGCAAGAAGCCGCCATCCAGGTCGCTGACGCGTTCCTCGTCGATGGCCCGATCGCGTCCATCAAGGGCAAGGCCGAAGGCGACTCCAAGCAGTTCAATGCCACGGCAGGCGACATCCTCAACGGCCGGCCGCTGGTCGTCGTGGTCGACGGCGGCACCGCCGGCCCAGCCGAGATCGTCGCCGGCGCGCTGCGCGATCGCACCCGCGCCATCGTCCTCGGCACCACCACCTTCAAGCGCGGCTCGGCCCAAAGCCTCGTGCCGATGGGCGAGTTCGGCTACGTCCAGCTCACCACCGGCTACTACCTGACGCCCAAGGGCACCTCCATCCAGGAAGCCGGCATCGAGCCGGAGACCGTGGTCGAGCCGGCCCGCGTCATCCTGCCCGAAGACCGCTTCCCGCGCCGTACCGAGGCGACCCTGCGCGGCGCCCTCGACATTCCGGCTGGTGGCCCGGTCGCGGCGCAAGCCGAACGCTCGGAAGAGGACTACCAGCTCGCGCGCGCGTTCGACCTGTTGCACGCACTTGCCCTGGTCCGGCAGTTCGCCGCGAACTAAACAGCTCACCCGCGCTAGGCTGCTGCCGCGCGCGCGCGCCGGCCGCAGCCGGCGCGTGTGCCTGACGCGCCGATAGGCCCCTCATGGCGCGCAAGAAGGCTCCCGAGCCGGAACCCGAAGAAGAAGCTATTCCCGTCGAGGCCGAGGTCGAGGTCGAGGCCGACGACGAGGCGCAGCTTGCGGTGGACGACGAGGACGCAGTCGTCGCCGACGACGATACCGACTCGCCCGAGGACGACGAGCCCGCCGACGATGATGCCGGGGATGCCGACGATCATCCCAACATCAGCCAGTTCTTTGGCGGCGGCGGCGGCGGCGGCGGAGGCGACGACGACGACGCCGCCGAGATCGGCGTCACCGACGACGACTACGAGGACGAGGACGAGGACGAAGGCACGCCGTTCTACAAGCGGCCGATCCTGCTCGCGTCGCTCGGCCTCCTCCTGCTGATCGGCGTAGCCGTCGGCTGGACCTGGGTCAGCTTCGACCACGACGCCTTCGACGCCGCCAACGCACCGCCGACCCTGGTCGCGGCCTTGGCACCACCCGCTCGTCCAGCCGCGAGCGAAGGCGTAGCAGCGGAGGGCGGGGCCCCGGCCGCGCCCGCGGCCGCCGCAGTTCCCGAAGGCGCTACTGCGCCGCGCCCAGCAGCCCCCGCGGCCACACCCCCCGCGACGGCGGCAGGCACCGCTGCCCGACCGACAACGCCCGCGGCGCCGGCCGCTCCCACTCCCGAGGCAGCGCCGGCCGCTCCTGCGGCGACCGTCGCCCTGGTGCCCGCCCCGGACCCCGCCTTGGTCGCTCCCGGCGAGAACGGCCCGCTCCCCATCATCGGCGAGGACGGACGCCAGCCGTGGCGCGTGTACGCCCGGCCATTCGCCTTGCCGCCCGAGATGCCAAAGATCGCCATCGTCATCGGCGGCATGGGTCTGTCGCGCGCCGCTACGCTGGCCGCCATCCAACAGTTGCCGCCGGATGTCACCCTGGCGTTTGCGCCGTATGCCCCCAACCTTGAGGCGCAGATTGCCGAGGCCCGCGCGGCCGGCCACGAGGTCGTCCTGCAGCTGCCAATGGAACCGCTCGGCTACCCGGCCAACGACCCCGGCCCGCACACGCTGCTCGCCAACGCGACGGCCGTGGACAACCTGGCTCGGCTGCACTGGCTGCTGTCGCGCTTCACCGGCTACATCGGCGTGACCAACTACATGGGCGCCAAGCTCAGCGCGTCGGCGGATGCACTGAAGCCAATCCTGGCCGACCTCAACGCCCGCGGCCTGATGTTCCTCGACGCGCGCGAGACGACCAACAGCGTCGCCGCCACCCTGGCGCAAGAGATCAACATGCCGCGCGCCATCAACAACCGCTTCCTCGATGCCGAGGCGTCGCGCACCGCGGTGGATGCCCGTCTGCTCGAACTGGAGCGCATCGCCCTGCAGCAGGGTGGTGCCATCGGCATCGGCTACGCCTATCCGGTCACCATCGAGCGCGTCGCGGCCTGGATTCGCACCCTGCGCGACAAGAACGTTGCCCTGGCGCCGCTCTCGGCGCTGGCACGTACGACCCCGACCAACTGACGTGAGCCGGCCGCCGGCGTCCGAGCGGGACCTGCTGCACGTGCGCGCCCTGCCCTACCGCATGGGCGTCGGCATCATGCTGCTGAACGCGGACGGTGCCGTCCTGATCGGCCACCGCGTCGACATGAAAAGCGAGGCCTGGCAGATGCCGCAGGGCGGCATCGACGCCGGCGAGACCCCCGAACAGGCACTGTGGCGCGAGCTGCAGGAAGAGGTCGGCACGGCGAAGGCCACCATCCTAGCCCGCGCCCGCGACTGGATTTCCTACGACTTCCCGGCCGAGCTGCAGGCCCGCGTGTGGGACGGCCGCTTCCGCGGCCAGAGCCAGATGTGGTTCCTGCTACGCTTCACCGGCGTCGATGCAGACCTTGCCCTCGATACCCACGAGCGCGAGTTCAGTGAGACCCGCTGGGTGGCGACCGCGGAATTGCCCGACATGGTGGTCGGCTTCAAGCGCGATACTTACCGCAGCGTCCTGACCGAATTCGCGGCGCATTTGCGTAGCTGATCTACGCAGTTCCCACGATGGTCCGGACGAGCGCTACGCGCCACAGTGGCAAGGTCGAATGACCGCCGCCCCTCGCCCCGGCCGCCAACACGAACCGCTTGCCCGCACCCTCGGAATCGCCTCGCTGGTTCTGTACGGGCTCGGAACCATCATCGGCGCCGGCATCTATGTGCTGGTCGGCGAGGTCGCCAGTGAAGCGGGAGCGGCGACGCCGTTGGCCTTTGTTCTGGCCGGCGTGCTTGCCAGCCTGACCGGCCTTTCCTACGCGGAGTTGGTCGGCCGGCACCCTGCAGCCGAAGGATCCGTGGCCTTCGTCCATCATGCTTTCGGCTCGCGGCTCCTCTCGCTGGTGACGGGCATCGCCTTTGCCGCTGTCACCATCGTCGCCTCCGCCTCCATCACCCTGGGCGGAGCGGCCTATGTCACGCGCTGGATCGACCTGCCGCAGCCGGTTATCGGCGGCGCGGTCGTCGTCGTGTTCACGGCCATCGCCTGCCTGCGCGTCACGGAAAGCGTGCGGGTAGCGGCGCTGTTCAGCGCTGTCGAGGTCGTCGGCCTGCTAGTGGTGATCGCGGTGGGATCGCCTTCGCTATCCGACATCGGCCCTGAGCTGGCTGCGATGATTCCAGGATCAACGGACGGCTGGCTTGGTCTCGGCGCCGGCACCTTCATCGCCTTCTTCGCGTACATCGGTTTCGAAGGCATGGCCAACATGGCCGAGGAAACCGCCGACGTCGGACGCACGCTGCCGCGCGCAATCCTCGTCGCCATCGCCATCGCCGGCATCCTGTATGGCGTCGTCTCGCTCATTGCCGTCCTGGCCGTGGAGCCCGAGGAACTGGCAGGAAATCCGGCACCCTTGATCCCAGTGCTGGAGCGCTACGCGCCGCAGATGATCGGCACCTTCGTCGCCGTCGCAGTGGTTGCCACCCTCAACGGCGTCCTGATCGGCATCGTCGTGGCGTCGCGCCTGGCATACGGGATGGCCCGCCGTGGCCATTGGTGGGCCTGGTTCGGCCAGGTGAATGCAACGACGCGGACGCCCATCCACGCGACCGCCGTGGTGGGCGCGATCGTCTTCGCCTTGGTGGTTCTTGTGCCGTTTCAAGCGCTTGTCAGCATCACGAGCGCCCTGACGCTGGGGGTATTCGCGGCGGTCAATGCGTCGCTGTGGCAGTTGAAGCGGCGCGATCCGCGCCCCGCCGGAGTCACGACAATCGTGCCGCCGTGGGTACCGGTCGCCGGTGGCGCCGCCTGTGTGGCGCTGATGGCTGCGAGCGCGCTGCACTGGCTCTACTAGGGGCGCGGCTGCATACTCCGGCGGTTCACCATCCGCACAACTGCATCGGAGTGTTCATGGCCAAAGCAACCCGTCGCTCTCCCAAGCGCGCTGCAAAGAAGGCTCCCGCACGCAAGGCCGCTGCCAAGTCGGTACGCAAGACCGTCGCCAAAACCGTCCGCAAGGTCGCCGCGAAGGCAAAGCGCACGGTAGCCTCGGCAAAGCGGAAGGTAGCCGCGATGGCGAAGCGCAAACCCGCCGCCAAGGCCGCCCGCGCCCCGGCCCGCAAGGCGATGCGTCCTGGAGCGCGCAAGACCAAGCGCGCCGCCCCCGGCCGTCACGTGCCGACCCCCAACCTGCACGGTTGGATCACCCACACCGACATCACCAGCGCCGATCCGGCGGCGACCAAGGCCTGGTGCCAGAGCGTGCTGGGCTGGAAGTTCATGGGCAGCATGCCAACGCCCGGTGGCGAGTATCATTTGTTCGCCTACTCGGACAAAGGCGGCGGCGGCCTCCAGCAAACCAGCGGAGGGCAGCCCCCGGCGTCCACGCCGTTCGTCCACGTCGACAACGCCCAGGCGGCATTCGACAAGGCGGTCGCCGCCGGCGCCGAGATCATCGAATCTCCCCGCAAGGTGATGGAGGGCGTCACCACCGCCGTGGTCCGCGCCCCCGGCGGCGTGGTGATCGGCTTCGCCGGCCCGTAGCTACAGGTCCACACGGCCGTCGCGCCATGGCGGCGGCCGTTGTCCGGGGCAATGCTGCGGATAGATTTCGCGGCATGGGCCGCCGTCCCAAGGTGGCCGCGCGATCCGTCTGGGATCGCCTCACCTTTGGGAGGGCAAATGAGAAACCTAATCGCCGCCGCTGCGGCCGCTATCGCGCTGGCCGGCCTGTCGATGTCGTCGCACGCCGAGGGCAACCTTGCCGCCGGACCACCGACCGACCTCAGCGTGACTATCACCACGACGCCGAATGGCCCGGTCGTGACACCGGCCGCGTTCGACATGGTGACGGGCAAGTATTACCGGCTCAACGTCACCTTCGACGGCCCGGACACCGATCCGGATTGGCGCTTGGAGGTCAACGAGCTCCTAGCCAACTCGCACGTGCGGGTGATGACCATCGCGGGCATCGAGATCCACCTCCAGGGCATGCCGTTCCGCGCCGTCGAGTTCGACGGCCACGGCACCATGCAGGTCAGCTTTGTGGTGATCCGGCCGGGCAACTATCCGTACATCGTCGGCGACAATCCCGGCGCGATGGGCTTGCCGGTCGGCACCCCCGGACAGGCCGACCCGAGCCGCCGCGCCATCGGCATGTTCAACGTGAAGTGACGCTGCGCCGCAGCGTCATCGCGAGGCGCGCAGCGCCGCGGCGATCCAGAGGCAGCGCGCGACTGCGGCGCGAAATGGCCGGGCGCGAGCCCGGCCATGCTACTCCGCGCGCTAGGAACTAGCGGGCGGCGGCCGTCAGCATCTCGCGCAGCACGGCGACGGCCGTCGAGGCCTTGTGCTGGTCGAGGTCGGTCTTGGCGTCAGCCAAGTCCTCTTCGGCGTCCTTGATGCGCTTCTCGATGGCGGCACGGTCGAGGGACGCCACTTCGACGGCGTCGTCGGCCAGCACGGTGCAGCGGTCGGCCGACACTTCGCAGATGCCGCCCGAAATGAAGATGCGCTCCGGTGCGCCGGTGCCCTTGTAGACCTCGATCACGCCCGGCCGGATGGTCGAGATGATCGGGGCGTGGCCGGGCAGGACGCCGAAGTCGCCTTCGGAACCCGGCACGACGACCATATCGGCGTCCTCGGAGCGCAGCTGGCGCTCCGGGCTGACGAGGTCGAACTTGACGCGGTCGGCCACGGACGAGCCTTAGGCCGCTTCGGCGGCGAGCCGCTTCGCCTTGGCGACGGCGTCGTCGATCGTGCCGACCATGAGGAAGGCCGACTCCGGCAGGTCGTCATGCTTGCCCTCGACGATCTCGCGGAAGCCACGGATCGACTCTTCGAGGGGGACGAACACGCCCTTGGTGCCGGTGAAGACTTCGGCGACGTGGAATGGCTGGCTCATGAAGCGCTCGATCTTGCGGGCGCGGGCGACGACCAGCTTGTCGGTCTCAGACAACTCATCCATGCCCAAGATGGCGATGATGTCCTGCAGCGACTTGTAGGTCTGCAGGATCTTCTGCACGTCGCGCGCAACCTTGTAGTGCTCCTCGCCGACGATACGCGGATCCATCATGCGCGACGTCGAGTCGAGCGGGTCCACGGCCGGGTAAATGCCCTTCTCGGCGATCGAGCGCGACAGCGTGGTGGTCGCGTCCAAGTGCGAGAACGAAGTGGCCGGCGCCGGGTCGGTCAAGTCGTCGGCGGGCACGTAAATGGCCTGCACCGACGTGATCGAGCCCTTGTTGGTCGAGGTGATGCGTTCCTGCAGGTTGCCCATATCGGTGGCCAGGGTCGGCTGGTAACCCACCGCCGACGGGATGCGGCCGAGAAGGGCCGATACCTCGGAGCCCGCCTGCGTAAAGCGGAAGATGTTGTCGATGAAGAGCAGCACGTCCTTGCCCTCTTCGTCGCGGAAGTATTCGGCGATGGCGAGGCCCGAGAGGGCGACGCGGGCGCGGGCGCCCGGCGGCTCATTCATCTGGCCGAACACCAGGGCGGCCTTGGACTGGCCGTCGAGCTTGATGACGCCCGATTCCTGCATCTCGTGATAGAGGTCGTTGCCCTCGCGGGTACGCTCACCCACGCCGGCGAACACCGACAAGCCGCTGTGCGCCTTGGCGATGTTGTTGATCAACTCGGTGATGATGACGGTCTTGCCCACGCCGGCGCCGCCGAACAGGCCGATCTTGCCGCCCTTGGCGTAGGGCGCGATCAGATCGACGACCTTGATGCCGGTGACCAGGATTTCGGCTTCCGTCGACTGATCGACGAAATCCGGCGCCGAGCGGTGGATGGGCAGGCGGCGCGTGGTGTTCACCGGGCCGCGCTCGTCAACCGGCTCACCGATGACGTTGAGGATGCGGCCAAGCGTCTCTGGACCCACGGGCATCATGATCGGGTTGCCGGTGTCGGTAACCGTCGTGCCGCGCACCAGACCGTCGGTGGTGTCCATCGCGACCGTGCGCACCGTCGACTGCCCGAGGTGCTGCGCGACCTCGAGTACGAGACGGCGGCCATCGCGGATGATCTCAAGGGCGTTCATGATCGCGGGCAGAGACCCCTCGGGGAACTCGACGTCCACGACCGCGCCGAGCACCTGGCTCACGCGTCCGACGATGTTGGTCTGCTTCGTTGCCATAAGCCTGCTCCCGATGTGCGCACCGCGGCCGATGCCGTGGCGCGCGAAAACTCAGATCGCCTCGGCGCCCGAGATGATTTCGATCAGTTCCTTGGTGATGTTCGCCTGGCGCGCGCGGTTGTAGACCAGCGTCAGCCTGGCGATCATGTCGCCGGCGTTGCGCGTCGCCGAGTCCATGGCGTTCATCTGCGCACCCTGGAAGCTGGCGTTGTTCTCCAGCATCGCATTGAGCACTTGCACCGCTAGGTTGCGCGGCAGCAGTTCCGCCAGAATCTCGCCCTCGTCCGGCTCGGCCTCGTACGACGCGTCGCCCTCAAGCTTGGTGCCGCCACCCTCCGGGATCGCGACCGGAATGAGCTGCTTCTCGGTTGGCACCTGCGAGATGACCGACTTGAACGTGTTGTAGAAGATCACGCAGCGATCGAACTCGCCGCCGTCGAGCATCGTCGTGATCTGTTCGGCGATCCCCTGCGCGTCGGCGTAGGTGATCTTGCGCATCTTCGAGGTGTCGACCTGGCCGACGAAGCGCGCGCCGTGGTCACGGCGCAGCGCATCGCGGCCCTTGCGGCCGACCGGCATGATCTTGACCGTCTTGCCGTCGGCCAGGAGCGCGTTGATGCGCCGGCGCGCCGTGCGCACCAGACTCGAATTCAACGCGCCGCACAAACCGCGGTCCGACGTCACGATGACCACCAGGACCGTCTGATCCTTGCCGGTCCCGATGAGCAGCTTCGGCATGTCGTCCGAGCGCGGCACGCCGGCCGCGACCGATGCCATCACGCGCGACATGTGCTGGGCGAATGGCCGCGCCGCCTCAGCCCATTCCTGGGCGCGGCGCAGCTTTGACGCCGCCACCATCTTGGTGGCCGAGGTGATCTTGCGCGTCGACTTCACGCTGTCGATGCGCTTGCGTAGGTCCTTAAGGCTCGGCATCCCCGCCCGCCGTTCTCTCTACCGGTCCGCGCTTAGACGAACTTGGCTGCGAAGTCGCCGAGCACCTTTTTCAGGCGATCGGTGGTCGCATCCGACAGCGCCTTCTCGGTGCGGATCGTCTTGAGCAGGTCGGCGTGGTTGGCACGTACCTCCTTCAAGAGCGCCGTTTCGAAGCGACTGATGTCGGCCACCGCGACCTTGTCAAGGAAGCCGCGCACGCCGGCGAACAAGCCGACGACCTGTTCCTCAACCGGGATCGGCGAATACTGCGGCTGCTTCAGCAGCTCCGTCAGACGGTCACCACGGGCCAGCAGGCGCTGGGTGGTGGCGTCGAGGTCGGCGGCAAACTGCGAGAACGCCGCCATCTCGCGATACTGGGCGAGTTCGAGCTTGATCGTGCCCGACACCTGCTTCATCGCCTTGATCTGCGCCGCCGAACCCACGCGCGACACCGAGATGCCGACGTTGATGGCGGGGCGGATGCCTTTGAAGAACAGCGACGACTCCAGGAAGATCTGGCCGTCAGTGATCGAAATCACGTTGGTCGGAATGTACGCCGACACGTCGCCGGCCTGCGTCTCGATGATCGGCAGCGCGGTGAGCGAGCCCGAACCGTTCTTCTCGTTCATCTTCGCGGCGCGCTCAAGCAGGCGGGAGTGCAGATAGAACACGTCGCCCGGGTATGCCTCGCGGCCCGGCGGACGGCGCAGCAGCAGCGACATCTGGCGATACGCGACGGCCTGCTTGGACAAGTCGTCATAGATGATCAGGGCGTGCATTCCGTTGTCACGGAAGTACTCGCCCATGGTGCAGCCGGTGTACGGCGCCAGGAACTGCAGCGGCGCCGGATCCGAAGCCGTGGCGGCAACGACGATCGTGTACTCCATCGCGCCCTGCTCTTGCAGGGTCTTGACGATCTGCGCCACGGTCGAGCGCTTCTGCCCGATCACGACGTAGATGCAATAGAGCTTTGCCTTCTCGTCGGTGCCGGCGTTGACCGACCGCTGGTTGATGATGGTGTCGATGGCGACGGCGGTCTTGCCCGTCTGGCGGTCGCCGATGATCAGCTCGCGCTGGCCGCGGCCGATCGGAACGAGCGCATCGACGGACTTGAGGCCGGTCTGCATCGGCTCATGCACCGACTTGCGCGGAATGATGCCCGGCGCCTTGGTCTCGGCGCGGCGGCGTTCGGTGGTCTTCAGCGGACCCTTGCCGTCGATCGGATTGCCGAGGCCGTCAACCACGCGGCCGAGCAGACCCTTGCCGACCGGCACGTCCACGATCGAGCCGGTGCGCTTGACGACGTCGCCTTCCTTGATGCCGCGGTCGTCGCCGAAGATCACGATGCCGACGTTGTCGGTTTCGAGGTTCAGCGCCATGCCGCGCACGCCGCCCGGGAACTCGACCATCTCGCCGGCCTGAACGTTGTCGAGGCCGAAGGCGCGCGCAATGCCGTCGCCGACCGAGAGAACCTGACCGACCTCCGAGACCTGTGCCTCGGTGCCGAACTCTTTGATCTGCTCCTTCAGGATGGAGGAGATTTCGGCGGCCCGGATATCGACCATCACGCGACCTCTTTCATGGCGTTTTGCAGATTGAACAGTTTCGTACGCAGCGACGAATCGACCATCGTGGAGCCGAGCCGCACGATGAGACCGCCGAGAATTGCCGGATCGACCTTGGTCGACAGGCGCACTTCGCGCCCGGCGACCTTGGCCAGGCTGCTGCGCACCGCGTCGACCTGAGCGGCCGCCAGCGGCTTGGCCGATGTAACCTCGGCCGCGACCTCGCCCTTGTGGTGCGACACTAGGACGCGGAAGCCGCGGATAATTTCAGGCAGTTGGAACAGACGCCGGTTGCGCGCCGTCAAACCGACCAGCTTGGCCGCTAGGCCACCGATCTGGGCGCGTGCCAGCACCGCGGCGAGGGCCTTGGCCTGCTCGTCGCGGGCGACCACCGGGCTCTTGATGAGCCGCGCCAGATCGGGGCTGCTGTCAATCATCGCGGCGACCTGATCCAAGGCCGCCATGGTCTGATCGATTTGCTTCTCGCCCGCGGCGAGATCGAACAGCGCGGTCGCGTACCGACCGGCGAGTCCGGAGACGAGGCTCGATACTGCGGTCAACGGATGCGCCCTGGGCTCTCTGGTGCGTGGGGAAGCAGCGTCGCAGCGACGCCCATAACCCACTGAAAACAATAGAAAATTTGTCGGCCCCGACCCCTGCCGACCAGGCAGCGGATACCTAACACAGTCCTACGGGGCGGCGCAACCCGAGGGACTGTCGCAGGTACAGCGGTCTAAGCCCATCGTTGGGAGGGAAGGACATCTCCCTCACGTGGCGAGCGGAGTCCGGCATACCCACCACGCAGCGTGGGTATGCACGAATGGTCGCAGGCGCGAGCTACGCAGCCTTCCCCAGCGCGACCTGATTCCGCGCCGTGCGCAGCGCGTTCGCCCACCACAGCAACTCGGTGATTGCAGCGTCGGCTTGGCCCTTGAGACGCTGGTTATCGTTGTAGAGCGCCGGATCGACCGGCGCCGTCAGCTTCATCGTCGCGAGGTAGGATTCAAGTGGAAGGTGAATGCCGGTGCGAATCGGCGCCATCTTCAACTCGTTGGCGACCTGCCGCAGCTGCTCGACGGCGCGCGCACCACCGGCACCGCCGTAGGACAGGAACGTCACCGGCTTCTGGTTGACCTCGGTGTAGACCCAATCGAGCGCATTCTTGAGCACGGCCGGGTAGCCGCGGTTGTACTCGGGCGTGACGATGACGTAGGCGTCGGCCTCGGCGAGCTTTGCGCCCCATGCGTTGGCAGCAACGTTGGCGCGCTTGCCGGCGGCCGGCGGGATCGCCTCGTTGAAGAACGGCAGCGGCCAGTCGCGCAGGTCGAGCAGCTCGACCGCCACGCCGGGCTGCTTGGCGAACTCATCGGCGATCCAGCGCGCGGGCTTGTCGCCATAGCGTCCGTCGCGGGTCGAACCAAGAATGACTTGGATCTTCAAAGGCTTGCTGGCGCTGGTCATGGTTCTTGTCCGTCCTCTGGTATACACTGGTAACCTTCACTATCTATGGAACCACATAGGCACGTGCAAGGAGGCACCTTGATTTCACCTAGGCACATGGACGCCGGGAATTGCCCGGCGGTCCGCGAAGTTCTCAGCCGCGTCGGCGACAAATGGAGCGTGCTGGTGATCGCGCGGCTCGGCGACGAGCCGAAGCGCTTCAGCGAGCTCAAGCGCAAGGTGGAGGGCATCTCCCAGCGCATGCTGACGCTCACGCTGCGCGGGCTGGAGCGCGACGGCATGCTGACGCGCACGGTGCATCCGACTCTGCCGCCCAGCGTCGAGTACGCACTCACGCCGCTGGGCCGCACCCTGCTGGAGCCGATCCAGGGCCTCGCCAAATGGGCCGAGACCAATCGCCTCGCCATCCAAGAGGCGCGGGCGCGATTCGATGCGACACAGGAGCCGGCCGCGGCCGGGGCCGCGCCGAATCGTACGGACGCGACGCGCGAGCGTCCGCGACCCTAGAGGAACGAATACGGGTCGATGTCGACCTGCAGGCGAACACCGGACGGCGCCGTGACGCGGCGAATCCAGTCGCGCACCACCGCCTGCACATTCGCGCTTCGCTGCGCGCGCAACAGCAGCCGGAAGCGATGGCGGCCGCGGAGTAGTGCCAGCGGCGCCGGCGCCGGGCCGAGCACCGACACATCCGTCAGGCGCGGTGCCGCGCGCGCCAGATCGCGTGCGTAGCTCTCGACGCGGCTGGGATTGGTGCCGGAAACGATCAGCGCGACCAAGCGGCCGAATGGCGGCCAGCCGCCGCGGCGGCGGTCCTCGGCTTCGCGCGCAAGGAACCCCGCGCGATCGCCTTGGATCAGCGCCCGCATAACCGGATGCTTAGGTGCGTAAGTCTGCAGGTAGACCGTGCCGGGACGCTCGGCGCGGCCGGCACGCCCCGCTACCTGACTGAGGAGCTGGAAGGTGCGCTCGGCGGCGCGCAGGTCACCGCCATCCAAACCGAGATCGGCATCCACCACGGCGACCACGGTCAGCAACGGGAAGTGGTGCCCTTTGGCGACGATCTGCGTGCCGATGAGGATGTCGACCTTCCGCTCGGCCATCGCGCGCACCAGCGTTGCGGCCGCCGCCGGTCCGGTCATCGTATCGCTCGCCATCACCGCCGCGCGCGCTTCGGGGAACAGGCGCGTCACTTCTTCGGCCACGCGCTCGACGCCGGGGCCGCAGGCGGCGAGTGAGTCCAGCGTGCCGCATTCCGGACAGGCCTTTGGCATCTCGACCCGGTGTCCGCAGTGATGACACTCCAGCCGCCCGGCATAGCGATGCTCGACCAGCCACGCCTTGCAGTTCGGACATTCCATGCGGTGCCCACACGTGCGGCACAGGGTGAGCGGTGCATAGCCTCGGCGGTTGAGGAACAGCATCGCCTGGCTGCCCTCGGCCAACGCCGCCGTCACCGCATCGACGACCATCGGCGATAGCCACGCACCGCGCGGCGGCGGCGCGGCCACCATGTCCACCGCGACGATCTTCGGCATCTGCGCCGCCGCATGGCGTTCGGGCAGATGCAGCACTGTGTAGCGGCCGGACTCGACGTTGGTCATCGTCTCCAGCGACGGCGTCGCCGACACCAGCACCACCGGCAGCGCGGCCAGGTGGCCGAGCGCCACCGCCATGTCGCGCGCGTTGTAGATGACGCCTTCCTCTTGCTTGTAAGAACCGTCGTGCTCCTCATCGACGACGACGAGGCCCAGGTCGCGGTAGGGGAGGAACAGCGACGACCGCGCACCGACGACAACGCGCGCGCGTCCCTCCGCTACCGCGCGCCACGTACTGCGCCGGCGACCCTGCGATAGTTCGGAGTGCCATTCAGCCGGCGCGCCGCCGAAGCGCGTACGAAAGCGATCGAGCCATTGTCCAGTCAGCGCGATCTCCGGCACCAGCACCAACGCCTGCCTGCCCTGCGCGAGCGTCTCGGCAACCGCGTCGAGATAGACCTCGGTCTTACCCGATCCGGTGACGCCGTCGAGCACCGTGACCGAGAAGGAACGATCGCGCACCCGCGCGCGAAGTTGCGCCGCGGCGGCGGCCTGGTCGGGCGACAGCGACACGTCACCGGTGGGATGAAGATCCGCCGGACCGGACTCGACGGCGAGCGGTACGGATCGTAACAAGCCATCGTCGGCCATCTTGCGCACGACGCCGCTGCTGACGCGGGCGCCGCGCGCGATATCGGCCTGGCTGCGCGCCACGCCGTCCACCAACAGATCGGCGATGCGCTTGCGCGCATCAGTGCGCATCGCGTCGGAATTTGCGAGCACGTAGCCGGGGCGCGCGTCCGGCGCCTGCAGCGCGGCCGGGGCGCTCATCAGCAGGCGCAGCACCGCCCCCGGCGGCGAGACCGTGTAGTTGGCGACCCACGACAAGAACGCGCGCGTCGCTTCGGGGACCTGCGGCAGATCGATGCGTGCGGCAACGGCGCGCACCTTTTCGGCAGCGATGTCGCTGCTGCCTGCGCCCCACACCACTCCGGCGACGCGTCGCGGTCCGAGCGGTACGTGCACATAGTCACCGGCGGCAAGCGTGAGCCCGTCCGGGACGACGTAATCGTACACACTGCCGAGCGGCAGCGGCAACAACACTCCGACACGCGTGCCCGACACAAAAATATTATCGAGGCGCGCTGGCGCGCTGGCAGGGGCCGGGGGCATCGCCTACACTCTGCCGGTACGCGCGACGTGTCACAAGTTGCGCTGAGGATTGCGCGGAAATCGAACGCAGGATGCACAGCGGCAAGCCTATCGGCCAGGAAGACACCGGAGCGACCCCGGCCGATCCTGCGCGTGACGGCGGCCCGGCCCCTGCCCCGGCGCCGTCGGACAAGATTTCCGCCACCGACGTCACGGCTTTCCTGCGCCGCAACCCGAACTTCCTGAACGACCAGCCGCAGCTGCTGGAGACCCTGACGCCGCCGGCCGAGCGCAATGGCCGGCGCGTGCTCGACATGCAGCGCTTCGTCATCGACCGCCTGCAGCGCACCATCGCGACGGTGCGGGCGCGCGAGACCGAGCTGGTCTCCTCCATGCGCTCCAGCCGGTCGAGCACGGCGCGCGTCCATGCCGCGGTGCTGACACTGTGCGAAACCGGCGCGCTGGAAAACCTCACCGAGATCATCAGCAACGACCTGCCGACCGTCCTGGAGATCGACGTTGTCATGCTCGCCGTCGAGGCGGAGCAGGACCAGCTCGGCTCCCTGCGTTCGACGCCCGGCGTGGTGCTGATCCCGCGCGGCACGGTGGACAGGCTGGTCGGCGTGGGCCGCGACGTTCTACTCACGTGCGCGCCGACCGCAGCCGAGACCGAGTTGTTCGGCGGCGCCGCTACGCTGGTGAAGTCTGCGGCACTGCTGCGCCTGCGCTTGGGACGGCCGGGCCGCCCGGCGCTCCTGGCGCTCGGCAGCCGCGATCCCGCGCGCTTGGCGCCCGGGCAAGGCACCGACATGCTGACCTTCCTCGCCGAGGCTCTGGGCCGCCGCCTGCGCGAATGGCTGGACTACGCCCTGTAGAGCCCCTGCTCGCCGGCGCCGACGTGCGCGCGGCCGTCACCGAATGGTCGATCTGGCTCGCGTCTGAGCGCCGCGCGTCGGCCAATACGCTCGCGGCGTACCAACGCGACTTGGCCGCGTTCTTCACGTTCCTGTCCGGTCACCTGGGCAGCCCCGCGACGCTCGCCAACCTCGGCCAACTGCGCACTGCCGACATCCGCGCCTACCTCGCGCACCGCCGCAGCGAGGGATTGCAGAGCGCGTCCTTGGCGCGCGCATTGTCCGCCGTGCGCGGGTTCTTCCGCTTCCTGGGCCGCCGCGATCTGGTGCACAACCCGGCGGTCACCAGCGTGCAGTCGCCCAAACTGCCGCGCGCCGTCCCCAAGCCGCTGACGGTGGAGGCAGCCCGGGCCGCCCTCGGCGAGGTCGCGACGGCGCCGAGTGGCGAGGAGTGGGTCGGCCTGCGCGACGTGGCGCTGCTCACCTTGCTGTACGGCTGCGGCCTGCGTATCGCCGAGGGCCTGAGCCTACGCCGCGCGCACGCGCCGCTCGGCACCAGCCTGGTCATCACCGGCAAGGGCAACAAGCAGCGCCTGGTGCCCGTGCTGCCGGTGGTGCGCGCCGCGGTCGATCAGTACGTTGCCGCCTGCCCACACGATCTTCCCGCCGACGGGCCACTGTTTGTCGGCGCGCGCGGCAAGCAACTGCAGCCGGCCATCGTGCAGAAGCGCATGCGCCAGATGCGCGCGGCACTCGACTTGCCGGACACCGCAACGCCGCACGCCCTGCGCCACAGCTTTGCGACCCATCTGCTCTCGGCCGGCGGCGACCTGCGCACGATCCAGGAGCTGCTGGGGCACGCGTCCCTATCGACGACCCAGCGCTACACCGACGTCGATGCCGAACGCCTGCGCGAGGTCTACGACAAAGCGCATCCGCGCGCCCGCGCGCGCTAGCGCGTCAGCAGCGCCACGAGCGCGTCGCGCGACCGTGCCACGCACGCGCGGCCCTCGCCGATGCTGTCGTATGCACGGTCGAACTGGAACGGGCCGACGTCGCCGAGTTCCGGCACCAGCAGGACGTCAGCGGGTTCGGACGCCAACCGCGCGCGGGTGATCTGCACCTGCATGATCGTCACGGATCGCGCCAAAGCGTCGAAGTACGACGGCATCCCCGCCTTGGCCGGAACCATGCGCGAGCTGTTGACGTCCACGGCGATGACGACGTCGGCACCGAGTGCGCGGCACAGGGACACCGGCACCGGATTGACCAGGCCGCCGTCCAGCAGCCAGCGGCCTTCGCGCGCGCACGGCAGGAAGAGTCCCGGCAAGCCGATCGAGGCGCGCACCGCGTCGCCAATCGGGCCGGACCGCAGCCACACCTCTTCGCCGTTCTCGACGTCGGTGGCGACGGCGGCGAACGGCGTGGCAAGCGTCTCAATGTCTCCGGTGCAGCGGAGCTGGTCGAGGAAGGCGCGGATCTTGGCGCCGTCGATGAGGCCGCCGCGGGCGATGCGCAGGTCGAGCATCTTCACGCCATCGCGCCACGTCATCTTCTCGGCGCGGGCGCGCAGCGCATCCAGCCGGCCGGTGACGTAGACCGCGCCCACCAGCGCGCCGATCGACGTGCCACAGACGATGTCGGGCCGGATGCCGAGTTCGGTCAGCGCGTCGATGGTGCCGAGGTGCGCCCAGCCGCGCGCCGACCCGCCGCCGAGCGCCAACCCGAGGCGGAGACGGGCCATCGTTCGATCAGAGGTGGAGGACGCGGCCGGCAACGTCGAGAGCGGCTTCCTTCATTGCCTCGGACAACGTCGGGTGAGCGTGACAGGTGCGCGCGATGTCCGCGGCCGTGCCGCCCAATTCCATCGCCAGCACCGCCTCGTGGATCAGCGTGCCGGCCTCGGCGCCGATGATATGCACGCCAAGCACGCGGTCGGTGGCCTTGTCGGCCAGTATCTTGATGAAGCCGTCGGTATACCCGTTGGCGCGCGCCCGCGGCGTGGCTGTGAACGGAAACCTGCCGGCCGCGTAGGCGACGCCGTCCTGCTTCAGCGTTTCTTCGCTGCGGCCGACCGAAGCGATCTCGGGCCACGTGTACACAACGCCCGGCACCTTGTCGTAGTCGATGTGGGTGTCATGGCCGGCGATGGTCTCGACGCATACGACGCCGTCTTCGGATGCCTTGTGCGCCAGCATCGGGCCGGCGATGCAGTCACCGATGGCAAAGATGCCCGGCACGGTGGTGGCGAACGTCTTGTCCACCGTGATGAAGCCGCGGTCGAGTTTGACGCCGAGGGCTTCGAGGCCGAGGGCGGCGGTGTTCGGTCGCCGTCCCACCGCAACCAGAACGACGTCAGTCTCCAGTTCCTCTGCGTCGCCTCCGGCCGCCGGTGCAAGCGACACCGACACGCCGGACGCGCCAGCCTGGGCACCGGTGATCTTGGTTGAAAGGCGGAACGTCAGGCCCTGGCGGCCGAGCAGGCGCTGCGCCAGCGTCGCAACCTCCTGGTCCATGCCGGGCAGTATGCGGTCGAGGTACTCGACCACCGTCACCTCGGTGCCCAACCGCGCCCACACTGAGCCGAGCTCGAGGCCGATGTAGCCGGCGCCGACCACGACCATGCGCTCCGGCACGGCGGACAACGTCAGCGCACCGGTCGAGGACACGATGCGTTGCTCGTCGATGATGACTCCCGGCACCGTGGCCGGGTTCGATCCGGTGGCGATGATGATGCGCTTGGCCTGCACGCTCTGCGTGGCGCTCGCCGCGTCGGTCACTTCGACGGCGCCTGGGGCGGCGATGCGGCCGGTGCCGCGCACGTGGGCGATCTTGTGCTTCTTGAACAGGAAGGCGATGCCCTTGGTGTTCTGGTCCACCACCTTGTCCTTGCGCGCCATCATCGTGGCGAGGTCGAACGACACGTTCGGCGCGACGATGCCATGCGCGGCGAGTCCGTGCCCGGCTTCGGCGTACAGGTGCGACGACTGCAGCAGCGCCTTGGACGGAATACAGCCGACGTTGAGGCAGGTGCCGCCGAGGCGCTCGCGCGATTCGACCACCGCCACCGACATGCCCAACTGCGCGGCGCGAATCGCCGCGACGTAGCCGCCCGGTCCTGCACCGATCACCGCCAGGTCGTACCAACCGTCCGCCATCCAATCCTCCCGCCACGCGTTCCAAATCCGCGCGCCAAATCCGCGCGGAGTTATACGGCCCTATGCGCTCCTGCGCGCGGCGCCTTGGCGCTTGCCTCGGGCCCGCGGCGGTCGCGGATTTACGCGAACTGCGCGCCGCGCATTTACGCGGCAGTTACGCAGCAGTTACGCAGATCACGGTTCCGTGAATGGGTCCTCAGGTACGCTTCGTATTGATCGAGCACGCGGGTATCCTTTGTCCAGGCCGCTTTCTGCTACCAGCCATGGGGCTGCCGGGCCGAAGTCAACACGAATTGTATGAAACGTCAGGTTGGCGGGCCGGCATCGCAGCGCGCTGATGGCGCCATGAATCCTTGGTGGCGCGGCGCCCTGATGCGGCGCTCGAAAACCAATAGGCGCGCCCGAGGGCGCGCCTATTGCCGTTCGATGTCGCCGGTCGCGGTGGGCGATTAGCGGACGAGCTTCGAGACCGTGTTGACCGCGGTCGCGCCGGTGCCCGTCGTCTCGTAGGTGACGGTGACGGTCATGCCCGGCGAGACGCCGACCAGCATATCGGTCGCGCCCGTTCCCGGACCCGGAACCGTCAGCGTGATGGTTTGCGCGTCGATGCCGGCCGGAGCATTGACCTGACCGGCGGCATTGGTCTGCACGACGATGACGCGGTTGTTGATCGACTTGATGAAACCCTTGACCTCGGCCGCACCGGCAGTGCCGGCAAACGCAATCAACGCAACCGCGGTAGCAGCAAACAACTTCTTCATTGGCGTCCTCCCAGGAGAATTGGACGCCAAAGCATGACGTGCCTGCGGCTTCCGGGCAACAGGCGCCCGGAAAGCCGCATCAAAGGCCGAGAAGAACGCCTCTGAGGCCGGACTGAGGTCCGCCGTGTGGCTAGTTCGCGCGGCGGCGCGGCCGGGCGCTGCGGGTCGGCGGCAGGCGCCCCAACAGCAGATTGACCAGCGTCGCACCGATATTGGTCAAGGAGTCCGCGACGGCGATCCCGGCCGAGCGCATGGCTTCCTTCTTGCCCTCGGCCGTACCCGCACCACCGGAAATGATGGCGCCGGCGTGGCCCATCCGTTTGCCCGGAGGGGCCGTGGCGCCAGCGATGAAGCCGGCCATCGGCTTCTTGATGCGGCTGCGGCGAATGAAGGCCGCTGCCTCTTCTTCGAACGAGCCGCCGATCTCGCCGATCATAATGATGGCTTCGGTGCCCGGGTCGGCGAGGAACAGCTCGAGGATGTCGACGAACGGGCTGCCGTTGACCGGGTCTCCGCCGATGCCAACGCAGGTTGACTGGCCAAAACCGGCCTTCGTCGTCTGCTCGACCGCCTCGTAGGTCAGCGTGCCGGACTTGGACACGATGCCGACCTTGCCCGGCATGTGGATGTGGCCCGGCATGATGCCGATCTTGCACGCGCCCGGCGTGATCAGGCCGGCGGTATTGGGTCCGATGAGGCGAGTCTTGGAGCCCGTCAGCGCGCGCTTCACGCGCACCATGTCGAGCACCGGAATGCCTTCGGTGATGCACACCGCGAGTTCGAGGCCCGCGTCGGCCGCTTCGAGCACCGCGTCGGCAGCGAACGGCGGCGGTACGAAAATTCCGGTGGCGGTTGCGCCGGTGGCCTCCACTGCTTCGGCGACGGTGTCGAACACCGGCAGGCCGAGATGCTTGGTGCCGCCCTTGCCCGGCGTGACACCGCCGACGACCTTGGTGCCGTAGGCCAGCGCCTGCTCGGTATGGAACGTGCCCTGGGCGCCGGTGATGCCCTGGACAATGACGCGCGTATCGGAGTCGATGAGGATCGACATCAGGCAACTCCCCGCGTCGCGGAGACGATTTTCTCGGCGGCGTCGGCGAGGCCGTCGGCCGCAATGATCGACAGTTTCGAGTCGGCCAGGATGCGGCGGCCTTCCTCGACGTTGGTGCCTTCGAGCCGCACGACCAGCGGCACCTTCATCTGCACTTCCTTGGTCGCGGCGACGACGCCTTCGGCGATGATGTCGCAGCGATTGATGCCGGCGAAGATGTTGACGAGGATGCCCTTCACGTTGGGGTCCGCGAGGATGATGTTGAACGCCTCGACCACGCGCTCCTTGGGCGCCCCGCCGCCGATGTCCAGGAAGTTGGCAGGCTCACCGCCGTGGTGCTTGATCAGGTCCATGGTCGCCATGGCGAGGCCGGCGCCGTTGACCAGGCAGCCGATGTCGCCGTCGAGCTTCACGTAGTTGATCGAGGCGCGCTGGGCGCGCAACTCCGCCGCGTTCTCTTCCGTCTCATCGCGCATCGCGTTGATGGCCGATTGGCGGTAGAGCGCGCTGTCGTCGATGGTGATCTTGGCATCGAGGGCAATGACGTTGCCGTCCTTGGTGACGGCGAGCGGATTGATCTCGATGAGGCTCGCGTCGCACTCCATGTAGGCCTTGTAGGCGGCCATCATCAGCGGCACGCCGGTCTTCAGCTCACTGCCCTTGAGGCCGAGCGCGAAGGCAAGCTTGCGGGCGTGGAACGGCTGCATGCCGGTGATCGGATCGATCGACACGCGCACCAATTTTTCGGGTGAATGCGCGGCGACTTCCTCGATGTCCATGCCGCCTTCGGTCGAGCCCATCAGCGTGACGCGGCTGGTGGCGCGGTCGAGCAGCACCGAGAAGTACAGCTCGCGGGCGATGTCGGCGCCCTGTTCGATGTAGACCCGGTGCACGTCCTTGCCCTTCGGGCCGGTCTGGCGCGTCACCAGGTTCATGCCGAGGATCTGGTGCGCCGCCTTGGCTGCGTCCTGGGGGCTGCGCGTGACCTTCACGCCACCACCCTTGCCGCGGCCGCCGGCGTGGATCTGCGCCTTGACCACCCAGACGGGTCCGCCGACTTCGCTGACGGCGCGTTCGATATCGCCCGCAGCCAGCACGACGCTGCCTCTTGGCACCGGCACGCCCGCGCGGGCGAGCAGCGCCTTAGCCTGATATTCGTGGAGATTCATCGGTTCCCCAAACTGTGAGGGCGCCCGTTATAGGGCAGGCTTCGACGCCCTGGCAATCATGCCCGGCCGCCGCCGCGGCCACTCTTCTTGACCTCCGGCGCCGCGGCCTTCATCAGCAAGGTGGGGTCCTGGACGCAGACCAGGTCCACCAGCTTCTGCACGGCGGAGACGGACTTTTGGAACTGGCGCCGCTCGGCGGCGTTCAGTTCGACCTCGACCACGCGCTCGACACCGCCGGCGCCGAGGACGATCGGCACGCCAACGTACAGTCCATCGACGCCGTACTCGCCCGACAGGTAGGCGGCACAGGGCAGGACGCGTTTCTGATCGCGCAAGTATGACTCGGCCATCTGAATGGCGGAACTGGCCGGCGCGTAGAACGCCGAACTGGTCTTCATCAGCTTGAGGATTTCTTCGCCGCCGGTGCGCGTGCGTTCGATGACCGCATCGACACGCTCGCGCGTCGTCCAGCCCATGCGGATCAGCTCAAGCAGCGGGATGCCGCACACGGTGGTGTAGCGCAGCAGTGGCACCATGTCGTTGCCATGGCCGCCGAGCACGAAGCCGGCGACGTCGGCGCTGGACACGCCAAGCTCGTCGGCCAGGAAGGTGCGGAAGCGCGCGCTGTCCAGCACGCCTGCCATGCCGATGACTTTGTTGTGGGGCAGGCCGCTGAGGCGCTGCAGCGTCCACACCATGGCATCGACGGGATTGGTGATGCAGATAACGAACGCACGCGGCGCGTAGCGCGCGATGCCTTCGGCCACCGTGCGAATGATGCGGTAGTTGACCTCGATCAGGTCGTCGCGGCTCATGCCCGGCTTGCGCGGCACACCGGCGGTGACGATGATGAGGTCAGCGCCCTTGATGTCGGCGTATTTCTGCGTACCGCGGACGCTGCCGTCGAAGTGCTCGATGGCAGTGGCCTCGGACATGTCGAGCGCCTTGCCCTGGGGCAGGCCTTCGACCACGTCGTAGATGACGATATCGCCGAGCCCTTTGAGCGCAGCGAGATGCGCGAGGGTACCGCCGATGTTACCGCCGCCGATCAGGGCGATCTTCGGTCGTTCCGTCCGCATGCCTTTAGGTTGCCCCGCCCCCGGCGGGTCGCACAACGCGCGAGAACCGCGCATGTGCATGCGTCGCGCCGGGGCGTCGCCCGCATGGCGACGATTGATCCCACGGCCCGCCGCCTCCGGCAACCCCCAAAAATGGGACCGCGCCGAGAGCCTAGGGAATCGGCCATCGCGCGCGTACTTTTGAGCGGGGTTGTACCGGCCGCTGCCGCATTCCATATCAGGGCACCGGATTCACCACCCATCGGGCCAAACGGACATTTTTCCATGGCGGAACAAACACTCGCCTTCCAAGCGGAAGTCACCAAGCTCCTGCACATCGTCGCCAACTCGCTGTACAGCCGGAAGGAAGTCTTCCTGCGCGAGTTGATTTCGAATGCATCGGACGCCTGCGACCGGCTGCGCTATGAGGCCATCACGAGTCCCGCCCTGGCGGCGGGCGATTCCGAGTTCCGCGTCGTACTGCGGCCTGACGAGAAGGCGCGCACCCTGACGATCTGGGACAACGGTATCGGCATGACGCGCCAGGACCTGATCGACAACCTCGGCACCATTGCGCGCTCCGGCTCGGCTGCATTCGCCGAACAGCTGGCGGCGCGGAAAAGCGACGGCGCGGAAAAAACGGATGACGTGTCGCTGATCGGCCAGTTCGGCGTCGGCTTCTATTCGGCGTTCATCGTCTCCGACAAGGTCGAGGTCATCAGCCGCCGCGCCGGACAAGCGGACGCGTGGCGCTGGACGTCGGACGGCCAGGGCACTTTCACGATCGTCGAGGCGGAGCGCAACGGCCGCGGCACGACCATCGTGCTGCATGTGCGCAAGGACCAAGAGGAGTTCCTGCAGCCGGGCACGCTGCGCCGCGTGGTCAAGGCCCACTCGGACCACATTGGCTTGCCGGTGACGCTCGCGGCCAAGGACGGCGAGGCCAAGGACGAGGAGGTCCTGAATGCTGCCTCCGCCTTGTGGACGCGGCCGCGCAAGGAAGTCACCGAGGAGCAGTACCGCGAGTTCTACCAGCACGTCGCGCACGCGTTCGACGACCCGTGGATGACCATTCACGCCAAGGCCGAAGGGCGCCTCGAATACACGACCCTGCTGTTCGTGCCGACCATGCGGCCGGCCGACCTGTTCCACTCCGAGCGCAAGGCGCCGGTGCGCCTCTACGTGCGCCGCGTGTTCGTCACGGACGACGCCAAGGCGCTGCTGCCGTCGTACCTGCGCTTCCTGCGCGGCGTGGTGGATACCGAAGACATCGCCCTCAACGTCAGCCGCGAGATGCTGCAGCACGATCCGGTGCTGGCGCGCATCGGCTCGGCGCTGGTGACGCGCGTGCTGTCCGAGCTGGAGAAGAAGGCCGAGAAGGAGCCGGAGGAGTACGCCAAGTTCTGGGCGACATTCGGGCCGGTCGTGAAGGAAGGCCTGTACGAGGATTCGACCAAGCGCGACCAACTCCTGAAGCTCGCCCGATTCCACTCCGTCGCGCCGGAGGCGCGCAAGGGAGAGGGCGCGGGCGACAAGCTGGTGTCGCTGGCAGAGTACGTCGGCCGTCTGAAGGACAAGCAGGACTCGATCTACTTCATCACCGGCGACGACGCCGCGGCCCTGAAGTCGAGCCCGCAAATCGAAGGGTTCCTCGCGCGCGGCTACGAGGTGCTGCTGCTGTCCGATCCGGTCGATGAGTTCTGGGTGACGGCCGTCGGCCCCTATGAAGGCAAAAAATTCGTTTCAGCGTCTCAAGGCGCCGCCGACCTCGGTGCCGCGCCGCCGAGTGCCGAAAAGAAGGAAGCCGCCGACTCCGGCGAACTGGCAGTGCTGATCGCCCTGTTGAAGCAGAACCTTGGCGAGGCAGTGCAGGACGTGCGCGCCAGCGAGCGCCTGACCGACAGCGCGGTGTGCTTGGTTGCCGGCGCCAACGATTTGCCGCGCCACCTCGCCCGCATGCTGCGCGCCCAGGGGCAGATTCAGGCGACCCCGGCCGGAGTCTTGGAGATCAACCCAAGCCACGCGCTGATCCGCGGTCTTGCCAAGCTGTCGATGAACGCGGGCGCGCGCGGCCGCTTGGACGACCTCGGCCGTTTGCTGCTGGACCAGGCGCGCATCCGCGAAGGCGAGTTGCCCAACGACATCGCGGCGTTTGCGCGCCGTATGGCGGAAGTCATGACTGAAGCCGTCAGCGCCAAGGCATAAGCGAGGCCCCGTGGAAAAGCGCACCGCCGGCATCCTGCTCTACCGCCGCAAGGCGAAGGTGATCGAGGTTCTGCTGGTGCACCCCGGCGGGCCGTTCTGGGCGCACAAGGACGACGGCGCGTGGTCAATCCCGAAGGGCCTCTACGGTCCCGAGGAAGAACCGCTGGCAGCCGCCAAGCGCGAGTTCGCCGAAGAGACCGGCGGCACGTTCACCGGCACGCCGCACCCGCTCGGCACGTTCCGCCAGCCGAGCGGCAAGGCGCTGTCGGCATGGTGCGTCGAAGGCGACTTCGACCCGCGGAAGCTCGTCAGCAACACCTGCATGGTCGAATGGCCGCCGCACTCCGGCAAACAAATCGAGATACCCGAGGTCGATCGCGGCGCGTGGTTCACGACGGACAAGGCAACCGTGAAGATTCACCTCGGACAGAAGCCAGTGCTGCGGGCACTGCTCGCACACCTCGGCGAAAGCGGGTCGTGACGGCGTACGTCGCGCTGCTGCGCGCCGTCAACGTCGGCGGGCGCGGCAAGGTGGCGATGGCCGACTTGCGCGCGCTGGCGACCGACCTTGGCCTCACCAACGCCCGCACGTTGCTGAACAGCGGCAACCTGGTGTTCGAGGCCGACGGTACCGCCGACAAGATCGCAGCGCGGCTGGAAGCGGAGACCACCGAGCGCCTGGGCGTGACCACCGACTTCCTGGTGCGCAGCGGCCAGGAGTGGCGCGCGGCGATCGCCGCCAATCCGTTCGCCACCGCCGCGACGGACGATCCGGGTCACCTGCTGCTGATGCCACTGAAGGACGCGCCCACCGCCGCTGCCGTGAAAGCGCTGCAGGCCGCGATCAAGGGGCGCGAGGTCGTCCACGCCAAGGGCAAGAACCTGTTTGCCGTGTACCCCGACGGCGTCGGCCGCTCGAAGCTCACGACGGCGCTGATCGAAGGCACGCTCGGCACCCGCGGCACGGCGCGCAACTGGAACACGGTGTTGAAGCTGGCGGCGCTGCTCGGCGCCTAGGCGCTACTAGGTGCCGTCGTGCACCTTGGCCTTCACGGCGCCGAGGATCGGGCCCTGGTTGGGCATCTGGACGATGGCGGCGCAGTACGAGGCGCCGGGCGACAGCTGGCCCGCGGGCAGCGGGAAGGTCGCGGGCTTTCCGTCCCACTTGGTCAGGTGCAGCATGGTTTGCACCACGTTGCCGTAGCTGATGGTCTTGCCGGCGTTCTCGCCGCGCGCGATCGGCACGACCTTGGCATCGGCGAACAACACCAGCCAGATGTCAGCCTCGACGCGGAAGTCGCCGGGCTTGGTGGCCTCGACGCGCAGGATCGGCTCACCGTTCTCGGCGTAGTCGAAGCGCACGTCGGCGCCGCCGGCCATGGCCGGAGCGCGCGCCTGTTCGATTGCCGCCTCGACCGCCATGCGATCCGATGCGACCGCTTCGAAACGTCCGTTGACGACGATCTGCGGCGTGTAGACCGATTGCATGCGCAGCGGGCGCATGTAGTTGCGCTGGCGCGCGGTGGTCGCGGGCGTGGCAAAGGTGTCGGCCCAGCCCAGGTAGTCCCAGTAATCGACGTGGAAGCCGAGGACGATGAAGTTCTCGCGCTCCTGGCGCGCGACCAGCTCGAGCAGGAACGCGTCGGCCGGCGGGCACTGGCTGCAGCCCTGCGAGGTGAACAACTCCACCACCGTCACCGGCATGTTGGCACGCTGCGCCAGCGCGGGCGCCGCCGCGAACAAGGCGAGCGCGCCCGCCAGGACCGGCACAAGAAAGAACCAACGTGACATGAGTTTCAATCGTGCCGCCGTGAACACTGCCCGGGCCAATCACTTGTGGGTGACGCGGCAAAGGGCCGCGCACGCCATTCTAGTCGATCGACCCTGCCTTGCGGCCAGCGCCGACTTGGTCCGCGGCCAGCAATCCGCGCAGCACATACTGCAGGATGCCGCCGTGCCTGAAGTAGGCGAGCTCGGTATCGGTATCGATACGGCAGCGGAGCGCCACCTCGTTCACCCCCCCGTTGGCCCGGCGAATGCGGCACAGCACCTCGGCGCGCGGGGCAAGGCCTTGGGCAATGCCAACGAAGTCGAACTGCTCGCAGCCCTCAAGCTCGAACGTCTTGCGGCTGGTGCCGGCCGGAAATTCCAGCGGCAACACGCCGAGGCCGACCAGGTTGGAGCGGTGGATGCGCTCATAGCTTTCGGCGATGACCACCCGCACGCCCAGCAGGCGCGGCCCCTTGGCCGCCCAGTCGCGCGACGAGCCCGAGCCGTACTCCTTGCCGGCGATCACCACCAGCGGCACGCGCCGGGCGGAATACGCCATCGCAGCATCGTAGATCGTCATGCCGGTGCCGGCCGGCATGAAGCACGTGAAGCCACCTTCGGTACCGGGCGCCATCTCGTTCTTGATGCGCACGTTGGCGAAGGTGCCGCGCATCATCACCTCGTGGCTGCCACGCCGCGCACCGTACGAGTTGAAGTCCAGCTTCTGCACGCCGTGGTCGAGCAGATATCTTCCGGCCGGAGTCTCCGCCTTGAACGATCCGGCCGGCGAGACGTGATCGGTGGTGATCGAATCGCCGAGGATGGCCAGCGGTCGCGCGCCGACGATGTCGGTCAGCGGCGCGGGCTCGATCTTCATCTCATCGAAGTACGGCGGCTTCTGCACATAGGTCGAACCCGCTTCCCACGCGTAGGTGATGCCGCCGGCGGCGCCAATCGCCTGCCACTCCGGCGAGCCGAGGAACGCCTGGGCGTAGCGCGAGCGGAACATCTCCGACGTCAGCGTGCCGCGCATCGCGTTGGCGATATCGCGCGCCGACGGCCAGATGTCGCGCAGGTACACCGGCTGGCCGTTGCTGCCCTCGCCGAGCGGCTCGGTCGTCAGGTCGCGCGTCATGCTGCCGGCCAACGCGTACGCCACCACTAGGGGCGGCGACGCGAGATAGTTGGCGCGCGTGTCCGGATTGACGCGGCCTTCGAAGTTGCGATTGCCCGACAACACCGAGGCGACGACGAGGCCGCCCTGATTGATCGCCGCGGTGTACGCCGGATCGAGCGGGCCGGAGTTGCCGATGCAGGTCGTGCAGCCGTAGCCGACCAGGTTGAAGCCGAGCGTATCGAGCGGCTCCTGCAGTCCTGCCTTCACCAGATAGTCGGTCACGACTTGCGAACCCGGCGCGAGCGAGGTCTTCACCCACGGCTTGACGCGCAGTCCCTTGGCGACCGCGTTGCGCGCCAGCAGGCCGGCGGCCAGCATCACGCCGGGATTCGATGTGTTGGTGCAACTCGTGATGGCAGCAATCATCACGTCGCCGTCGGTAAGCGCATGGTTCTTGCCGGCGACCGGCGCGCTCGCCGGTGCGGCGCGTTTCTCGGCCAGAGTCTTGGCAAAACCCTGGGCGGCGCTGGACAGCGCGACGCGATCCTGCGGCCGCTTCGGTCCGGCCAGGCTCGGCTCCACCGTGCCGAGGTCGAGCGACACGGACGCATTGAACGCCGGTTCCGGCGTGCTCGCGTCGCGCCACAGGCCCTGCGCACGCGCGTACGCTTCGACCAGCGCGATGCGCCCTGCGTCGCGGCCCGACAATTCGAGATACTTGAGCGTCTCGCCGTCGATCGGGAAGAAGCCGCACGTCGCGCCGTACTCCGGCGCCATGTTGGCGATGGTGGCGCGGTCGGCGAGCGACAACTCGGCGACACCTGGCCCATAGAATTCGACGAACTTGCCGACCACGCCGTGCTTGCGCAGCCGCTCGGTGACGGTGAGCACAAGGTCGGTGGCGGTCGTGCCCTCGCGCAGCTTGCCGGTGAACTCGAATCCGACGACGGCCGGAATCAGCATGGAGATCGCCTGGCCCAGCATTGCCGCCTCGGCCTCGATGCCGCCGACGCCCCACCCCAGGACCGAGAGTCCGTTGACCCTGGTCGTGTGGCTGTCGGTGCCGACCAGCGTGTCGGGGCACGCAAGCATATTGCCGCCGCGCGCTGCGGGCAGCGTCCACACCACTTGCGACAACGCTTCGAGATTCACCTGGTGGCAGATGCCGGTGCCGGGCGGCACGACGCGGAAATTGTCGAACGCCGCCTGGCCCCAGCGCAGGAATGCATAGCGCTCGCGGTTGCGCTCCATCTCCAGGCCGACGTTCTTGGCGAACGCCTGCGCATTGCCGAACGCGTCCACCGACACCGAGTGGTCGATGACCAGATCGACCGGCGCCAGCGGATTGATGCGCTTGGGATCGCCGCCAAGCGCGATCATCGCGTCGCGCATGGCGGCAAGATCGACGATCGCCGGCACGCCGGTAAAGTCCTGCATCAGCACGCGGACCGGGCGGAATCCGATCTCGCGCTCCTCGACGCGTCCGTTCGATGCGACGGCGCGCAAGTCGTCGGGCGTCACGTTGACGCCGTCGAAATGGCGCAACAGGTTCTCCAGCAGCACCTTGAGCGAGCGCGGCAAGCGCTCCAGCGGCCCGAGCTGTTCGGCCGCCGCGGCAAGGCTGAAGTAATCGTAGGTCTTGCCGGCGGCCCGAAGGCTGCGCCGGACGTTCCAGACTGGGTCGATCGGCATTTCCGCACCCCCGTGCGGGTGGAAGCGGCTGCGCCCGAAGGCGGCCGCGGTTCGAAGTGCGGCGATACTACAAGAATTGGTGCGGCGCGGGCTTTCGGCTAGGGTCGCGCCACCGATGACCGCTGCCACGTTCGCCGCAACCTTTGAGGCCCGGGGTCTCACCTGCATTCGCGGCGAGCGCGTCGTTTTCGAGAACCTGGCGTTCTCGGTGGCGCCGGGCGGCGCGCTGCTGTTGCGCGGCGCGAACGGAACCGGCAAGTCGAGCCTGCTGCGCATCTGCGCCGGGTTCCTGCAGCCGGCCGGCGGCGAGCTGCGGTGGAATGCCGCCCCCGTCGCCGGCGACCTCGACGCCCACCGCGCCCGCCTCGCCTATGTCGGGCATCTCGATGCCGTGAAGCCGGCCTTCACCGTCGCCGAGAACGTCGCCTTCTGGCTGAAGCTCAGTGGCGCTGGCACCCGCGCCGAGACCGCGCTGTCCGCCCTCGGCCTCGGACACCTCGCCTCCCTACCGGCCGCCTACCTGTCGGCCGGTCAGCGGCGGCGGCTCAACCTCGCGCGCCTGGCCGGCAGCGCTGCGCCGCTGTGGCTGCTCGACGAGCCCACGTCTTCGCTGGACGACGCGTCCTCGCACGCGTTGCTGACGCTAATCGAGGCGCATCGCGCCGGCGGCGGCATGGCGGTGATCGCGACGCACCAGGATCTGGCGCTGACCAAGGCCGAGACGCTGCGGATCGGCGCGCAATGAGCACGGCATGAACGTCTTTGGCGCCATCGTCGCGCGCGACACCCGCCTGGCCCTGCGCCAAGGCGGCGGCAGCTACTGGACGCTGCTGTTCTTCGTCCTGACCGTGACGATGTTCCCGCTCGGCGTCGGCCCCGACCTCGCGCTGCTGTCGCGCATCGGCGCCGGCGTGCTGTGGGTCACCGCCCTGCTCGCGGCGATGCTGTCGCTGGACCGCATGTTCCAGGCCGACTTCGAGGACGGCAGCTTAGAGCTGCTGTCGCTCGCGCCCCTGCCGCTCGAACTCACGGTCTTGGCCAAGGCCGCGGCGCATTGGCTGACCACCGGACTTCCGGTCACCGTTCTTGCGCCGTTGCTGGCGCTGATGCTGGCCGTCGATCCGGCTGCTTTCCCGGTCCTGATGCTCGCCATGCTGATCGGTACCCCGATCCTCAGCCTGATCGGCAGCATTGGCGCAGCACTTACGGTGGGAATTCGCCGAGGCGGCGTTCTGCTGTCCCTGCTGGTGATGCCGTTGTACGTGCCGGCTCTGATTTTCGGTGTACTTGCCGTCCAGGCAGCGCTGGACGGCCTGACTCCCCGGCCGCACCTGTTGCTGCTCGGGGCCGACTTCTTGGTCGCACTGGCCATCACCCCCTGGCTCGCCGCCGCGGCACTTCGCCTCAATCTGGAGTAACTGCGCCGAGATTGGCGCGGCTGGCGCGTTCGGTGCTAAATCCCTGGGCCTTGGCCCTGGTCCTTGGGGGTCCGGGCTTGGCGGCTCATGGCCCTGAGAACCACCCTGATCGGCTTGAAGGTCAACCGGCATGGCTAATCTGCATTGGCTGGCGAACCCTGGACGTTTCCTCCGCATTGCGGCGGTCGTCCTGCCGTGGCTAGCGGCGGCCACCGCCGTCCTGCTGGCCGTTGGCCTGTGGCTGGCGTTGCGCGCCCCCCAGGATGCGACCCAGGGCGCCCCGGCCAAGATCATGTACATGCACGTGCCGAGCGCGATCCTGAGCATGACGATCTTCGGCGCCATGGCCTTCGCCAGCGCCATCGCCTTGATCTGGCGTCATCCGCTCGCCGACATCGCCGCCAAGGCGTCGGCGGCGATCGGCGCCGGCTTCACCGCCTCCTGCCTGATCACCGGCTCGCTGTGGGGCCGCCCGAGCTGGGGTACGTTCTGGGTGTGGGACGCGCGCCTGACGTCCGAGCTGATCCTGTTCTTCATCTACCTCGGCTACATCGCCATCTGGCAGGCAATCGAGGATCCGCAGCGCGCCAGCCGCGCCGCCGCGATCGTCGCGCTCGCCGGCTCCGTCAACCTGCCGATCATTCATTACTCTGTGGTGTGGTGGAACACGCTGCACCAGCCGCCAGGCCTGATGCAGGGCCGCACCGATCCATCGATGGCGGTGCCGCTGCTGACGCTGATGGGCGCCTTCTTCTTGTTCTACGTCACGCTGCTGCTGTGGCGCATGGAGCGCGAGATCGTCGGCCGCAAGATTCGCCAGTTCCGCCTCCTGCGGGCACAGGCCTAGCGCCGATGGCCGAGTATTTCGCCATGGGCGGGTTTGCCTGGTTCATCTGGCCGGCCTATGTCGTGACGCTGGGATTCATGCTCGGCATCACCGTCTCCACATTGCGCGGGCTCAAGGCCGATCGCCGCACGCTCGCCGAGCTGGAGAAAGGCGCGCCGCATCGGCAGCGCCGGCAGGCCGCCGCCGGCATGACCGCCGCACAGGCCGATGCACCCCAAGGAGTTGCCCGTGACGCGTAAGCGCCAACGCCTGATTCTGGTACTGAGCGGGCTCGCCGCGCTCGGTCTCGCCACCGGATTGACGCTGTACGCCCTACGCGACAACTTGGTGTTTTTCTACAGTCCGACCCAGGTCGTGCAGCACGAAGTGCCGGTCGAGAATCGCAACATCCGCATCGGTGGCCTGGTCGCCGATGGATCGGTGCAGCGCCCGGCCGCCAACACCATCCACTTCGCCATCACTGACATGGTGAACACGGTGAACGTCACCTACACCGGCCTGGTGCCCAATCTGTTCAAGGAAGGCCAAGGCGTCGTCGCCGAAGGCCGCCTCGGTCCCGACGGCACCTTCCTCGCCAGCCAGGTGCTGGCCAAGCACGACGAGACCTACATGCCTAAGGAAGTGATCGACGCCCTCAAGGCGTCCGGGCAGTGGAAGGGTAACTGATGTCTGTCCGGAGGTTCGGAGCGCGGCCGCCCTTCGACTGCTGTGATGCGACCGCTCGCTGCGCTCGCGGGCGCGCGTCCCGCGCGACGGAAGGGAACTCTTAGGTGGTCGCTGAGCTCGGACATTTCGCGCTGATCGTCGCGTTCGTCATCGCCGCCGTGCAGGCGACCGTGCCGCTGGTCGGCGCCCATCGCGGCGACGACAACTGGATCGCCGTCGCGCGCCCGGCGGCGCTGACGCAGTTCTTGATGGCGGCGGTGGCGTTCTTCGCGCTGATGTGGTGCTTTGTACACTCCGACTTCTCGGTGTACGCGGTCTACAACAGCTCGCACTCGCTGAAGCCACTGGTCTACAAAATCGCCGGCGTGTGGGGAAACCACGAGGGCTCGCTGCTCTTGTGGATTCTGATCCTGTCCGGCTTCGGCGCCGCGGTGGCGGCCTTCGGCAACAACCTGCCGCCCGCGCTCAAGGCGCGCGTCCTGTCCGTCCAGGGCATGATCGGCGTCGGCTTCCTCGCCTTCATCCTATTCACCTCGAACCCGTTCGCGCGTGTGTTCCCGGCGCCGGAAGAAGGCATGGGACTGAACCCGCTGCTGCAGGACTTCGGCCTCGCCATCCATCCGCCGTTCCTCTACCTCGGCTACGTCGGCTTCTCGATGGCGTTTTCCTTCGCCGTCGCGGCGTTGATCGAGGGCCGCGTCGATCCGGCCTGGGCGCGCTGGGTGCGGCCGTGGACCCTGGCGGCGTGGTGTTTCCTGACGGTCGGCATCACGCTCGGCTCGTGGTGGGCGTACTACGAGCTTGGCTGGGGCGGCTTCTGGTTCTGGGATCCGGTCGAGAACGCGTCGTTCATGCCGTGGCTTGCCGGCACCGCGCTGCTGCACTCGGCCATCGTCGTCGAGCGGCGTGACACACTGAAGGCGTGGACCATCCTGCTCGCCATCCTGACGTTCTCGCTCAGCCTGCTCGGCACGTTCATCGTGCGCTCCGGCGTGCTGACCAGCGTGCACGCGTTCGCCACCGATCCAGCGCGCGGCCTGTTCATCCTGGCGTTCCTGGTCGCCGTCATCGGCGGCTCGCTGGCGCTGTTCGCCGTACGCGCACCGGCGCTAAAGCCGGGCGGCTTGTTCGCTCCGGTCAGCCGCGAAGGCGCGCTGGTGCTGAACAACCTGCTGCTCGCTACGGCGTGCGCCACCGTGCTGCTCGGCACGCTGTATCCGCTGTTCCTCGACGCCCTGACCGGCGACAAGGTTTCGGTCGGCCCGCCGTTCTTCCAGGCGACCTTCGTGCCGATCATGCTGCCGCTGCTCGGCGCCATGGTGGTTGGTCCCATGCTGCCGTGGAAGCGCGCTGACCTGGGCCCGGCCCTGGAGCGCCTGCGCTTCACCTTCATTGCCGCTGGCTTTGCGGGACTCGTCGTCTACGCCCTGGTCAGCGGCACGTCGTTGACCGCGGCGGGCGGGATCGCGCTCGCCACGTGGATCATACTGGGCGGCATGACGCCGCTGGCGCAGCGCGTGTTCCGCCGCGGCGCCGGTGGCGCCGACCGCCTGCGCGCCTTGCCGCGCTCGGCCGTCGGCATGTCGCTGGCGCATGCAGGAATCGGCGTCGTCGTGCTTGGCCTGACCGCGCTGCTGACGTGGCAGACCGAGAAGGACCAGGTCCTGCGCGTCGGCCAGTCGATGGACGTCGCCGGGTACACGCTGACGCTGCGCAGCGTCGGCCCGCACCCGGGCGCCAACTACATCGCGTCGCGCGCAGTGTTCGACGTCGCCAAGGGCGGTGCCGTCATAAAGACAGCGCTGCCCGAGAAGCGCGCGTACGTGGACTCGACCCAGGTGACGACCGAAGCGGCCATCGAGCCGACCCTGTTCGGTGACCTCTACGTTGTACTGGGCGACGCGGACGGAACCGGCGGTTACGCCATCCGCGCCTACTTCAAGCCGTTCGTCCACCTGCTGTGGCTGGGCGCCGCGCTGATGGTGCTGGGCGGCGTGGTGTCGCTGTCGGATCGCCGCCACCGCGTCGGCGCACCAGCGAAGAGCCGCACGCCGGGCGCCGCCGTTGCCGCTCCGCCGGCGCGCGCCGCGACCTGATCGATGCGTCCCGCGCTGGTCGTTCCGGTCGCTCTGTTCGCCGTCGTCGCGGTGGCGTTGGCCGTTGGCCTTGGCCTTAAGCCGCGCGAAATTCCCTCCGCGCTGATCGGCCAGCCGGTGCCCGCCTTTGCGCTCGACCCGGTCGAGAACTTCGGCCCTGGCCTGTCGAATGAAGACCTGCGCGGCCAGGTCACCATCGTCAACGTGTTCGCCTCGTGGTGCGTGCCGTGCCGCGCCGAGCACCAGCTGTGGGTCGATGTCGCCAAGACCGGCCTGCCGATCTTCGGCCTCAACTACAAGGACACGCCCGCCAACGCCTCGGCGTGGCTGGCGCAGCTCGGCAATCCGTACCAGCGCACCGGCGCCGATCGGCAAGGCCGCGTCGGCATCGACTTCGGCGTCTACGGCGTGCCGGAGACGTTCGTCATCGACCACAACGGCATCATCCAGCTCAAGTTCATCGGACCGGTCGACCGCGTGGCGCTGGAAACGCAGATCCTGCCCAAGGTGCGCGCGCTGCAGGCGCTGGTCCAGCCGGCGCCGGCACGATGATCGGATTGCGGCGCGCGGCGCTGGCCGCACTGTTCGTTGCCGGCTGCGCCGTGCTCGCCAGTGCGCAGGGGCTGGAGCCGGTCCTGCCCGACCCGGCGCAGGAAGCGCGCGCGCAAGAGCTGCACAAGCGCATCCGCTGCCTGGTGTGCCAGAACCAGTCGATCCACGAATCGAATGCCGAATTGGCGCGCGACTTGCGCGCCGTCGTGCGCGAGCGCGTCGCGGCGGGCGACACCGACGACCAGGCGGTCGCCTATCTGGTGGCGCGCTATGGTGATTGGGTGCTGCTGCGCCCGCCGTTGAATGGACGCACGCTGCTGCTATGGCTGGGGCCACCCTTCATCTTGGGCGCGGCCCTGATCAGGACCGGGGTCTATTTCGTGCGCTCGCGCCGCACCATCCCCGAGTTCAAGCCGCTGTCGTCGGAAGAGAAAGCGCGCGTTGCCGAGTTGCTCGGCGAGGAAAGGCAAGGCTGATGGCTTGGGTTCCGCTGATCATTTTGGCGCTGCTGGCGGCAGCGATGGTGGTGCTGCCGCTGGTGGCGAAGCGCAACGCGCCGAAGTCGCGCGAGGAATACGACCTGCAGGTCTACCGCGACCAGCTGCGCGAGTTGGAAGACGACGTGGTGCGCGGCCTGGTGACTCCCACGCAAGAAGCGGCCGCGCGGGCCGAGATCGACCGCCGCGTACTGGGCCTGAGCAAGACCGGCTACACCAGCAAGACCAAGCTGCCGCGCTGGCAGATCGGGTTGGCGCTGGGCATCGCGGTGCCGCTGGTGTCGCTGTCGCTGTATTTGTGGCGCGGTGACCCCGGCGCCACCGATCAGCCCTTCTCCGCCCGCCCCGACCTGGTGCGCGCCGACGTCAACGACCGCGAGTTGCTGGCGTTTATCGCCGAGCGCGAGGCCGCACTCGCCGCCAATCCGATCGACGTCAACGGTTGGATCATCCTGGGCCGCGCCTACATCGCCACCGGACGGTTCGAAGAATCGGCCAGCGCCATGCGCCGTGCCATCAGCCTCGGCAGCACCAACGCCGGCACCTACATGGAGTTGGTCGAGGCGATCATCAACGGCACCGGCGGCATCATCTCGCCGCCCGCCCTGGAGGCGATCAACCAGGCGCTGGCCGCCGATCCGGCACACCCGGCAGCGCGGTTCTATGACGGCATCGCCAGGGCTCAGGGTGGCAAGACGCGCGAGGCGTTCGACGTGTGGCTCAAGCTCGCCGCCGACACGCCGGCCGACGCGCCGTACCTCGGACTCATTCGCCGCCAGCTGGAAGACGCGGCGCGTTCGCTGAACATCGATCTCGCCACCGTCATGCCGCCGCCGGCGCCGCCGACCTCGCCGCTGCCGTTCGGCACCATGACCCAGGAAGAGCAGACGGCGATGATCGGCCAGATGGTCGATCGCCTGGCCGCCCAGCTGGAGCAGAACCCCAACGACGTGCAGGGCTGGATGCGGCTGGCGAACTCGTACCGCGTGCTGGAGCGCTGGGACGACGCCAAGGCGGCCATCACCAAAGCAGCGGTGCTCGAGCCCGACAACGTCGAGATCCTGGCCGAGCAGGCCGGCATCTTCCTGACGGCGACCGACCCTGCCCTGCCGTTCCCAGTCGAGGTGCGTCAGATCCTGGAGCGCGTCCTGACCATCGACCCGGAGAACCTGGAGGCGCTGTACTTCGTCGGCGTCGCCGCCGCCGAGGCGGGCGAGAAAGAGATCGCCGCCGAGAACTGGGTGAGGCTGCTCAACAAGCTCGAACCGGGCACGCAGGCACATACCGAGGTGCGCGCGCGCCTCGACGGTCTTACGCGCCAGCCCGCGCCGACGCCCGCGGCGACGCCCGCTCCGGCGCCCGCCCCGCGCCCCTAGACCGCGCGCACATGCGGGTTCTGCGCGGCATCGCCATCGGCGCAGGAGCCGCGCTGGCCGCGGTCGCGGTCGTGGTTGCGATGGTCGAGGTTGCTGGCCGGAGCAGCTACGCCGACGTGGCGCTGCCCGACATTGCCGCCGCCACCACGCCGGCGGCGGTGGAGCGCGGCGCCTACCTGGTCAACGCGGTGGCGCACTGCCCGGCGCGCCATCTGCCGCAGCCAGGCGCCACGCAGTTCGATCCGCAGCGGCGGCCCAACCTGGTCGGCGGACACCGCTGGGAGCTGGCGTTCGGCACGGTTTATTCGCCCAACATCACATCGAGCGTCACCGCCGGAATCGGAGCATGGAGCGACGGCGAGATCGCGCGCGTGCTGCGCACCGGCGTGCGGCGCGACGGCAGCTTGTCGGCGTTCATGGTGGCCGGCGTCGGCCACCTGGCCGACAACGACATCGCCGCCATCATCGCCTACCTGCGCTCCCAGCCCGCGGTGAACGTGGCGGTGCCGGCGAGCCGGAGCAACTTCCTGGGCCGCGTCGTCGCCGCGTTCTTTGCGCGCCCGCGCCTTGACGAGAGCGAACTGGCGACCGCGCCACCGACCGCCGCCACGCCGGAACGCGGCGGCTACCTGGCCCACGGCCCGGCCAACTGCGTCGGTTGCCATTCGCCGAGCGGCCTGCGATCGGCCTTCCGTCCGGCGGCGCCCGAACTGGCCGGCGGCGTACCGGTGCCGGACGTGACCGACCCGGCGATGGAGATCGTGGCGCCCAACCTGACCCCCGACCCGACCACAGGGGTCATCTATTCCTGGCCCGAGGACGTCTTCGTGCAGCGCTTCCGCGGCGGCCGGGTGGTGGCAGGCTCGCCCATGCCGTAGGAGGCCTTTGCCGGCATGTCGGACACCGACCTCGCCGCCATCTGGCGCTACCTGCGCACCATCGACCCGATCCGCAACGAAGTGGGGCCGACACACCGGCCCGTTGGCCGGACAGTTGGCTCGTTTCCGGCGCCTTGACTTGTCCACACCCCAGGCCGATGCTGAAGCATAGGCGTTAACCAAAGGTCGTCGCGCACTCCATGGTCGAGGTCACTCCAGGTTCGGCTGCACTGTCGCCGACGTCACTGAACCCAGTGGCGGCGCCGCTTGTTGCGTTCGGCGCCGACCCGACCGCCCGCACCGAGCGGGCGACGCGGGCGTCCCAGGAATCCAACCGCAACAACGACCGCCAGCAGCGCGTCGTCGAGGACCGCGTCGATGTGCGTCGGCAAGAGGCTGACGACGAGCGCCGCGCCCGCGACCGCGGCGACGAGGACCGCGTTGCCATGCGCACCCTGGAAGCGGCCGAGTCGGAGCACGCGGCCGAGGAGTCAGCCGCCCGCGACCATCACAGCGTGGACTTCCGCGCCTAGCGCAACGGCTCTTCGTCCGGCCCGGAAGCCCGCCTACTCGGCGGGCTTTTGCTTTTCGGGGTCGGGAAGCTGGTGGCGGTTCATCAGCGGCATCTGGGCCAGGCTGAACGCCAGCACCATCGGCAGGAAGCCGAACAGCTTGAAGCTGACCCAGGTGTCGGTCGAGAAGCTGCGCCACACGACCTCGTTCACCACCGCCATGACGACGAAGAACGCCGCCCAGCGGATGGTGAGCTTGCGCCAGCCCTCCTCGTCCACCTGCAGCACGGTGCCCAGGACGATCTGCAGGAAGTTGCGCCGGGTCACCAATCCGAACGCCAGGATGGCGGCAAACAGCGAATAGATGATGGTCGGCTTGAGCTTGATAAACAGCTCGTCGTGCAGGAACAGGGTCAGGCCGCCGAACACCAGCACAACCACGGCGGTCACCAGGGGCATGGCCGGTACCCGGCGCTCCATCCACAGCGACGCGACGAACGAGACGACGATCGCCACCATGAAGGCGGCGGTGCCGGCGAAAATCCCCCAGCGGCCGTTCGAGACGAAGAACACGACCAGCGGGCCGAGCTCGACGAACAGGCGGACGAACGGATTGACGGGCGAACGGGCGGCCGCGGGGGAGGAAGGAGCGTTGCTCATGGTGGGGCGACTTTAGCCCATCGTCCCGGAGGCAGCCGGCCGTTTTACTTGGGGCGCGAAGTATAGATTTGGGTGCCAGAAATGAAGCGGGCGCCGGCCTTTCGGCGCGGCGCCCGCGTTCAACTCGCTAGCGCGAGACTACTTCTTGGTCGGCTTTCCGGCCGGCTTCGCGGCAGGCTTCGGCGCGGGCTTACCCGCGCTACGGTTGGGCATATTGGCCATCGAGTGGCTCCCTACAAGGCTTGATTGCGGACGAGCCGGCAGCGCAGAAACGTGGGGTGACCCAAGACCCCGGCTTTTCCGGCTCGACCCCAGGGGTGGTAGGCACCACCCTTGGGACGGGGTCCATTTTGTACTTCCACTAGCTGATTGCAATAGGAAAGTCGGCGCGCCAAGAAAAAACTGCGCGCCGACTCATCGGCGCGGCCGCAACAGGCGATGCGGATTCTTGGGCCGCTCTTCGGAGCGGCCGGCGGCGCCAAAGGCAAAGTATTCGCTTCTGCCGGAAGGCAGACTAGGCGTCGAGACCGACCAAGGCGCGGGCGAAGGCCTGGGCATTGAAGGGCTGGAGATCCTCGGCCTTCTCGCCGACGCCGATGAAGTGGATCGGCAGGCCGAATTCTTCGGCCAGCGCGATCAGCATGCCGCCGCGCGCGGTGCCGTCGAGCTTGGCCATGATGAGGCCGGTGACCTGCACCAGGTCGCGGAAGGCCGCGACCTGCGAGCGCGCGTTCTGCCCCGTGGTGGCGTCGAGCACCAGCAGCACTGCGTGCGGCGCGCCGGCATCGACCTTCTTCAGCACGCGGACGATCTTGGCGAGTTCGGCCATCAGGTCGGCCTTGTTCTGCAGGCGGCCCGCGGTGTCGACCAGCAGCACCTCGGTGCCGGCAGCCTTGGCCTGGGTCAGCGCATCGAACACCAGGCCGGACGCATCCGAACCCGCTTCGCGCGCGATGACCGGCACACCGGCGCGCGTGCCCCAGGCCTTGAGCTGCTCGATGGCGGCGGCGCGGAAGGTGTCGCCGGCAACCAGCGACACCGAGCGGCCTTCGGCGCGATAGCGCGTCGCCAGCTTGCCGATGGTGGTGGTCTTGCCGGTGCCGTTGACCCCGACGACCAGCACGACGAACGGCTGGTGGGTGGTGATGTCGAGCGGCAATTCCACCGGCTGCAGGACGGCGGCGATGGCATCGGCCAGGGCGGTGCGGGCCTCGCCGGCAGGGACGTGCGCACCCCAGCGCTTTTCGGCGAGCTTGGCGGCGATGCGGGCCGAGGCCTGCACGCCGAGGTCGGAGGCGATCAACAACTCTTCGAGATCGTGCAGCGTCGCGGCATCGACCTGCGCCTTGCCGAACACGCCGGCGAGGCCCTGGGACAGGGCGCCGGCGGAGCGGCTGAGGCCCGCCTTGAGGCGGCCGAACCAGGAGGCGGGAGCGTCGGTCATGCGACGGGAGTCGCGTCGCGCCTAGGCGCGCGCCAATTCAGCCAGCAGTCTCCCCGCTTGCGCCGACACCACGCGCGCCGCGACCACATCGCCGGCCGTCGCGACGCCCTCGATTTCGACCCGCGCGTAATCCTCGGCGTGGCCGAGCGAGCGGCCGTCGGCATTGGTCTCGACCAGCACGCGGACGGTGCGACCGACCTGAGCGACAAGATGCGCGGCGAGCGCAGCGGCACCCTTGGCGCGCAGACGTTCGGCGCGCGCCTTGCGCACCGCCGCCGGGACCTGGGGCATGCGCGCGGCGGGCGTGCCGTCGCGGCCGGAATACGGGAAGACGTGCAGGAAGCTGAGGCCGCAGTCGTCCACCAAGGCCAGGGTGTTCTCGAACGCGGCATCGTCTTCGGTCGGGAAGCCGGCAATGAGGTCGGCGCCGATGGCGAGATCGGGGCGCAGGGCGCGGGCGCGTTGCGCGACAGCGACCGACTCGGCGCGGCTGTGGCGGCGCTTCATGCGCTTCAAGATCATGTCGTCGCCGGCCTGCAGGCTGAGGTGCAGGTGCGGCATCAGGCGCGGCTCGTCGGCGAGCAGGGCCCACACGTCGTCGTCCATCTCGGCCGGATCGAGGGAGGTGAGACGCAGGCGCTCCAACTCAGGCACGGCGGCGAGCAGGCGGCGCGAGAGTTGGCCGAGAGTCGGGCGGCCCGGCAGGTCGGGGCCGTACGAGGTGACGTCCACGCCGGTCAGCACGACTTCGCGGTAACCGCTTTCGACCAGCATGCGCACCTGATCGACGACGGCGCCCATGGGCACGCTGCGGCTGGGGCCGCGGCCGTAGGGGATGATGCAGAAGGTGCAGCGATGGTCGCAGCCGTTCTGCACCTGCACGAACGCGCGGGCGCGGCCTTCGAAGCTGTCGAGAAGATGCTCGGCGGTTTCGGTCACCGACATGATGTCGGCGACCCGGACGCGTTCGCCGTCGGGGCTAAGTCCCGCCGGAGTCATCTTCTCGGTGTTGCCGAGGACGAGGTCCACTTCGGGCATGGCCGAGAAGGTGTCGGGATGAATTTGTGCGGCGCAGCCGGTGACGATGATCTTGGTCGATGGGCGTTCGCGGCGCAGGCGGCGGATTGACTGGCGGGCCTGGCGTTCGGCCTCGGCGGTGACCGCGCAGGTGTTGACGATGACGGCGTCGGTCAGGCCGGCGGCGGTGGCGTTGCGGCGCAACACCTCCGACTCGAGCGCGTTGAGGCGGCAGCCGAAGGTGACGACTTCCGTGCCCGTGGTGGGCACCCCCTCCCTACCCTCCCCCACAAGCGGGAGAGGAGAAGATGAAGGCGTCAAGCGCCCTCGCCGACGGAGCGCATGCGCTCGAGCTGGCCCATCAGCAAAGCGCGGATGTCGAAGCTGCCTTCATAGGCGGTCGAGGCCGGGCCGGTGAGGAGGATGTGGTTGTCCTCGCGCCACAGCACGCCGAGCGGACCGCCGGGCAGGATGACGACGCCGGAGCGGCCCATCATGCCGCGGCGATGGGCGGCGACCAGAGCGGCGCACGCGGCCGTGCCGCACGCGTCGGTCAGGCCGGCGCCGCGCTCCCACACCTTGGCCTTGATGAGGTCGTCGCCGACGATCTGGATGACCGAGACATTGACGCGCTCGGGGAACAGCGGCGCGGTTTCGATGAGCGGGCCGACCTTGGCGAGATCGACGACCTCGGGCATGCCGACGATGAAGACGACGTGCGGGTTGCCGACATTGACGGCGACCGGATCGCCCATCAGCACCTTGCCGGCGTCGCCGGGCTGCGCGACCTGGAAGCCGAGGTGCAGCGTGTCGCGCTCTTCCGACAGCGGAATGTCCTGCCAGTCGGTCTTCACCGGACCCATGTCCACGGTGATGAGCCCCTCGCCGCCGTCGTAGGCGTCGAGCACGCCGGCCTTGGTCTCCAGCGTGATGTGGTCGCGCTTCTTTTCCTTCATCACGCGCGCCGCGATGCAGCGCGAGGCGTTGCCGCAGGCGGACACTTCGCTGCCGTCGGCGTTGAAGATCTGCATGAACACGTCGGCCTTGGGCGTGTTCTTCAGCACAATGACCTGATCACAGCCGATGCCCAGGTGGCGGTCGGCAATCGACTTCACCTCCAGGGGCTCGAGGTCGATGGCGTCCTTGCGGGCGTCGAGCACGACGAAGTCGTTGCCGAGGCCGTGCATCTTGATGAAGGGCTGCTTGCTCATGGGTGCGGGTTATATGGGCGCGGGGGGTTCGGGGTCAAAGACGCCGCAGCCGTAGTCACCGTATCTACGGGCGTTTCGCGGGCGAACCACACCGCCGAGGCGGCGGGACCTCCGTAAACCACCGATGATACCGGCGATTCGCGCCGGGTCGCCGTGGAGCGAGGCCGCTGCGCTGGGCCGTATCCACGGTTGGTCACGCCGTAGTCGTACGGGGCCGTCCGGCGGGCAGAGGTGCGCGGCGACCGATCGTGCGCCGGAGAAACGGGAAAACCCGAGAATACGGTCATTTGCGGGTCGCTTTCGATTCGGCTTCGATTCCCCTGAATATATACGAATAGTGTCGTATTGCAAATACAATATGTGTTTATGGCTAGAAGGCGCATCAGGGTCCGCGGTGCGCGCCGCCATGCGCGGCGTGGGGGCGCTGTTGACTGAAGAACGTCATCCGGTCGCCGATGCCCTGACGGGCCTCGGGGCCGCCCGAGATCGTCGCCAAAGGGCAAGGGCGGCGCCCCGAAATTGGCGGACTCCCTGGCAAGGACGCGGGCTGCGGGCACCCGGTGCTGTCCTCCAGTCAGTGCCGCGGGGCGCCCGGAGGATGGACAGGCACACCAAGGCGGCCTATGTTTCGGCCGCTCCGTTGAGGCACGCCCTTACGAAGCGCTCGGGAATCCCTGAGCGTCCGCCGGTTCGCGAGGTTTCGCGCACCGGCGCTACTGTCGTTTGTCGCGTGCCGAAATCGTTTGGAAGAACGCATGTTTGAGAACCTCACCACACGGCTAGGCCTGGTCTTCGACAAGCTGCGCGGGCGCGGTGCGTTGAGCGAGGCAGATGTCGATGCGGCGCTGGGCGAGGTGCGCATCGCGCTGCTGGAAGCGGACGTTGCCCTGCCGGTCGTCAAGGACTTCGTCGCGCAGGTGCGCGCCAAGGCCGTCGGCCAGGACGTCATCCGTTCGGTGACCCCCGGACAGCTGGTGGTGAAGATCGTCCACGACGAGCTTGTGGCGATGCTGGGCTCCGACACCGCCGAGCTGAATCTCATCGCCCAGCCGCCGGTGCCTATCTTGATGGTCGGCCTGCAGGGTTCGGGCAAGACGACGACCACCGCCAAGATCGCCGTGCGGCTGGAGAAGCAGAACGGCAAGAAAGTGCTGATGGCGTCGCTCGACGTCTATCGCCCCGCCGCCCAGGAACAGCTCAAGGTGCTGGGCGAACAGACCGGCATCGCCACCCTGCCGATCGTCGCCGGCCAGCAGCCGGTGGACATCGCGCTGCGCGCGATGAACGCGGCCAAGCTGCGCGGCTTCGACGTGGTGCTGCTGGATACCGCCGGCCGCCTGAGCATCGACGAGATGATGATGCGCGAGGCGGCCGCGGTGCGCGACGCCGTGCGTCCGCCGGAAGTTCTGCTGGTGGTGGACGCGCTGACCGGTCAGGACGCGGTCAACACCGCCAAGACATTCAAGGAGCGCTTAGGGATCACCGGCATCGTGCTGACGCGCCTGGACGGCGACGCGCGCGGCGGTGCGGCGCTGTCGATGCGCGCGACGTCGGGCGCGCCGATCAAGCTGATGGGCACCGGCGAAAAGGTCGATGCCCTGGAGCCGTTCCATCCGGCGCGCATCGCCGGCCGCATCCTCGGCATGGGCGATGTCGTCAGCCTGGTCGAGAAGGCCAGGGACGTCATCGACCAGGAAGAGGCCGCGAAGCTCGAAGAGCGGGTGCTGGCGGGGTCGTTCGACATGAACGACCTGCTGAGCCAACTGCGCCAGATGCGCAAGATGGGCGGCCTGGAAGGCATGATGGCGATGCTGCCGGGCGTCGGAAAGATCAAGCAGGCGATGGCCAACAACCGCCTCGACGACAAGGTGGTGGCGCGCCAAGAGGCGATCATCCTGGCCATGACCAAGGAAGAGCGCCGCAAGGTGGCGGTTCTGAATGCCAGCCGCCGGCGCCGCATCGCCGAAGGCTCGGGCACCACGGTGGCCGACGTGAACAAGCTGCTGAAGCAGCACCGCACGATGTCCGACATGTTCAAGAAGTTCGGCAAGCTGGGGAAAAAGGGCATGGTCCGCGCCCTCGCAGGCATGGGCGGCCCGGGCGGATTTGGCGGAATGGGTGGCGGCGGTTTGCCACCGGGATTTGGACGGTAAGAGTTTTCACTTCAACGAGGAGATCCGAACACCAATGGCAGTAATGATCCGCATGTCGCGCGCAGGCGCGAAGAAGCAGCCGCACTACCGCATCGTCGTGGCCGACAAGCGCAGCCCGCGCGACGGCAAGTTCATCGAGAAGCTCGGCACGTACGATCCGCGCCTGAAGTCGGATGATCCGAAGCGCGTGAACCTGAACCTGGAGCGCATCAAGCATTGGATGAGCCTGGGCGCCGTGCCGTCGGATCGCGTCGCGCGCTTCCTTGGCGCCGCCGGTGCGGCTCCGATGCCGAAGCAGCGCGTGCGTCCGCAGAAGTCGCTGCCCAAGACCAAGGCACAAGAGCGCATCAAGACCAACGAAGCCAAGGCGAAGGCCGCGGCCGATGCCAAGGCGAAGGCTGCCGAGGCACCGGCGAGCTAATTGGCGAAGCGCAGGCTTGAGACTGGGGCAACACCCCCTCCCCTCCCTCCGTCACGCGAGGAGCGTGCTGACCCGCGCTCGCGCGCGTCCCGCACGACGAAGACGGGGGAGGGGAAGAAAAAGGACGCCGACATGGTGTGCTTGGGGCGCGTTGTCGTGGCGCACGGGGTGCAGGGGTGGGTCGGGATTGAGACCTATACCGAGCGCGCCGAGGAGATCGCGGCGTACGGCGATCTGACGGACGAAGCGGGCGAGACGACCTACACCCTGGCAGCGATGCGCATGGGGCCGAAGGGGTTGCTGGCGCTGTTCGAAGGCGTCGACGACCGCGACGCGGCCGAGGACCTGAAAGGGACTCGGTTGTACGTGCCGCGGTCCGCCCTGCCGCGCATCCGCGACAAGGACGCCTACTACCACGCCGACCTGATCGGCGTGGCGGCGGTCCTGATCGACGGGACCGCGCTGGGCACGGTGACGGCGGTGCAGAATTTCGGCGCCGGGGACCTGTTGGAGATCGTGGTGCCGGGCAAGCGAGATACCGTCCTGGTGCCCTTCACCAAGGCCATCGTGCCCGAGGTGGATATGAAGGCGCGGCGCCTGGTAGTGGATCCGCCGCCTGGGCTGCTGGACGACAGCAAGCCCGAGGAACCCCCAGAGGAAGGCGACGATGCCTGAGGCGCCGTGGACCGCCCGGGTCCTGACCCTGTTCCCGGCGATGTTCCCCGGACCGTTGGGGCTTTCGCTGGCGGGATCGGCCCTGAAACAGGGCATTTGGGCCCTGGAAACGGTAGACATTCGCAGTTTCGCGAGCGATAAACACGCCACTGTTGACGACGCCCCCTATGGCGGCGGCCCCGGCATGGTCATGCGTGCGGACGTGCTGGCGGCGGCAATTGATTCGGCGGGCGATGCGGTTGGCACTGGAGTGGTCGATGGCGCGCCCTCGGCGCGACAGGAATCGCCAACGATCTATCTCTCACCGCGGGGCAAGCGGCTCGATCAGGCCCTGGTGCGGGATTTGGCGAAGGGGCCGGGCGTCACCCTGGTGTGCGGCAGGTTCGAGGGCGTCGACGAACGCGTCCTTGAGGCCCGCGGCCTCCAGGAGGTAAGCCTCGGCGACTTCGTGTTGTCGGGCGGCGAGCCGGCGGCACTGGCGCTGTTGGATGCGACGGTGCGGCTGCTGCCGGGCGTGATGGGCAAGGCGGAGTCGCCCATCGAAGAGAGTTTCGAGGCCGGACTGCTGGAATATCCCCAGTACACCCGGCCGCAAGTTTGGGAAGGCCGCGCCGTCCCGGACGTGCTGACCTCGGGCAACCATGCCGAGGTCGCCAAGTGGCGGCGGCGGCAGGCGGAAACGGTTACGGCGCAGCGGCGTCCCGATCTGTGGGCGGCCTACGCTGGCGAAAACAAGAAGTAGAGGGAACGAGCGTCATGAACCTGCTGGAAGAATTCGACCGCAATCAGACCGCGAAGCTGGTCGCCGCACGTCCGGTGCCCCACTTCAACCCGGGCGACACGCTGCGCATCAACGTGCGCGTGGTCGAAGGCGAGCGCACACGCGTCCAGGCATTCGAAGGCGTGTGCATCGCCAAGAAGAACCGCGGCCTGCATTCGTCGTTCACCGTGCGCAAGATTTCGTACGGCGAGGGAGTCGAGCGCATCTTCCCGCTGTACTCGCCGAACGTCGCCGGCATCGAAGTGGTGCGCCAGGGCGATGTGCGCCGCGCCAAGCTTTATTACCTTCGTGGCCTTTCGGGAAAGCGTGCCCGAATTAAGGAAAAGACCACCGATATTCGCCAGGACGGCGATAGCGGCGCGACCACCGAGGCGTAGACAACACAGCCACGTCAGACAGCCAGACCCGGCACGGGTGGCCCTGACGGGGCCAACCTGATCCGGGACTGTCATGTCAGAACCACGCACGCTGTTCGAGAAGATTTGGGATAGCCACGTCGTCGCGGCGACGCCCGACGGAACATCCACCCTGTATGTCGATCGTCACCTCGTCCACGAGGTGACCAGCCCGCAGGCCTTCGAAAGCCTGCGCCTGGCCGGGCGCAAAGTGCGCCGGCCTGACGCGACGCTGGCCGTCGCCGACCACAACGTGCCGACCACCAACCGCGCCGCCGGCATCGCCGACCCTGAGTCGCGCATCCAGGTGGAGACGCTCGCCACCAACACGCGCGAGTTCGGCATCACGTACTTCTCCATGGACGACGTGCGCCAAGGGATCGTGCACATCGTCGGACCCGAGCAGGGCATGACCCAGCCGGGCATGACGATCGTGTGCGGCGACTCGCACACCTCGACCCACGGCGCGTTCGGTGCGCTGGCGTTCGGCATCGGCACGTCCGAGGTCGAGCACGTGCTAGCGACCCAGACGCTGGTGCAGCGCCGGCCCAAGACCATGCGCGTGTCGGTCGAGGGCAAGGTGCCCGACGGCGTGACGGCCAAGGACATCGTGCTCGCCATCATCGGCAAGATCGGCACCGCGGGCGGCACCGGCTACGTCATCGAGTATGCCGGCCGCGCCATCCGCGAGCAGTCGATGGAAGGGCGCATGACGATCTGCAACATGTCGATCGAGGCGGGCGCCCGCGCCGGCGTGATCGCGCCCGACGAGAAGACCATCGCGTATCTGCGCGGCCGCCCGATGGCGCCGCAGGCCAAGGACTTCGACGCGGCCGCCGCGTTCTGGCGCACGCTTCCCAGCGACACCGACGCGGTGTTCGACCGCGAGGTGACGATCAACGCCGGCGAAATAGCGCCGCAAGTGACGTGGGGCACCAGCCCCGACGAGGTCGTGGCGATCACAGGCAAAGTGCCCGACCCGGCCAAGGAGAACGACCCGCAGCGCCGCGCCAAGATGCAGCGCGCGCTCAAGTACATGGGCCTCACGGCCGGCACGGCGATGACCGACATCGCGATCAGCCGCGTGTTCATCGGCAGTTGCACCAACGCGCGCATCGAAGACCTGCGCGCCGCCGCCGGCGTGGTGAAGGGCCGCAAGGTCGCCGCCTCAGTACAGGCGATGGTGGTGCCGGGCTCCGGCCTGGTGAAGCTGCAGGCCGAGAAAGAAGGCTTGGCCGACGTGTTCCGGGCGGCGGGATTTGAGTGGCGCGAGCCGGGCTGTTCCATGTGCCTGGCGATGAACGCCGACCGGCTGGAGCCGGGCGAGCGCTGCGCCTCCACGTCCAACCGTAACTTCGAGGGCCGCCAGGGCCGCGGCGGACGCACGCACCTGGTGTCGCCGGAGATGGCGGCGGCCGCCGCGGTCACCGGCAAGCTCGCCGACGTGCGCGCGCTGGCACCCGTGGGTCGATAGGAGACACGCCGATGGACAAGTTCAACAAGCTGACCAGCATCGCGGCGCCGCTGGAGATGATCAACGTGGATACCGACATGATCATCCCCAAGCAGTTCCTGAAGACCATCAAGCGCACCGGCCTCGGCAAGCATCTGTTCCACGAGATGCGCTACAAGGCCGACGGCAAGGACAACTTCGACTTCGTCCTCAACCGCATGCCGTACCGCAACGCCAAGATCCTTCTGGCGGGCGCCAACTTCGGCTGCGGCTCGTCGCGCGAACACGCGGCATGGGCGCTGCACGACTTCGGCATCCGTTGCATCATCGCGCCGTCGTTCGGCGACATCTTTTTCAGCAACTGCCAGAAGAACGGCATGTTGCCGATCAAGATGGGCGAGCTCGACGTCCAGTTCTTCATGCAGACCGCCACGAAGGGCGGAGAGTTCACGATCGATCTGGAGAAGCAGCGCGTCAATCTGCCGAACGGCGCGCCGATTCCGTTCCAGTACGACGAGTTCGCCAAGCATTGCCTGCTCAACGGCCTGGACGACATCGGCCTGACGCTGGAAAAGGCCGCCGACATCGACACGTTCGAGGCGGCGCAGAAGAAGACCCAGCCGTGGCTCTATTCGGCCAAGGGAGCGGCGTGAGCGCAACGGCCAAATCCCTCGGCACGGTTCTGTGCCTGCCGGGCGACGGCATCGGCCCCGAGGTGATGGCCGAGGCGCGACGCGTGGCAGAATGGTTCGCGGCGACGCGCGGCGTGCGCTTCACGTTCACCGACGGCCTAGTTGGCGGCGCGGCGTACGACGCGTCCGGCGCGCCGCTGACCGACGCCACCATGGCGCAGGCGATGGCGGCGGACGCTGTGCTGCTCGGCGCCGTCGGCGGTCCGAAGTGGGACAACCTCGAGTTCAAGGTGAAGCCGGAGCGCGGTCTGCTGCGCCTGCGCAAGGACATGGAGCTGTTCGCCAACCTGCGCCCGGCCCTGGTCTATCCGGCCCTGGCCGAGGCCTCGACGCTGAAGCACGAGGTGGTCGCCGGCCTCGACATCATGATCGTGCGCGAGCTGACGGGCGGCGTGTACTTCGGCGAGCCGCGCGGCATCACCGACCTCGGCAACGGCCAGCGCCGCGGCGTCAACACCCAGGTCTACACGACCGCCGAGATCCACCGCGTCGCCCGCGTCGCGTTTGACATCGCCCGCGCCCGCGGCAAGCGCGTGTGCTCGATGGAGAAGGCCAACGTCATGGAGTCGGGACTCCTGTGGCGCGAAGAGGTCACCAAGCTGCATGCGGCCGAGTACACCGACGTGCAACTCAGCCACATGTACGCCGACAACGGCGCCATGCAGCTGGTGCGCAACCCCAAGCAGTTCGACGTCATCGTCACCGACAACCTGTTCGGCGACATCCTGTCGGACGAAGCGTCGATGCTGACCGGCTCGCTCGGCATGCTGCCGTCGGCCTCGCTCGGCGCAACGGACGCGAAGGGCAAGCGGCGCGCGCTGTACGAGCCGATCCACGGCTCGGCGCCGGACATAGCCGGCAAGGGCGTCGCCAATCCGCTCGCCACCATCCTCAGCTTCGCCATGATGCTGCGCTATTCGTTCGGGCTGGGGGCCGAAGCCGACCTGCTCGACCGCGCCGTCGGCGCCGTGCTGGATACGGGCGTCCGAACTAGTGACATCCAACAAGCCGGCAAGAAGTTGGTCTCGACCCGCGAGATGGGCGAGGCCGTGGTGGATACGCTAGGGCAGCTGGCCAAGGCCGGCGGCTCCAAGCAGATGGCAGGAGCACACTGATGGGCTATCGGGTCGTAGTCGTGGGCGCCACGGGCAACGTGGGCCGCGAGATTCTGAACGTGCTGGATGAGCGCAAGTTCGACGTGAGCGACATCGCGGCGCTCGCCTCGACCCGCTCGGTCGGCAAAGAGGTTTCGTTCGGCGACCGGGTGCTCAAGGTTCGGGCGCTCGATACGTTCGACTTCAAGGGCTGGGACATCGCCCTGTTCTCGCCCGGCGCCGCCGTGTCGGCGATCCACGCGCCGCGCGCCGCTGCCGCCGGCTGCGTGGTGATCGACAACACCTCGCACTTCCGCATGGACCCGGACATTCCGCTGATCGTGCCGGAAGTGAACCCGGACGCGGTCAAGGGCTGGTCCAAGAAGGGCATCATTGCCAACCCGAACTGCTCGACCATCCAGATGGTCGTGGCGCTCAAGCCGCTGCACGACAAGGCGACGATCAAGCGCATCGTGGTGGCGACCTATCAATCCACCTCGGGCGCCGGAAACGACGCCATGGAGGAGTTGTTCCAGCAGACCAAGGGCGTGTTCGTGAACGACGGCGTCGAGCCGAAACTGTTCCCCAAGCAGATCGCGTTCAACGTCATCCCGCAGATCGACAAGTTCCTCGACGACGGCTCCACCAAGGAAGAGTGGAAGATGGAGGTCGAGACCAAGAAGATCCTCGACCCGCGCATCAAGGTGACGGCGACGTGCGTGCGCGTGCCGACCTTCATCAGCCACGCCGAAGCCGTGAACGTCGAGTTCGAGCACCCGATCTCGGCCGCCGAAGCGCGCGCCATCCTGCGCGAGGCGCCGGGCGTGCTGGTGCACGACGTGCGCGAACCGGGCGGCTACACCACCCCGGTCGAGGCGGCCGGCGAATCCGCCACATTCGTGTCCCGCATCCGCGAGGACCATACGGTGGAGAACGGCCTGAACCTGTGGGTCGTCGCCGACAACCTGCGCAAGGGCGCGGCCCTCAACGCGGTGCAGATCGCGGAGTTGATGGTCAACCGCAAGCTGTTGAAGCGGGCGGCGTAGGACGCTTACCCACCCCTTGCCCTGCCCTCTCCCGCCCATAGCGGGAGAGGGTTGCTGCCGCTAGACTCCCTCCCAATGCCTCCCGATCCGCGGCCCTTGTCGCCGCATCTTTCCGTCTATCGATTTCAGTGGACGATGGCGTTGTCCATCTTGCACCGGGTCACCGGCGTGGGGTTGGGGCTGGGCCTTGTCCTGTTGGCGTGGTGGCTGGCGGCGGCGGCCTATGGGCCGGAGGCGTACGACCTGGTGCGGGGGTTCACGGGGTCGATTCCGGGGCGGTTCGTGCTGCTCGGGTTCACGTTCGCGATGCTCTATCACCTGTGCAACGGGCTGCGGCATCTGGCGTGGGACCTGGGCCTCGGCTTCGGGCTGCGCACGGCGCACGCGAGTGGCTGGCTGGCGCTGATGGCGGCGATTGCGCTGACCATCGTGGCGTGGCTGGCCGGATACTGGGCGCGGGGGCTGTAGTGGCACACCTTCGATCGCCGGTGGCGCGGGCACGCGGATTGGGTTCCGCCCATACCGGCGTGTCCGAGTGGTGGCGGCAGCGGCTCACGGCGGTGGCGCTGGTGCCGCTGTGCCTGTGGTTCGGGGCGTCGCTGATTTCGCTGACCGGCGCGGACCATGCGCACTTTGCGGCGTGGATGGCGGAGCCGCTGCATGCGGTGGGGCTGCTGCTGGTGATCGGCGCGGCGTCGTACCACCTCAAGGTCGGGCTCGACGTGGTGATCGAGGACTACGTGCACACCGAGTGGGCCAAGGTGACGCTGCTGGTGGTCAACGGCTTCGGCGCGGTGACGATGGCGGCGGTGTCGGCGTTTGCGGTGTTGAAGTTGGCGTTGTAGCACCGTGACGGTCGCGTATCCGATTCAGGAGCATGTGTACGACGCCGTTGTTGTTGGCGCCGGCGGTGCCGGGCTGCGCGCGACCATGGGGCTGGCGGAGGCCGGGTTGCGGACGGCCAACATCACCAAGGTGTTTCCGACGCGTAGCCATACGGTGGCGGCGCAGGGGGGGATTTCGGCGGCGTTGGGCAACATGGCGCCGGATGATTGGCGTTGGCACATGTACGACACGGTCAAAGGGTCGGACTGGCTCGGCGACCAGGATGCCATCGAGTACATGTGCCGCGAGGGGCCGAGCGCGGTCATTGAGCTTGAGCACTATGGCGTGCCGTTTTCGCGCACGGCCGAGGGCAAGATCTACCAGCGTGCGTTCGGCGGTATGACCACCGAGTTCGGTCTGGGACAGGCCCAGCGCACGTGCGCCGCTGCCGACCGCACCGGCCACGCCATCCTGCACGCGCTGTACCAGCAGTCGCTGAAGAACGACGCCAAGTTCTTCATCGAGCATTTCGCCATCGATCTGATCATGGACGAGGACGACGGCGCCTGCCGCGGTGTCATGGCGTGGAGCCTGGAGGATGGCAGCATCCACCGTTTCCGCGCCCACGTGGTGGTACTGGCGACCGGCGGCTATGGCCGCGTGTACCAGTCCACCACCGGCGCCCACACCTGCACCGGCGACGGCGGCGGCATGGCCTTGCGCGCAGGACTGCCCCTGCAGGACGCCGAGTTCGTGCAGTTCCATCCGACCGGAGTCTACGGCTCCGGCGTGCTGATCTCGGAGGCGGCGCGCGGCGAGGGCGGCGTGCTGGTGAATTCCAAGGGCGAGCGCTTCATGGAGCGCTACGCGCCCAACGCCAAGGAGCTGGCTTCGCGCGACGTGGTGAGCCGCGCCATCACCACGGAGATCCGCGAGGGGCGCGGCTGCGGGCCGGCCAAGGACTACATCCACCTCGACGTCAGTCATTTGGGCGAACAGGTCTTGCGCGAGCGGCTGCCGGGCGTGGTCGAGAATGGCCGCGTGTTCGCCGGCGTCAACGCGCTGCAGGAGCCGCTGCCGGTGGTGCCGACGTGCCATTACAACATGGGCGGCATCCCGGCCAACATCGGTGGCGAGGTCGTGGTCCCGCGCGGGACCAATCTGGAATCGCCGGTGCCTGGACTGATGGCGATCGGCGAAGGCGCCTGCGTTTCGGTACACGGCGCCAACCGGCTGGGGTCCAATTCGCTGCTCGACCTGGTGGTGTTCGGGCGCGCGGCGGCCAAGCGCGCGGAGGCCATCGTGACGGCGGGGGCGCCGCACAAGGAGCTGCCCAAGGCGGCCGGCGAACCGGCGCTGGCGCGTTTCGACCGGCTGCGCCATGCGCGCGGCGGCATCCCGACGGCGGCTCTGCGCCAGCGCATGCAGAAGGTGATGCAGACGTACTGCGCCGTATTCCGCGAGACGGCGCACCTCGACACCGGCATCGCCGAATTGCAGGCCGTGTGGCACGACATGGCCGATATTTGCGTGTCGGACCATTCGCTGATCTGGAACTCGGACCTGGTCGAGACGCTGGAGCTCGACAACCTGCTGCGTCTGGCGGTCGCCACTATCCATTCGGCGCGCAACCGCGAGGAAAGCCGTGGCGCCCACGCGCGCGAGGATTTCCCCAAGCGCGACGACGAGCGCTGGCTCAAGCACACGCTGGCCTGGGTGAACGCGGACGGCGCGGTGACGATCGGCTACCGGCCGGTGCACCTGAAGGCGCTGAGCGACGACGTGCGCGCGTTCCCGCCCAAGGCGCGAGTATATTGACGCGATGGTTGCGTTCACCCTTCCGAAGAATTCGCGCGTCGGCACCGGCAAGACGTATCGGGCGCCGGCCGGCGCGAAGCGCGTGCGGCGGTTCCGCGTCTACCGCTGGAACCCAGACGATGGCGCCAACCCGGTGATGGACACGTTCGAGCTGGACCTCGACCAGTGCGGGCCGATGGTCCTGGACGCGCTGATCAAGATCAAGGACGAGGTTGACGCGTCGCTGACCTTCCGGCGCTCGTGCCGTGAGGGCGTGTGCGGCAGCTGCGCCATGAACGTGGACGGCACCAACACGCTGGCGTGCGTGAAGCACATCGACGAGATCCAGGGCGACGTCATGGTCTACCCGCTGCCGCACCTGAAGGTCGTCAAGGACCTGGTCGGCGACATGACGGCGTTCTTCGCCCAGTACGCGTCGGTGCAGCCGTGGCTGCAGGCGGAAAGCGCCGCGCCACAAGCACGCGAGCGGCTGCAAAGCCCCGAGGACCGCGCCAAGCTGGACGGGCTGTGGGAGTGCATCCTGTGCGCGTGCTGCTCGACCAGCTGCCCGAGCTATTGGTGGAACGGCGAGAAGTTCCTGGGGCCGGCGACGCTGCTGCAGTCTTACCGGTGGATCGTCGATTCGCGCGACGAAAACACCGGCGAGCGCCTCGACTACCTCGAGGACCCGCACCGGCTGTACCGCTGCCACACCATCATGAACTGCACGGCGACGTGCCCGAAGGGGCTGAACCCGGCCAAGGCGATTTCCGAGATCAAGAAGCTGATCGTGGAGCGGCGGAGTTAGCCCCCCTTGATACGTACCACGTATCAAGCGTAGTCTGCGGGCCGATGATCCGGTCTTTCGGCTCCAAGGAGACGGAGCGCATCTGGCAGGGCAGATCGAGTCGCGCATTACCGGCGAACATCCAGGAACGGGCGCTGCGAAAGCTGCGTCAGTTGGATGCAGCGGCGACTCTGGACGACCTGCGCAATCCGCCCGGGAACCGGCTGGAGGCGCTGCACGGCGATCGGGCGGGCGACTTCAGTATTCGGATCAGTGAGCAATGGCGCATTTGTTTCGGCTGGGCGGCCGGCGACGCCGTTGACGTAGAAATTGTCGACTATCACTGAGACAGGATCTTGAGCCATGGCACTGCTTCGCAATCCGCACCCCGGCGAAATTCTGCGTCACGAGTTTCTCGACGAGATCGGCATGAGTCAGAATCAACTGGCGCAGGCGCTCGCCGTGCCCGCGAACCGTATTCACGCGATCGCCAAGGGTACGCGGGACATCAGCGCCGATACGGACCTGCGCCTTTGCAGGTTCTTCGGACTGTCGGATGGGTACTTCCTGCGCCTGCAGAATGCCTACGACACGATGGAGGCCAAGCGGGCCACGGGCGCCGAAGTAGCACGGATCAAACCGTACAAAGCGCAGCGCGCGGCGTGAGCGTGGATGTCCGGGTCAGGCCCGGCCACGACGATCGTGAGACAGTCTGGATTGCGGCGCGCGCTCAGAACGACTCGGAGCGGCAGCCCATTGCTTCGTGCAGGGCGTCGGGGAGGATGACGGCGCCTTTGAGCTTGGCGCCGGCGAGGTCGGCGCCGGCGAGGTCGGCGAAGCGCAGGTCGGCGAAGCGCAGGTCGGCGCCGGCGAGGTCGGTGTCGCGTAGGCGGGCGCCCTTCAGGTTAGCGTTCTTGAGGTTCGCCTCGTCCAGCTTGGCGTCGGACAGGTCGGCCTCGCGCAGATCAGCGTTCTCAAAGTTGACCTTGGACAGGACGGCGCGCTTCAGCACCGCGCCCTGCAGCTTGGCGCCGGAGAGGTCGCGGCCGGTCAGGCGGGCTTGTTCGCCGCCGTCATCGGCGAGCCAGCGCTTGTGATCCCGGACGATGCGGTCGATGTCACTCTGATCCATGGCACTCGCGCTTGGAGAGACGCCCCCACCCTACCCTCCTCCGCTGAAGCGGGAGAGGGGAAAAACTAGTTACCACGTGAAGCTGCGCAGGATTGCGGTGGGGCGCGCGTTGAGGCGGGTGGCGGCGGAGTCCACAGCATTGAGGTCGGCGTCGCGGCCGGGGAGCGCGCCGAATTCGGCGGCGTGCAGGCCTTCGAGGACCAAGACCGAATCGATGCCGGCGATGTTGGCGCCCTTGATGTCGGTGGCCAGGCTGTCGCCGACGGCGATGACGCGGGCCGGCGGCACGCCGTTCAAGCGGGCGAAGCAGGCGGCATACGCGGCGGCGAATGGCTTTCCATGATAGTGGCAGTCGCCGCCGATCGCCTCGTAGGCCTCGCCGATGGCCCCGGCGCACGGCACCAGCTTGGCACCGCGATGCACGAAGCGGTCGGGGTTGGCGCACAGCATCGGCATGTTCTTGTGCTTGGCGAGCGCGAGCAGGCCGCCGTAGTCGGCGGCGGTTTCGGTCTCGTCGTCGAACAAGCCGGTGTTGAGGATGAAATGCGCGCGCTCGGGCGTCTGCACCTGCTCGTAGTCGAGGCCGTTGAGCAGGCCGTGATCGCGCTCGGGGCCTAGGTGGTAGAAGCGCCTGCCGAGCTTGGCGTGCCAGGGATCGGCGCGCGCCTCCAAGGCGGTGCGCGACAGGCCGCCGGAGGTAACGATAGCGTCGTAGCTGCCCGGCTGGATGCCGAAGGTGGCGATCTGGTCGCGGGTTGCTTCCAGGCTGCGCGGCGCGTTGGACAGCAGCACCAGGCGCCAGCCAGCGGCGCGCATCTCGGCGAGGCAGCGCAGTGCGCCGGGAGTCGGCTTCTGGCCGTCGTGCAGCACGCCCCACAGGTCGAGGATGGCGGCGTCGTAGCGGCCGGCGAGCGGTGCCATGCCGGACAGGACGGGGAAGGTCATCAGGCTTTTTCCCGCGTCATGATCTTTGCTCGCTCGCTCATGCTCGCCCGCGGAGGGGCCGTGGCTCGCCGGCACGGCGCAACAGCACGAGGTGCGCCAACGCGGCGGCGAGGAACAGCACGGCGCCGGTGGGGCTGCGTCGCAAGGGATCGCTCGGCATCGACCATGCGGCCAGCACGGCAACGGCCGCGTAGGCAGCAACGATTGCGATGTGCAGCGCCATGTCAGCGCTGGTGGTCGGCGCCGATGGCGGCGGCGATAGACGAGAAGCCATCGCGCGCCAGCAGCTCGGCGAGTTCGGCATGGATGCGGGCGAGCAGCGCGGTGCCTTCGTAGACGAGGGCGGTGTAGAGCTCGACCAGCGTCGCGCCGGCGCGAATCTTGGCGTACGCGTCGGCGCCGGAACTGACGCCGCCGGTGCCGACCAAGGTGAGGCGGCCACCTGCGGCCCGGTAGACCTGGGCCAACACCTCGGTCGAGCGCGCCATCAGCGGGCGGCCCGAGAGTCCGCCCTTCTCATTGCGATGCGGGCCGCGCAGGGCGTCGCGCAGGCCGACGGTGGTGTTGCCGACGATCAGGCCGGCAGCACCGCCGCTGATGGCAGCATCGACGATGGTACCGACTTCGTCCTCGGTGAGATCGGGGGCGATCTTCACCAGGACCGGCGGTGTGGCGCCGCTTTGGGTGCGGGCAGCCATCGTAGCGGCGAGCAGCGCATCGAGGCGCGCACCAACCTGCAGGTCGCGCAGGCCCGGCGTGTTGGGCGATGAGATGTTCAGCACCAGCAAGTCGGCGAGCGGCGCCAAAGCGCGGATGCAGGTGGCGTAGTCCTGCACCGGATCGGCGGCGTCGCGATTGGCGCCGATGTTGACGGCGACGATGCCGCCGGGCGCGCGCGCGCCGTCGTTGCGCAACGCGGTGAGGCGCGCGCGCGCAGCTTCGAGACCCTTGTTGTTGAAGCCGAGGCGGTTGATGACGGCGCGGTCTTGCGTCAGGCGGAAGATACGCGGGCGCGGATTGCCGGCCTGCGGCTTCGGCGTAATGGTGCCGACTTCGACAAAGCCGAAGCCGACGCGCAGCATGGCGCGCGGCACCTCGGCGTCCTTGTCGAACCCGGCGGCAAGACCTACCGGCGACGGGAAGCGCAGGCCGAAGGCGCGCACGGCCAAGCGCTCGAGCGGCGCCGGCGCCGGCGGCGGCACGATGCCTGCGCGCAACGCCTGGATGGTCAGGCGGTGCGCCGTCTCGGCGTCGAGGAGCCGCAGCAGCGGCAGGCCCATCGACTCCAGGGGGCTATAAAAGTCGACCACTGTCGCGCGGCGATGGAGGGATGGGAGCAAGGTCGGACGCTGGCTCGATGCAGGCCGGATCGTCGTTACCGTGCGCGTTCACATGCTTGGAGACGGTGGTGTCGGTGAAGCCGGTGTCGCCGGCGCTGGCCAGCACCGCCTGCAGCTCGGTGTGGTCCGCCTTGGCCTCGCCCAGCCACACGGCCCAAGACTCGGGCGGCAGGATGACCGGCATGCGGTCATGCAGCGGCGCGACCAATTCACTGGGGCGCGTGGTGAGGACGGTGCACGAGCGCAGCGGTGCTATGTCCGGTCGCTTCAGATCCTGCCATTCCTCCCACAGGCCCGCGAAGGCGAACAGCGCCCCCTCCCCACCGTCCCCCGCAGGCGCAGGAGGGAAACCAGAGCGGCGGCGGAACAGGTGCGGCGTCGTGGTGGTCTTGTCCCACTCGTAGTAGCCGTCGGCAGGAACCAGGCAGCGGCGCGCACGGTAGGCGTTGCGGAACGGACCGGCACTGCTGACCGTTTCGCTGCGCGCGTTGATGAGCGGCGGGCGGCCGGGACGCGGCTTGCCCTGGGCATCGGACTCGGAGCCGGCGGGCACCAAGCCCCAGCGCATCAGGCCGAGGACGCGCTGTTCGTGTTCAACGAAGACGACGGGAACGTCCTGGGTCGGCGCCACGTTGTAGCGCGGGGGGAAGTTGGGCGGCACGCCGTGCGTGCCGAACAGCTGCCGCATCGCCTCCGGCGGAGTCGTCACTTTGTAGCGGCCGCACACCTATGCAGTCTCGGGTGCCGCGGCCGTTCCTGCAAGCTCACCGGCAAGGGCGCGCTGAATGAGGGCGATGGATTCCGGTACGCCATAGAGGGCGATGAACGAGCCCATGCGCGGGCCTTGGGCCTGGCCGAACAGGACCTCGTACATCGCCTTGAACCAGTCGCGCAGGTTGGTGAAGCCGCTGCGCTTGCCGACCTCGTAGACCTCGTTCTGGATCGCTTCCGGCGTGGCCGGGGGCACGAGCTTGGTCAGCGCCAACGCCAGGTCTTCCAGCGCTGCGCGTTCCTGGTCGGTCGGCGGGCGGTGCTTCTTTTCCGGCAGCACGAAGTCGCGGTAGTAGGCGACGGCGTAGTCCACCATGCGGGCGAGGATCGGGTTCGCGGCCGGGTTGGCGCCCGGTGCGTAGCGCGACAGGAAGCCCCACAGCACCTTGGGGTCGCCGGTGTTGGCGGCGCTGACCAGGTTCAGCAGCATGGCGAAGGTGACCGGCACGTCCTCGGACGGCGGCTTGCCGTGGTGGATGAACCACGCAGGGTTCTGCTTGCGCGTCTCGGCGGTGCCATGCGCGCGGTACTGCGCGAGGAAGCTGAGATAGTCGTCCACCGTCTTGGGAATGACGTCGAAGTACAAGCGCTTGGCGCGCTGCGGCGCGTGGAACATGAAGGTCGAGAGAGACTCGGGCGACGCGTAGGTCAACCACTGCTCGATCGTCATGCCGTTGCCGCGCGACTTGGAAATCTTCTCGCCGTTCTCGTCGAGGAACAACTCGACGATGGGCGTGACCGGCGGCGTGCCGCCCAGCACCTTGACGATGCGGCTGGCGAGCTTGACCGATTCGATCAGGTCCTTGCCCGACATCTCGAAGTCGACGTCGAACGCGGCCCAGCGCATCGCCCAGTCGGCCTTCCACTGCATCTTGACGTGGCCGCCGGTGACCGGGACTTCGGTGAGGGTGCCGTCTTCGTCGCGGAACACAACCGTGCCGGAGTCGAGCTTGCGCTCGACCAGCGGCACCTGCAGCACGCGGCCGGACTTGGGCGAGATCGGCAGGATCGGCGAATAGGTGGCGCGGCGTTCCTCGCCCAACGTCGGAAGAACGACCGCGGCAACCTCGTCGTGGTGCTCCAGCATGCGCAGCAGCGTCGCGTCGAACACGCCGCGCTTGTACTGTTCGGTGGACGAGCGGAACTCGTACTGGATGCCGAAGCGATCCAGGAAGTCGCGCAGCATCGCGTTGTTGTGGTGGCCGAAGCTTTCGAACTTGCCGAACGGATCGGGGATCGAGGTCAGCGGCTTGCCGAGGTGCCCGGCCACCATCTCCTTGTTGGGGATGTTGTCCGGCACCTTGCGCAGGCCGTCCATGTCGTCCGAGAAGGCGACGAGGCGCACTGGAACGTCCGAGAGTTCGCGGAACGCCTGGCGCACCATCGAGGTGCGCTGCACCTCGCCGAAGGTGCCGATGTGGGGCAGGCCCGAGGGGCCATAGCCGGTCTCGAAGAACACGTGGTCCTTCGGGCGCGTAGCGAGGCGCGCGAGGACCTTGCGGGCCTCCTGAAACGGCCAAGCTTCGCCGCCTTGTCCGCGGTCGCTGTCGTCGCCCATCGGCCGTGCCTGTGATCCCAGCAATTGGGAGGGGGAACCTAGGCGTTGGGCATGCAAGCGTCAACGCGAGGCACGCCCTTCGGATGCGACTCTATATTCTGGCCCCATGAGCCTGCGCGCGCCCGCCGCCGCCATCGCTGTGCCGACCGCTCCGTCCCTGGTGGTGCGGGGCCGCAAGGCCGTGTGGATCTCGGCCGACGGCGAGATCGAGGAGCTGGGGCCGGCCCAGGCTGCGGGGCGGGCCGAGAACGGCATGCCGTTCGTGGTCCATGCGCCGGCGGCGGCTGCCCGTCTGGGGCTGAAGCGGCTGCAAGCGTACGATCTGCTGGAGCTGTTCGCGTTCGTGCGGCCGGCCAAGTTCTGCCTGCCCACCCCACGCGGCGTGGCCGACGCGGTGGGACTGCCGGCGGCGCCCGACCTGATCGGCGAGGCCTTGGCGCTGCGCGACGCGGCGACACTTCTGTTGAGCGAGATTCGCGGCGAGTCGGGCAACGAAACCACCGTCGCGCTTGCCCAATTCCTGCAGGCGTCCGGATGGGTCTGGGCCCCGGCGGTCCTGGGTGCGTTGGGCGCGAGCCCGGCGGTGGGTGCGTTCCCGCGCTTGAACATTTGGCACAAGCTGGCGGAGTGGATCGAGTTGGCGCCGCCACCGCCGGCCGGAGCCGAGCCCGTATCGCCTGAGGAGACGCTGCTGCGCCTGAGCCAGTTGCTGTCGGTGCGCTCGGCCGAAGAGCGCGAGGCGCAACGCATGTACGCGATGGAGGCGGCGCGCGCATTCGCGCCGCGCAATGCGGCGGAGGAACCGGAGATCGTGCTGGCCGAGGCCGGCACCGGGGTTGGTAAGACGCTTGGCTACATCGCACCGGCCAGCGTGTGGGCGGAAAAGAACGCGGCCACCGTGTGGCTTTCGACGTACACGCGCAACCTGCAGCGCCAGATCGATACCGAACTCGATCGCCTGTACCCGAACGCGGCCATGAAGAACGCCAAGGTCGTGGTGCGCAAAGGGCGCGAGAACTACCTGTGCATCCTGAATCTGGAAGAAGAATCGTCGCGTGCGTTCGGCGGTGGCGGCGCGGCGATCGGATTGGTTGCGCGCTGGGCGCTGGCGACGCGCGATGGCGACCTGGGCGGCGACTTCCCCGCCTGGCTGGTCGGCGTGTTGGGAAACGAGAACACCTGGGGCCTGACCGACCGGCGCGGCGAGTGCATCTATTCGGCCTGCAAGCACTACCGGCGCTGCTTCATCGAGCGCAGCCAGCGGCGGGCGCGGCGCGCCGACCTGGTCATCGCCAACCACGCGCTGGTCCTGGCCAACGCGGCGCGAGGCGTCACGCCGGGAGGTGTGCATCCGCACGACGATGGGCGCGAGATGCCGACGCGCCTGGTGTTCGATGAGGGACACCATGTGTTCGACGCCGCCGATGCAGCGTTCTCGGCCCACCTGACCGGACAAGAGGCGTCTGAGTTGCGGCGCTGGGTGCGCGGACCCGAAGGAGGACGGCAGCGGCGCGCGCGCGGACTGGAATCGCGCGCCGGCGATCTGGCGTCGGAGCATCCGGAGGCGCAGACGGCGTTGGCCAGCGCGCTGCGCGCGGCAGCAGCGTTGCCGGCGCCGGGCTGGCTCGGGCGTTTGCGCGACGCCGGCGACACGTTTGGCAGTAGCGCGGCGGAGGCGTTCCTGGCGCATCTACGCGGACAGGTGCTGGCGCGCCAGGCGACGCCCGATCCGGGATACGGCCTGGAGGCGGATGCATTCCCGGCGACGCCGGCGCTGTTGCGCGCGGCGGACGAGTTGGAGCACGCGTTGCTCGACCTCGCGCGTCCGCTGACGCAACTCGCCAAGCTGCTGACGAAACGCTTGGACGACGAGGCCGACACGCTGGAGCCGGAGACTCGCGGCCGCATTGAAGCGGTGTGCCGCGGCCTGGTGCGCCGCGCCACCATGGTCGAGTCGTGGGCCGACATGTTGCGCGGATTGGAGGACGGCGCGCCGAAGCAGTACGTCGACTGGCTGACCCTGGACCGCATCGACGGGCGCGAGATCGACCTTGGCCTACACCGCCACTGGATCGATCCGACGGCGCCGTTTGCCGAGATCGTTCTGTCGCGCGCGCACGGAGCACTCATCACGTCGGCCAGCCTGCGCGATCGCAGCACCGCCGACCTGACCGGCAACGACGATGCCGATTGGTCGTCGGCCGAAGTGCGCACCGGTGCCCATCACCTCGCGGTGCCGCCGCGGCGGGTCAGCCTGGCCTCGCCGTTCGACTATGCCAATCGCACACGCATCGTTCTGGTGAGTGACGTCGAGCGCACCGAGCCCGACCTAGTCGCGGCGGCGTATCGCGAACTGTTCCTGGCGGCGGGCGGCGGCGGGCTTGGCCTGTTCACCGCCATCACGCGATTGCGCGCGGTCTACAAGCGCATCCTCGATCCGCTGGAATTGGCCGGCATCCCGTTGCTGGCGCAGCACGTCGACAACATGGACACCGCGACCCTAGTCGACATCTTCCGCGCCGAGATCGACACGTGCCTGTTGGGCACCGACGCGGTGCGCGACGGCGTAGACGTGCCGGGCGATTCGCTGCGCTTGATCGTGTTCGACCGGGTGCCATGGCCGCGGCCGGACATCTTGCATCGGGCACGCAAGGCGGCCTTTGGCGGCGCCCGCTACGACGACATGATCGCGCGCCTGCGCCTGCGCCAGGCCTATGGACGTCTGGTGCGCAAAGCGACCGACCGGGGCGTGTTCGTCCTGTTGGACCCGCGTACGCCGTCGCGGCTGATGGGGGCGTTCCCGCCCGGCGTGCCGCTGCTGCGCCTTGGACTGGCCGAAGCGGTCAAGGCGACCCGGGCGTTCCTGCGGGAGCAGCCGGCGTAGGCCGAGCGGAGGCCTTGCCGGGACCGGGCGGCTTGCCTAAGGTCCGGCGCGCTCGATCTCGCCCCACTCCTTTTGCCCTGGCGGACATCCGATGGAACACACCGCGCTGATCTACACGATGGTGATCATGTCGGCCGCCGACAGCGAAATGGACGACGCCGAGCTTGGCGTCATCGGTCAGGTCGTGCAGACGCTGCCGGCCTTCAAAGGCTTCGACCCCGACCTGCTGCCGCGCATCGCCGAGGATTGCGCCGACCTGATCGGTACCGACGGCGGGCTGGAGACCATCATCAAACTGGTGAAGCAGTCGCTGCCGGCGCGGCTGCGTGAGACGGCGTACGCGCTGGCGTGCGACGTCGCCGCCGCCGACGGCAAGGTCAGCGAAGAAGAGATCCGGCTGCTCGAACTGATCCGCGACGGGCTCGATATCGATCGCCTGGTCGCCGCCGCCATCGAGCGCGGGGCGCGCGCGCATTTTCAGGACGTCTGAGCGCGGTCACCCGGCCATCCCCGCGGAGGGAGCGCAGGCGTACCCGTGGATGCGCGGGTCAAGCCCGCGCATGAACAGGGACTAAAGGCCGCGCTGAGTCTCCGCCACGTCGCGTACGAAGGCGGCGACGGTGGCGATTGCTTCGGCGACGTTCTGCGGTTCGGTGCGGCCGGACGACTTGCGCGGCTTGAAGGAGTGGTCGCCGTCGGCCATCCAGTGCACGCGAATTGCCGGCGACAGCGTGTAGCCGACGACTTCTTCTTGTGAACCGAACGTGTCGCGCGTGCCCTGCACGATCAGCGCCGGCGTGGTGAGCGTCGCGAGGTGGACGATGCGCTTCGTTGTCACGTCGGCCTTGGGCGGGTGGAACGGATAGCCGAGGCAAACCAGGCCCAGCACGCCTTCGTCGTCGGCCACCATGCTAGCCATGCGGCCGCCCATGGACTTGCCGCCGATCACCAGGGCGCGGCGCGAGACTCCGGCCATATCGATCGCGGCGATGACGCGGCGCCAAGTCTCCAGCAACACCGGGGTCGGATCGGGGCCGCCGCGGCTTCGGCCGTCCTCTTGATTGGGCGCGCTCCGCGCGGCGCGACGCTTGGCCATGTAGGGAAACTCGAACCGCGCCACCGGGATCCCCGCCACAGCGAGGCCGGCGGCGAAGTCGTCCATGAAGGCCGAGTCCATCGGCGCCCCGGCGCCGTGCGCAAACGCAAACGCCGGGCGATTGCCCGGCGTTCCATTCCACAGCAGCGGTGGATTCGTCGACAACGCCGAGGCCGGCGTTCAGTTCATCGGGGTGCCGTCGAAGTTGAACTTCTGCACCTGGGCGCCAGCCACGAGCTTTGCATAGAACTCCTCGACCAACCTGCCGCCAAGGTCGTTGCGCAGGTCTCCCTCGACGTCTGCGAACGGCGGCGGCGGCGACACGCGGCGGTCAACCACCATGATGATGTGGAAGCCGAACTCGCTCTGCACCGGGTTGGTGGTGTACTCGCCCGGACGCATCTTGAACGCTGCGTCGGAGAACGCCTGGATGACGCCGTCGCGGCGGAAGTAGTCGATCGGGCCACCGCGGCCGATGCCCTGCTGGGTGACGCGATCGAGAATCTGATCGAAATTGCCGCCAGCGTCGAGTTCCTTGACGACGGCGATCGCCGCTTCGGGATTGGCGAACAGAATATGCTTGGCGCGGATCTCTTCCTGACCGGCGTCGTTGGCGATCAGGGCCTTATAGGCATCCTGCAGAGCCGCCGGCGTCATCTGCGCCTCGACCGTCTCGTTGAGTAGAGTCTCCTCCAACACGCGGTCGTGCCAGAAATCGAACTTCTGCTTCACGTCGGCACGGTCGTCGACTTTTGCCTCGCGCGCCTTCTGGGCCGCGACCTTGCGCTCGATGCTGCCGGCCAGAAGCTGCGGGTAGAGCATCTCGAACGCCATCTGGCGCACGCCCTCGCCGAGCGTCTGGTAGAGGTACACGAGTTCGGACGCGCGAATGGTCTCGCCGTTGACGATCGCGACCACCGGGTCCGCCTCGCGCGGCGTTTCTACCGCCGGGCCGGCCGGAGCCGCCGCCGGAGCCGCGGGTGCCGGCGGGGTCTGCGCGGACGCGCTGCCGATCACTGCCGCTGTCGCCAAAGCGGCAAGAATGCCTGCGCGATACATGACGGTATCCTTTCCGAGAAGCCTGAATTCGTCCGAGGGCGCCTCTGGGCGCGCGCTGCGCTGCCCATAGCCCCGCGCGGCCCACACCCATGGGTTCCGTGCGGCGGGCACCCTACCCTCGCGGCCCGGCGGGGGCAAGAACGGGCCGGTAACGAGTTATTGCCTGCGGAAGGCGCCCGTTAGGCCTTGCGCTGGACGGCCGTGGTGCCGCCGGGAGCAAGCTCCTGCAGTTGCTCAACGACGGCATCGGAGACGAACGGCTTGATGATGTAGTCGGCCGCGCCCAGGGCCTTGGCCTTGGCAATGTCGGCGACGTTGTGCCGCGCGCTCAGCAGCACCACCGGCACCCCCTGGGTTGCCGGGTTGGCCTTGAGTTGGCGCAAAACCTCGAACCCGTCGAGGCCCGGCATCATGACGTCCAGAATCACCATATCCGGCTTGATGGAGGCCACGGCCAGCAGCGCGGCCGCGCCGTCCTTGACGGCCGTCACGACAAATCCGCGCTGGCCCATCTTGGCCTTGAGAAAGGCCAGGGCGACATCGTCATCGTCGGCGATGACCAGCCGTTTCATGTCCCGCCCCCTGTAGGCGTCGTTGAGCGCTGAGGCCCTGGAGCGGGTGAAGGGAATCGAACCCTCGTCGTAAGCTTGGGAAGCTTCTGCTCTGCCATTGAGCTACACCCGCGCAGCAAAGCCATAATGGGCGGAGGGCCCAGCCGCGTCAAAGGCAGTAGCAGCAACGGAAGGGCGCGAATCCAAGGCGTTTGCCACACCTGTGCCACACACAGGCAGAGAAATGGCGAATGTTCGTAGGCACGGCAACAAGTGGCAGGTTCAGGTTCGGCGGCAAGGCCGACAGCTCACGAGGTCGTTCGCGTCCAGGGGGGACGCGGATACCTGGGCAAGAATGCAGGAATCGCGGTTTGACCGCGCCGACCTACCACCCGACCAAAAAACCCTCCGCAGCGTCACGCTAGGGGACCTGCTGCACCGATATCGGGAAGAGGTGACCCCGCGAAAGCGGAGCGCCGCACACGAACAGAACCGCATCAGCCGACTGCTTCGCCATGACCTCTCCGCAGGTGGCGTCGCGAAGTTGGTTGGAATTGGTGGTGGCGTAGTCTCCGGGTGCTTCAACCCCAGCAAGTGCGGCGTTTGACGCGCCGGACAGGAGACCACGCCATGACAAGCACTATCACGAAGCCGAATGCCGTTCAGCCTGACGCGG
>CAMDCA010000003.1 GCA_945889645.1 Rhizobium sp. Q54
GCCGGATATCCTTCGCTACCCGTTCACCGGGCGTCGTCTTATGGGGCAAGGGTTTTGGTCTCATCTTCGTTCCTACGTCACTGCGATGAGACCAAAACCCTCCGCTAGCGGGAACCCTCAATCTGTCTCATTGGCGCTGACGGCGGACAGTGTCCTCTGAGGTTCGAAGCCCAGGACAGTTTCTCGACGCCCCGGACATGCTCGGGCGTTGAATGAGACCCCGGCCATACGCAGTCTTGCGTATGGCGCCGCCTGCCAGCGGAGCGTGTGGTTGACTCTTCAACTGCACCCGCCGGGGAGTGCCTGCGCCGGTTGGGCGCCGGCGGCTGATGCGAACGCGGTCGGAGAGGTCGTCGTGGTGTCGGTGGCGCTGCTCGTCGATTTGGGCGCCGGTGCGGCGTGGCCAGAATTCCCGCCAGGTCGCGGAGGGCGTAGCGTCAGCACCATGCAAACGATCAGGCGCGCCATCGACGCATTTGCCACGCCGCAACCGGTGGCGCCCGGAACCCCATGCAGTTGAGTTTCCTCGGCGGCGTTGGGACCGTCACCGGATCGAAGTACTTGTTGGATACGGGAGTGTACCGGATCCTGGTCGACTGCGGACTGTTCCAGGGCTTCAAGCAGTTCAGGCTGCGCAACTGGGAGGCGCTGCCGGTCGCGCCGCGTTCCATCGACGCAGTGGTGCTGACCCACGCACACATCGATCATTCGGGATACCTGCCGCTGCTGGTGCGCAGCGGATTCAAGGGACCCGTCCTGTGTACGCCGACCACGCGCGACCTGTGCGGAATTCTCCTTCCGGACGCAGGGTTCTTGCAGGAACAGGATGCGGCGTTCGCCAACCGGCAGGGCTTCTCCAAGCACCATCCCGCCCTGCCGCTCTACACCGAACGGGATGCCCGGAACGCACTCCAGCGGCTTGTAGCGGTCCCCTATGGCGAGAACCGCGAACTCGGAGACGGCTTCCGTCTTGCGTTCCGTGACGCCGGCCACATCCTCGGTTCGGCCATCGCGACCCTGCGCCGGCACCGCCGCTCGGTGGTCTTTTCGGGCGACCTCGGCCGTCCGGGGAGCCCGCTTCTGCCGGACCCAGCCACGGTTTCACGGGCAGATTACCTTGTCGTCGAGTCCACGTATGGAGACCGGCGGCACAGCGATGAGTCGCCTGAGGACGCGATTGCGGCCGTGGTCAACCGCGCGGCCGGGCGCGGCGGCACGGTGCTGATACCGGCCTTCGCGGTCGGCCGAACGCAGTTGATCCTGTATTACCTGCAGCGGCTCAAGGCGGCGCGGCGAATTCCGAACATCTCGATCTTCATCGACAGCCCGATGGCAATTGAGGCGAGCACGCTGCTGTATCGGCACCACAAAGAGCTGCGACTGAGTGCGGCCGAGTGCGATGAACTTGGGCGGGCGGCAACCTACGTCCGCGACGTCGAAGGTTCGAAGGCGCTTGACCAGTCGCAGATGCCCAAGGTGGTGATCTCAGCGAGTGGCATGGCCACCGGCGGGCGCGTGTTGCACCACCTGAAAGCGTTGGCGCCGGATCCGCGCAACGCAATCCTATTCGCCGGATTCCAGGCTGGCGGCACGCGCGGCGCTGCGATGGTGGGCGGTGCAGCGACCGTCAAGATTCATGGCGGTCCGGTTCTGGTTCGAGCCGAAATCGTCAACCTCGACATGTTGTCTGCCCACGCCGATTCCAACGAGATCATGGCGTGGTTGCGTCAGTTCGAAGCGGCACCGCGCCGCACCTTTGTCACGCACGGTGAACCGGCCGCCGCCGATGCTCTGCGGCACCGCATCGAAGAGGAACTGGGCTGGGAGTGCCGGGTACCGGACTATCGGGAAACGTTCGACTTGGACGGGAAGGGCAAGAGCTAGATCGCCGGGGACCCGACCGGCACAAGTTCGCTGCCGCACCGTGGACAGCGCCCCGGGGCTTGCCGGCGGACGTCGGGATGCTGCGGACACACGTAGTCCCGCACACCTTCCATTGCCTCGCCGGTTGCCGGGGAATCGGCAGCAGGAGACGAATTGGGTGAACGCATCGGGAGCCCCCTTTGCCGCGGCGCGGCGCCGATCAGGCGCGGGCCGTCGTGGACGCGCGCCTACGGAGCGCCGCAAGCACCATCAACAACGCTGCTCCCACCGCCACAGCTTCGTTGGCGGCGACGGATGGTGCGCCTGCTGTGTGCGCAGTTTGGACGAGCCTTCTCCGGCGACGGCCGGCCACCGCAAACAGTATGGCGGCCATGCCCATGAGCCCACCGGCCACGGTCAATCCACCGGCCACGGGACCGAGGGTCTGCACCGCGTAGGCGTACGCCGTGTCAAAGAGATAGCCGATGCCGATGAGCAAGGTGGCGATGGCAACGATCAGGAGGGCCAAGCGTGCAACAACGCGGCGTACCATGGCGCGTGCCGCCGTCGCGACCTGGGACGCAGCGATCCCCATGCCGAGGCCCTTGAGGATGTCGTGAAACATGGTGCCTCCTAGCGTTGCACGAGGGAGCCGATGACGAAGCCGATTGCGGCGGCAATCAGGATCATCACCAGCGGCCGCGCGCGCACCGCGCCTTCGAGCGCTTCCTCGGCAACGTGGGCTTGGTCCGTGAACGCATGGGCAGCGCCGCCGGCCTCTTTGATATGTGCCTTGGTCCGATCGACGCCAGCCACAAGGGCTGCCGCCACGCCTTCGATCTCAGCCCGCAGGCGATGGAGCCGTTCGTGCAGCCCGTCCAGGTCGAACTCCGGGTTTACGTGCTCGTTCATGGCTTTGGCTCCTTGATTGTCCACAGGATATCAGACGAGGAGGGGGCCGGGGTGTGCCACACTGGACAGAGCCGCCGGTGGTCCCCACATACTTGCCATGAACAAGACGCCCCTGATTCCGTGCCCCCATTGCGATGGGTTGAACCGAATTCCGGAAGGCAAGAAGCCCGAAGCGGGGCGCTGTGGCCACTGCAAGCGGCCCCTGTTCGCGGGTGAGCCGATGGTGCTGAACACCGCCCGGTTTGCGGTGCACGCCGGTGCGGCCGATCTGCCCCTGGTCGTCGATTTCTGGGCGCCGTGGTGCGGTCCGTGCCGGGCGATGGCACCGGCGTTTGCCGCCGCGGCGGCTTCGTTCGAGCCGCGTGTGCGCCTTGCCAAGGTCAACACCGACGAAGAGCAGGCGCTGGCGGGCCGCTACGACATCCGTTCGATTCCCACCATGATCGTGTTCCGAGGCGGCAAAGAGTTGGCCCGCGTCAGCGGGGCGTTGCCGCCGAGCGACATGACGCGGTGGATCGAAGCGCAATTGTCGGCGGCGTAGGCGTCGCCCATCCAAGGAGGCACCAATGGCTGGGTTGTGGGCGTTGCGCATCGATCCGGCAGACATGCCCGATCCGCAGTACGACCCGCCGGCCGCGGCCGGCGTGATTAGCACCGCCGCCGTGCTGGCAGGCGGTTGCTTCTGGTGCACCGAGGCGGTGTTCAAGGAACTCGACGGCGTCGCGGCGGTGCGCTCCGGCTATGCGGGGGGCAGCGCCGCGACGGCGAACTATGACGCGGTGTGTTCCGGCTCGACCGATCATGCCGAGGTCATCGAGGTCCAGTACGACCCGACGCGCATCAGCTTCGGTCAGTTGCTGAAGATATTCTTCTCGGTCGCCCACGATCCGACGCAGATGAATCGGCAGGGCAACGACCGCGGGCGGCAGTATCGCTCGGCGGTGTTCTATGCCGATGAACAGCAGTACGAGGTGACGAAGCGATACATCGTGCAGTTTGAGGCGGCGAAGCTCTATTCGGCGCCGATCAAGACGGCGTTGGAGCCGCTGACCAAGTTCTACGTCGCCGAGACGTATCACCAGGATTTCGCTGCCCGCAATCCGCGCCAGGGCTACGTGATGGCGGTGGCCAAGCCGAAGGTGGCGGCGCTCCGCGAGAGCTTCGGCGCGAAGCTCAAGAGCGCCGCCAAGATCGCGCACTGACTAGACGGCCGGGGGCTGCGGGCCGATGAAATCGCCCTTGCCGATGTCCACGCCGGCGCTGCGCAGGATCGCGTAGGCGGTGGTGACGTGGAAGAAGAAGTTCGGCATCGCGTTGACGAACAGGTAGTCGGTGCCCTTGGGCCACGTGCGCTTGGCCTGGCCGGCCGGGACCACCACGCTCTTGTCTTCGTTGCCGTCAACTTGCGCCGGCTTCAGCGTCTTCAGGTAGTCGATCGTCTTCTTGATGCGGGCCTTGAGCTCGTCGAGGGTCTTCTCGTTGTCCTCAAACACCGGTGCTTCGACGCCGGCGAGGCGGGCCGAGGCGCGCTTGGCGTGATCGGTGGCGATCTGGATCTGGCGGTTGAACTGCAGCATGTCCGGCGCAAGGCGGATTGCGAGGTAGTTGGCGCTGTCGAACTTCTTCGCCGTCGCGTGGGCGGCAGCTTTGTCGAGGATGCCGTCCAGATTGGTCAGGGTACGCACAAAGGTGGCGACGGACGTTTCGTACAGCGACAACGCCATGGTTCGATTTCCTCTCGAATTGCCCAAAGGATATTGACCCGCGACGAAGGCGTCAGCCTTGCCGTTCGTGGGGCGTGACATCAATTAGACGGAACCGGGGCGCTTGAGAAGTGCCCCTAGCGACGCGGGGGACATCACATGACTGCGAACGGCATGCTCTATCCGCGCCCGAATCGGGCGCTGCACATTTCCTTGTGGATTGCCCAGGTTCTCCTGGCGGTGGCCTACGGTGGTGCGGGGTTCCTCAAGACCTTCACGCCGCTTCCGGACCTGGCGACCAGCATGGCGTGGGTCGCCGAATTACCGGGGTGGCTGGTGCGCTTCATCGGCATCGCCGAACTCGCCGGTGCGGCCGGCATGATCCTTCCCGCCGCGACGCGAATCTTGCCGGGCCTGACCCCGCTGGCCGCGCTCGGCTTCGTCGCCGTCCAGGCGCTGGCGATTCCGTTCCATGCCATGCGCGGCGAACTGGGCATGAGTTTGCCGGCCAACCTGCTGCTGCTTGGCCTGTCGCTGGTCGTTCTGTGGGGACGCTGGCGGCGACTGCCGATCGGCCGGCGCTAGCTACTCCAGCTTGGCGTCCAGGGTGATCGGGATGCTGAGGGCGCGCGAGATCGGGCAACCGGCCTTGGTGGCGGTAGCGACTTCCTGGAACTTTTTGGCGTCGATCTTCGGCACCTTGGCGGTGACCACCAGGTGCAGCCCGGTGAGGGTCGGCTTGCCGCCCGGCATGTCGAAGGTGACGGTGCCCTGGGCCGAAATCTGGTCCGGCGTGAAGCCGGCCTCGCCCAGGTCGGCGGATAGCGCCATGGCGTAGCAGCCGGCTTCGGCGGCGGCGATGAGTTCTTCGGGATTAGTGCCGGGGGCGTTCTCAAAGCGCATGGCGAACGAATAGGGCGTGCTTTTGATGGCGCCGCTGCCGGTCGAGAGCGTGCCCTTGCCCTGTTTGAGGTTGCCGCTCCACACGGCGGAGGCGGTGCGCTTATGGGCCATCGGGTGCTCCTGTCGCTGCCGCCGGGAACGGCTCCCGGCCAGCGTGCAGTTTAGCCGACGCACGCCAGCGGCGCATCGGTCGCGCATAGCCGAACACCGCCGCGCGCGCTTGTGCTCGTGCACGGTGTCCTGGCGCCGGCGCTGGAGCCGCCAACGGGCTACCTAGTTTGGGATAGAGTGACCGCCGCCGGCATTTGGCCGGCGGGGGAGCGCATGGCACAGACGATCCTGGTGACCGGCGGATGCGGATTCATCGGCTCCGCCGTCGTGCGGCGGCTGCTGGCGAACGCGGACGTTGCGGTCGTCAACCTCGACGCCATGACCTACGCCGCCAATCCGCGCACCGATGCCGAGCTGACGCGCAACCCGCGCTACCGGCTGGCCAAAGGCACCATCTGCGATGCAGCGTTTGTGCGGGCGGTTGTGAACGACTGCCGGCCCGCGGGCGTGGTGCATCTGGCGGCCGAGAGCCACGTTGATCGGTCGATCGACAACGCGGCGGAATTCCTGCGCACCAACGTCGAGGGTACGGCGGTGCTGCTCGACGCGGCGACCGCCTACTGGCGCGGGCTGGGAGACGCGGCGCGCGCGGCGTTCCGCTTCGTGCATGTTTCGACGGACGAGGTGTACGGCAGTCTGGGCCTGGTCGGTTATTCAGCCGAGGGCGCGGTCTATGAACCGAATTCGCCCTATGCGGCGAGCAAGGCGGCGTCCGATCACTTGGCGCGCGCGTGGCATCGCACCCACGGCCTGCCGACGATCGTCACCCACGGGTCCAACACGTATGGGCCGTATCAGTTCCCGGAAAAGTTGATCCCGCTGATCATCGTCCGCGCGCTACGCGGCGAGAGTCTTCCCGTGTACGGGAAGGGCGAGAATGTGCGCGACTGGCTGTACGTCGAGGATCACGCGGCGGCGCTGACGGAGGTATTGCGCAGGGGTCGGCCGGGCGAAGTCTACAACGTCGGCGGCGGCAACGAGCGCCGCAACATCGACGTGGTGCGCGCGGTGTGCGCCATCCTGGACGAGTTGGCGCCCGACCAAAGCGGCCCGTATGGACGCCGCATCGCGTTCGTCAAAGACCGGCCGGGCCACGATCTGCGCTACGCCGTGGCGACCGACAAGATTCGCGCCGAAGTCGGCTGGCGGCCGGCGATCGCGTTCGAGGCTGGATTGCCCGCGACCGTTGCTTGGTATCTCGCCAACCGCGCGTGGTGGGAGCCGGCGCTGGCACAGACCGACGCGACGCAGCGCCTCGGCCTGGCGCGCTGACCTAGACCTTCGGCAGGCGCTGGCGCGGAAGGTCGCGTAGGCGCGGGTAGCGCGCGTCCTTGTCGGACACGATCGGGTCGCGCAGCGGCCAGGTGATGGCGAGGTCGGGGTCGTTCCACAGCACACCGCCCTCGTCGTCGGGCCGGTAGGTGCCGACGCAGCGATACCAAAGCTCCGCGGCGTCCGAGAGCACGCAGAAGCCGTGCGCAACGCCTGGCGGCAGGTAGATCTGTACCGGCGGATCGGCCGACAGCTCGGTGCCAACCCAACGGCCGAAGGCGGGTGAGGTGGGACGCAGGTCGAGGCCGACGTCCCAGATGCGACCACGCGTCACCGTCACGAGGTGACCTTGGGGTGCACTCACCTGATAGTGCAGACCGCGCAGCACCCGCGCCATCGAGGCGGAGCGGTTGTCCTGGGTGAATTCACCCGCGATGCCTGCGGCGGCGTAGCGATCACGCTGAAAGGATTCGTAGAACGTACCGCGCTCGTCGCGGAACACGCGCGGGCGCACGATGACGACGCCGGGGATTGCGCAGGTCTCGACGTCCATCGGCACGCTCTAGGCGGCGGGGCCGAACTCGTCGCGCAGCGAACTGAGGTAGCTGCGGTATTCGCCGTCGGGCATCGCGTCAACCAGGGCGTAGAACGCGCGCAGGTTGATGAGTCCCTGGCGGTAGGCGATCTCTTCGGGGAAGGCGATGCCGGTGCGCTGGCGTGCCTGGATGACGTGCACCAGTTCGGCGGCGAGCAACAAGTTCTGCGGGGTGCCGGCGTCAAACCACACCAAGCCGCGGCCGAGCCGCTTGGCGATCAGGTCGCCGGCCTCCAGATACACGCGATTGAGGTCGGTAATCTCCAGCTCGCCGCGGCGCGACGGAGCCAGCTTGCGCGCGAAGCCAACGGCGCGGCGATCGTAGAAATAGAGCCCGGTCACGGCTTCGTTCGACGGCGGGTCGGCCGGCTTTTCGACGATCAGCAGCGGCTTGCCATTGGAGTCGAGCTTGACCACGCCGTAGCGCTGCGGGTCGGCCACCGGCTGGGTGAAGATGACGGCGCGCGACTGGGCCTCGTCGGCCGCTTGGTGCAGCAGGCTGATGAACTCGCGGCCGTAGAAGATGTTGTCGCCGAGAATCAGGCAGAACGGTTCATCGCCGACGAAATCGGCCGCGACCAACAGACCTTCGGCAATGCCGCCGGGGCGCGCCTGGCTGCCATAGTGGATGGTCAGGCCCCATTGGCGGCCGTCGCCCAGCGCCTCGCGCATCGAGCCGAGGTCGCGCGGGTCGGACAGCACCATGATTTCCTGCACGCCCGCCAGGATGAGCGTCGTGAGCGGGTAGTAGATCAACGGTTTGTCGAATACCGGCAGCAGGTGCTTGTTGACCGTTCGGGTCAGCGGAAACATGCGCGAGCCGCGTCCACCGGCCAGCAGAACGCCTTTGCGCACACTCGACTTCGGCGCCGCCATGGTTAGCGCGCCGCGACCGGCGTGTCGGCGTTGGCGTGGTGCAGCAAGGCAACGGTGTCGGCGATGCCGCGGCGCAGGTCGCCGGTGAACCGGAAACCAAGCGCCTGGATGCGATCGGCGCGTACTTCGTAGGAAAGCTGGTTCATGATTCGCTCATCGACAAAGCGGACGTCGAGGGTCGGCACCTCGGCGCGGATGCGGTCGACCACCTCGCGGACGGTGGCGTTGGCCGTCACTACATTATAGATGCGGCCGTCGTAGTGCTGTCCTTCAAGAAAGAACCCGACGGCACGCACCGCGTCGGTGAGGTCGAGATAGGGCCGGCGCTGGTCGAACGCGGTACGCCAGACGGTCAGCGGCACGCCGAACACCGCCTGCCAGCAGAACTTGTTGACGGCGGTGTGGAACCGCATGCCGGGCGAGGTGCCGAAAATCGTGCCCAGGCGCAGGCGCACGACCTTGAGGCCGGTGCGCCACAGGGTGTCCAACAGCTCCTCTTCCTTGAGCTTGGTTTCGGCATACGGGCTCTGCGGCTTGAGGTCCTCGGGCCCGCAGTCTTCGTCCACGACGTCTTTCTGGGTGCCATAGACGCTGGTGGAGGAGGGCGCGATGAGGGCGACGCCGGCCTCCGCGCATGCCTCGGCGATGCGCTTGGTGGCCTGGAAGTTGTTGGTCTCGACCTCGCGGGCACGATCGAAGCTGCCGGCGGCGTCGGTGATCGCTGCCAGTTGCACCACGGCAGTAGCGCCGCGCAGCAGGGGGCCTAGATCCATCTTGGTCACGTCCGCTTCGATGAATCGGTAGCGGCCGGTGCGTGGCAGATCAAACAGCGACGCGACGCGCTGGGTCGTTAGGTTGTCGACCATCGTCACCTCGCAGCCTGGAAAATGCTCCGGCAGGTAGCGGACCAGGCGCGAGCCGATGTGGCCCAGCGCCCCGGTGACAACGAACTTCATCCCGCGTGCGCCACCGGCTGTGGAGCGAATTCCTTGCGATAGCGCAGGAACGCGTCGTAGTCGCGGACGTAGTCGCCCTCGTCGTAGCGCTTATCGCACAGCACCATGAGGATGGTGCCGGCGTCACGGTAGCGCTGCTCGGCCCAGATGCCGGGCGGGACAAGAATGCCCCGCGACGGGCCGGTCAACGGCACCGTGCGTCGCGTGCGGCCGTCGTCAACAATGACGTCGCAGGTTCCGGCGACGCAGATGAGGGCCTGCGAGCAGCGGCGATGGGCGTGATGCCCGCGATGAGCGGTGCGGTCGGCGTGAACCAGGAACACGCGCTCGACGGAGAACGGCACTTGGCGGCCGTTCTCGAACACGGACAGGCGCGAGTCGGTGGCGCCGTCGTCCGGCATGCGGGCGTCAATTGCCCGGCACTCGTTGATACTCGGCAAATGAATGCTCACGGCGCAATTGCCCCCTTCAATGCTGCGCGATCCAATGGCGCAGAAGCCACGGCGGTTCCGGCCACGTCGGACAGCGCCGCCGCGGCGGAAAATCTTGCTAGATCGCCTCGAATTCCGTCGCGCAGCGAGGTGCGTGGGCACCAGCCCGTTGCTGCGCAGAACGCCGCCGGGTCGACAATCGCATTGCGACGCTCGATCGCGTGCAGGTCTGCGGGCTCGGGTACCCGAGTGATGGAGACGGGGCGGCCGGTCAGGCGCTCGGCTTCGCTGGCAACCAACGCGAAGCAGGCCGCGAGCGTGGTGCCGGTACCGGAACCGATTGGAAAGCTGCCGACTGGCGCGTCGGCAGAGCCCGCGGCCACGAACGCCGTCACGACGTCGCTGAGGTGAATGAAGTCCCGGACGTACGCGCCGTCGCCGTAGAGCGTCAGTGGTTGCTGAGCCAGGGCGCGGCGCATCATCAGGTTGAGCACGCTGCGATCGGTGTTGCGCGATTGACTGCCGAATCCGTACACGTTGGCCAAGCGGAGGCCAATCCCGCGCACATGACCCGCGGCGGTTGCACCGTGCAAAAGGCGTTCAGCCGCGAGCTTGTGGCGGTCATACACGGAGATCGGTGCATCGGGTGTCCTGTGATCGATGCGCGATGCCAATCCGGCAATGGTCACCGTGCTGGCGAGGACGACTCGAGTCCCTGGGCGCACAACCTTCAGCAGGCCCTCGAGCGGGGCGACGTTGGCCCGTTCATCCTCGGCGGGATGCTGCTCGGCAATCCGAAGGTTGGTCTGCGCGGACAAATGAAAGACGGTATCGACATCCGCGAACGAGTCCGCCTTCAGGCCCGCCAAGAAATCGGCCCGGCTCAGCGTGCGCACGACGCAGGACGCGGCGCTCAACGCCGCCGTCAGGGCGGTGCCGATGTAGCCGGTCGCGCCAGTGACCAGCATCGCGGGGCGCGACGCCATCATAGGCGCGCTCCGCGGACGAACATCAGTTGCTGAAAGTCGTTCAAGCGATAGGCCGCCGGCAGGGCGCTCATCGGCGGCGGGATGTTGCGGCCGAAGTAGGGGCGGCGGAACGGTGCCTGGTAGGTGAGGACGTATCCGTCGCGAGTCGCCGCCGCACAGAACTCATCGAGGCGAAACAGCCAGCACGGAATGCGCGACCCGTAGTAGTGCTGCAGGGTCGCCGTGGTCGCGGGAATCTTGCCGGCCGGAAGGTCGGCAAAGATCATCGCCTCGGAGCCGAACGCGCGCAGATGGCCCAGCAGGCCGCGCCAGTCATCGACGTATTGGATTGAACTACCGGCATGCACAATGTCGAAGTGTTCGTCGGCCGCCGGCAGGGTCTCGCGGAAGGTGAGGCGGGAATCGGACGGCAGCACCTCGCGGGCGCGCCTGCATACGGCGGCGTTCTCGACGACGTGGAAGTCAATGCGTGCCGTCTGGCCCAGGTGTTCCATCAACGCGAAATAGGTCGGGCCGAGGCCGCCACCAAAATCAAGGACGCGCAGCGGCGCAGTGCCGGTCCGATTGGCGAGGACGGCCGCGACGATGCTCAGGATGTAGCCGGAGCCGGAGTGGGCCGTCGCCGTCCGACTCGCGGAGGCAATTTGGTCGAGCCACGTGGCCGACTCGAACGCGGCATCGCCGCCCGCCTGCGCGAACGAGTCGTAGAGGCCCTCCCAAATGGAGTTGGGAACGGCCGACTGCCGGATTGCGTCGGCGCGGGCTGTCACGCGACGCACCGCAGATACCCGTGGGGCGTGTATGTCAGCAGCAGCTTGTCGTCGATATGCTGGTCGGTCTCGAAGCGTGCGGTCTCCGCCAGGTAGGCACGGAGCGCGGTGAGCGGATTGGAGCCGGGGCCCCAGGGCCGCTTGCGCGGAGTCTGCGGAGGCAGGTACTCGACGGACGTGTCGCTGACGATCAGGTACTGACCGTTGGTCACCAGTGGCGCCAACGCACGCAGCTCCGCAAGTACATGTTCGTGCGTGTGACTTGAGTCGAGGACCACCATGACGCGATCGTCAGGCTTCACCATCGCGCGCACGTTGCCTACGACTGCCTCGTCGATCGACGATCCTTCGATCAGCGAAATGCGGTGCGAAAACGGGTACTTCATGATCTCGCGGCGATTCTGCTCCGGGATGGTGCGGTCAATCCCCACCACACGGCCCTCGTTGAGCAGCTGCAGAATTGAAGCGTACAGGACGATCGATCCACCCCAGGCAACGCCGGTCTCAATCACAAGAGTCGGCTTGGTCTCCCACAGGATTTCCTGCACCGCCACGATGTCGGTCGGCAACTGAATGATCGGCAGTCCCAGCCAGGTCCACTGGTAGCCGTAGTCGTATTGGTAGGACGCGGCGTTGAAATCCTGCGCCAGTGCCTTGAGGCGGCTATCGCGTCCCTGTTCGGCCGCGTGCCGGCGCTTGTCGCTTTCGAACGCAATGCGGTCAAACATGAACAGCCTCAGTAACGTGTGCTGCAACGAGAACGTCGTTCGCCGAGGCAATCACTGCATCGACTTGCTTGTCAGTCAGCTCCGGATACATCGGCAGGCTGACAACGCTGTCGGCTGCGTGTTCGGACAGCGGAAGCGAGGCGGGAGCCCGAAGGTGTGACTTGTAGCCGGGCTCACGATGCAGCGGCACGGCGTAGTGGATGGCGGCACGAATGCCGCTTGCCTCGAGCCGGGCCATCAGCGCGCTGCGCGACCGCGTGCGCACGACGTACTGGTGGAACACCGCGCTGACATGCTGTGGTGGCGAAGGGAGCCGCAGGCCGGCACCAGCCAGCCCGCGGTCGTACCGCGCAGCGATCGCGCGCCTGCGCGCATTGTCCGAATCGAGATGCGGGAGCTTGACGCGGAGAATGGCGGCCTGAATCTCGTCGAGGCGGGAGTTGACGCCCGGCTCTCGCGTCTTGCGTCCCGCGTCCCACCCGTACTGGCGCAGCCCGCGAATGCGTTCGGCCAGTGCGGGATGAGTCGTTGCGACAGCGCCTCCATCACCGACGGCGCCAAGGTTCTTGGTCGGATAGAAGCTGAAACACCCGATGTCGCCGATCGTTCCGACCAGACGGTCGCGATAGCGCGCGCCGGACGCCTGGGCGCAGTCTTCGATCAGCGCGACGCCACGTTTGCGCGCGATGGCGGCCAGGGCGTCCATCTCGGCCGGGCATCCATGCAGATGAACGGCGATGATGGCGCGCGTCGCCGGCGTGAGCGCGCGCTCGACTGCGGCGGGCGACAGGTTGAGGGTGTCGTCAGAAATGTCGGCCACCACCGGCGCGCCGCCCGCGGCGATGATGGCCGCCAGGGTGGCGGTGGCGCTCAGCGCCGTTGTGATGACCTCGCCCGCGCCGACGTCGAGAGCGCGCAGGGCCAGGGTCAACGCGTCTGTGCACGATCCGACGCCGACCACGCTGGCGCCGCCAAGGTATGCGCCGAATTCACGCTCGAACGCGGCGACCTCGGCCCCCAGGACGTAGGAGTTGCTGGCAAGAACCCGCGCCACCGCGGCGTCGATGTCCGCCTTGTGGGCGAGGTACTGCGCGCGGGGGTCGCTGCACAGGATCATGACAGTCGGACCTCGGGTACGAACTTGATCCAGCGGCCACCCGCGGCCGCGAAGGCCTTTTCCTTGCCGAGAATTTCCGTCTCGTGGTTCCAGCCGAACAAGACGGCGAACCCCGGGTACGGATCGGCGAATGCTTCCGGCGACCGCACCGGGATGTGGCTGCCCGGTGTGAACTTTCCCTGCTTCAGCGGGGTGGTATCGGAGATGAATTCGATGTCGTGCGGGCCAAGGCCGCAGTAGTTCAGCACCGTGGTGCTCTTGGATGTCGCGGCATAGCCGACGACGCGCTGGCCTTGGCGGCGCAAGTCGCGGATCAGGCCGACCAGTTCGTCGCGATTGCGCTCGCAACGGCGGCGGAATTCATCGTACGTCGCGGCCAGGTGCAGGCCTTGCCGCCCTTCCTCGGCCAGAGTCCGCGCAACGGAAGGCGAAACGCTATGCGCGCCCTTGCGGCCAAGAACGTAGCGCATCGATCCGCCGTGAGTGGCCTGCGGCACCGTGTCGATCAGTTCCAGCCCGAACGGCGCAAAGACCGCTGCCACGGCGCGGGCGGAAAAGATGAAAACGTGCTCGTCGTAGATCTGGTCGTACGACGCCTTGGCAATCATCGCACCGAGATAGGGCTCTTCGAACGCGAACACGCCGTGCGGTGCGAGCAGCGTGGCCACGCCCTCGGCGACGCCGCGAATGTTCGGGATGTGGCAAATGACGTTGGCGGCCACGATTGCGTCGGCCGGTCCATCGCTGGCGCGCACGGCGCGCGCCGTTTCGGGATCGAAGAATGCAACGCGGGTGCGCACGCCGTGGCGGTTGGCTACGGCGGCGACGTTGGCGGACGGTTCAATGCCGAGGTGGCGCAGGCCGCCGGTGGCGAAGTTCTCGATCAGCGCTCCGTCGTTGCAGCCGACCTCGACGACGAATGCGTCCGGTTTCTTGAGGAAGCGTTCGGCAACCCATTCGGCGTAGGTGCGGAAATGCGCGACCATGCCTTTGGAGGTGCGGGTGAAGAACGCGTAGCTGTCGTGGAACATCTGCGCCGGATCGGGATGATCGACGATCTGAAACATCCCGCACGGAGCGCAAAGCGCAGCCGCCAGCTCGTAGAAGTATTCGCGCGCGAACTGGTCCTCGGTGACGAACGCGTTCGCCACCGGCATGCGCCCAAAGCGCATGAACGGCGTCATCGGTGACCCGCAGGCGCGACACGCGGCCGCTTCGTTTGTCATCTACGTCCCGCTCTGTGCGGAAGGAACACACGCCCGCGCAGGGCGCCAACTCGGCGCGGGACGACTGCGTCTCACCAACATGCTGGTGTGCGATATCTGCGGGATGCCGGCCGTTCCCCCAGGGCGAAAAATTGCCCTGTGCACCCTTGTCTCGCGCCGGGCGCACCTGTGAATAGAATGCACGCCACAGTTACCATGGAAGCCGTCCTGGCTGCCAGTGAGCGAGGCCAGCCGCCACGGTGTGGGGTGGCTAGGCGATCCAGTCCGGGTGGCCGGCGACGGGTCCGCTTGGAAAGCTGAACGTGAGCGCGATGCCGGAGCTACGCCGGCACCCCACTTGGTGTCGCCGACGAGCGCCGCCAGGCTGGTCGGCCCGGAGGGCACTACGACCGCGCTGGAGGGAACAGAATTCGACGTCGGCGTCGACATCGCCTGACCGCGCGGCCCACATAGAACGAAATGAGAACTCCTACTTATCGCGCTTGCGGCGGATTTGCGCAAGCGTGGCCGCCTATGGCGTGCCTCCGGCGTGGTGTAGGTTGGCCATCCACCTTGTTCCGCGGCGGTCTACGCGCAATGCATCAGGCAATGGGCGCGACATGATTGGGCGCCGGGGCCTCGCCGCTGCGTGCATGGCCCTAGTTCTGCTGCTTGCCGCGCCAGCGCAGGCACAGAGAGCCGACCCGTGGAATGCCCTGGCCATCGACGGCGTCGAGGCGCTGAACCGCGGCGCAACGCGCGCCGCCCTCGACCTCTTCTTGCAGGCGCTGCAGACGGCGCGTGGCTTCGCGCCGAACGATCAGCGCGTCATCAATAGTTTGCTCAACGTCGCGGTCGCTTACGGCGACCTCGACCGGCCCGATCAAGCGGAAATCTACTACCTCGAAGCGATCCGCCTGCAGGAGGCCGCAGGCGATCCCGACCTCGTCTTGACCCTCGATCTGCTGGGTCAGGTCTACGCGGAGCAGGGACTGGCGGGCCGCGCGGTCGAAGTATTCCGCGACGCCATCGCTCGGGTCGAGTCGATTGCCGGCGCCGACCATCCGTACACCGCGCTGGTGCTTGAGCACCTCGGCGATGTGCTATTCGCCCTTGGCCGCTACGACGAGGTGGCCGACGTCTACGGCCGGATCGTTGAGATCCGCATGGTGACGTTCGGACCGGACCATCGGTCCTTGGCGCCGGCCCTCACGCGTCAGGGGATGGCCTACATCGCCATCAGCCACAATCTGGAAGCAGCCGGCGTGTTGAAGCGCGCTCTGGTCATCTGGCGCGCTGGGCCGCAGCCGCCTTCGTCGGAGCTGCTGTTGACCCTGGGAGGCCTGGTCGAAGTGTCGCAAAGCCTGGGCCGCGTGCGCGAGGCTGCGCACTATCAGCTTCAGGTCGTGGTGGCGCGTGCGATCGCGGAGGGCGAGCGCGGTCCGCGCTTCGCCGATGAACTCGAGGAATACGCCCGCCAGCTGCGGCGGCTCGGCGACACCACCCAGGCCGACCAAATGGAGGCCCGCGCGGCGGTGGCGCGGATTCGCGGCGAGACTGCGCGCCCTTGAGACGCGCCGGGGCGCACGCCCTCGTGAGAACGAAGCGGCCGCGTTGGCACTGCGCCGACTTTTGGCTACGCTTTCCGGCATGGGAGGATCCGAGAAGGTGACGTTGGCTGCAGCGCCCGCGCTTTGGACGCGCCGATCCGCGATGTTGTCGCTGGTTGGCGCGGCCCTGCTGGGCGCCACCGGTGTCCCAGCACAGACCCTCGATCTGCCAACGAAGGCCAAGGATCTCGTCGGTCGATTACTGGTCGCCTCGCCGTCGATGGGTGATGGCCGCTTCAAGCAGGCAGTCGTGTACGTCGCGCGTCACGACGACCAGGGAGCGTTCGGTCTCGTGCTCAACAAGCCGCAAGGCGCCGGTCCGCTGGAGCAAGTGCTACGCGCGTTCCGACTGCGGGCGCAGCCGACCGAGGCGCGCGTGACGGTGTACTGGGGTGGACCGTCAGAGAGCGGCCGCGGCTTCGTCCTGCACAGCACCGACTACGGCCTGCAAGGGGCGTTGATGGCGGCGGGCGATCTCGCCGTCAGTCGCGTCGAGTCGGTGGCGGTGGCAATGGCGGAAGGCAATGGGCCACAACGCACATTGATGGCGTTTGGCTACACGAACTGGGGCGCGGGCCAACTCGATCGCGAGGTTGCTGCGGGCGATTGGTACGTCATCGCCCAGGACAAGCAGCTGATTTTTGATGCGCCCGACGCCGACAAGTGGAAGCGCGCCTACGCGGGTTTTGGCCTCGATCTCTGATCGGGGCTGGCCGGCTTAGGGCGTAGGTACGACAACTTCGTTGATGACGGCGTCGGGAAGATCGACCGTGCGATGGCTGACTTGGTCGTAGATGAACGCCGGCACAGCACCGGCGATCAGGGCCAGCACCAATATCGCCTTCCAGTCGAGGTCCGACATGCGCAGTCTGCGATGCAGGCGCGAGGTGCGGCCGGCCGCTAGAGCGACGAACACGGCAGCGGTGCAAAGCACCCAGATGAATGCAGTGGCGTACATCGCTGCGTCTCCTAACCGCCGCCGGGATTGAGTTCCGAGAGGACCTGCCGCACCAGAACCAGCGCCTGGGCGCGGGGCATTCCTGGCCGCATGCGCGGATCGTAGAGTAGACGGAGCAAGACGCGGTCGATCATCGACGGGCCCATCAGCTTGAAACTGTCGTTGAACAGCGACGGCGCGACGCGATCATCGTCGTTGGGCAGCCCCAGGCTTTGGGCAAGCTCCTCCAGCAGGCAATGCTCGATCTCCATCTGCGGCAACTGGGAGTTGGCAACGATGCGCGCGGCGACCATCTTTCCTTCCACGGCGTAGGACAGGAAGAAGCAGTTCGCGGTGTCCAGCTTTAGGCGGTCGAGCTCGGCCGGGTTGGCGGCCAGCATCCGTCCGTCTTCGACCAGCTTGTCGGCCGTTGAGAACCAAATGATCAGATTCTCGCCAGGGTCGCGGACCCCGATTTCCTCGAACTTGAGGAGCGTCAGCTCCGAAAGAACCTTGAGGTGACGCTCTACCACCGGCCGGAACCGATTCACCGCGGCCGTGCCGGCGGCGGCGTTGAACCCAAGTTTGTAGCGGATGGGATCGGTCCACTTGCGCACGACCGGCGAACCCAGACCTGCGAACTCCGAGCCGAACACGATCCAGTCGAAGTATGCCGTGTAGCGGTCGTTTTCGGCCGCAGTGCGCGCTGGTGCAGGCGTTTGCTGCGCGCTGGCGGAGACGACGGCAAATGCCGCGAGCGCGACGGCGAGGAATGCGCGGCGAATCATGGAGGGAAGCTAGCGTTCGTTGGCGGCCGACGCCAGCGCTGCGCGGAACGCCGGCGGATCGCAAACAGCAGCGGCGCGGACGGTCGATGAGTGCCCGTCCGCGCTCGCTGAGTGCTGCGGTCCACGACCTCTGAGGGGGAGGGTGGACCGCTCGTTCCCGCTGGATATTACGCTCGGTGTGGTTCAGTTGAAGTCGGGCGGGAGGCCGGCTTCGCACACGCCGAGGCACCGGAGAGCGCTATATTAATACGAACATAGCGGTGCCCTGTCAAGCCGGGTGCGTTGCGGTTGTCTCCTAGCTACGGTAGAGGGCGGCTGGGTCGATTTCGGGCGCCGCGATGACCTCGATACGGCCGTCCCGGACACGGTGGAACCAGCAGCTGCGGCGGCCGGTGTGGCACGCCACGCCGACCTGCTCGACGATGAGCAGCAGCGCGTCGCCATCGCAGTCGAGGCGGATTTCGTGGACGCGCTGCACTTGGCCGGACGATTCGCCCTTGCGCCACTGCTTACCGCGGGAGCGCGAGTAGTAGTGACCTTCACCGGTGGTGAGAGTCGATTCGACGGCCGCGCGATTCATCCAGGCCAGCATCAGCACCTGGCCGGTGTCGTGCTGCTGCACCACGGCGGGAACTAGGCCCGCGGCGTCGAAGCGGATGGCGTCCACCAGAGGAGCGCCCGCCGTGGGGGATGGAGGGTGTTCGTTCAACTCAGCCTCAAATCAAGCGCCCGGCCGCCGCACGCCATGTGATATAAGATAACACTATGGCTTCTCAACGGACGCGGACATGGCCACCCGAGCGACCGTAGGCTTGCGCCTCAAGGATCACGATCACCATCACTGCATCAGCGACGCCATCGCGCGCGCCGAAATGCTGTGTCAGCGCAACGGCGCCCGTTTGACGGAGAACCGTCGCCGCGTGCTCGAGCTAGTCTGGCAAAGCCACGCGCCGGTCGGAGCCTACGAAGTGTTGGAGATGCTGCGCAAGGACGGCATCCGGGCCGCACCGCCGACCGTCTACCGGGCGCTGGAATTTCTCCTTGAGCACGGCCTCGTGCATCGCATCGAAACGCGCAACGCTTTTGTCGGCTGCCCGCAACCGGGCCAGGCGCATGCCGCACAGTATCTGTTGTGCGATGGCTGCGGTGACGCGGTCGAGATCGAGATCGGCGGGCTCGCGCGCCGCATCGAAACACGCGCCGCGGAACTTGGCTTTGCCGTGGCAACGCAGACCATCGAGGCGCGCGGCCTGTGCAGCCGCTGCCAGCAGTCCGCGCCGGCTGGAGCGTAGGCGCATGCAACACGTTGCAGTACCGGGTACGGCGGTACGCGCCGGGGCCCCCGCGGCGGACGCACTGTTGTCGTTGCGCGGGGCCACCGTGTCGCGCGGCGGTGAGCGGATCCTCACGGCGGTTGACCTGACCGTGGGACGCAATGAGACGGTCACGCTGGTCGGTCCGAACGGAGCCGGCAAGACGACGCTGCTGCGCATCGCCATGGGGCTCATGCGGCCCGACGAGGGAACGGTGTGGCGGTGCGACGGCCTGCGCATTGGCTATGTGCCGCAGCACTTTCCGGTCGCCAGCACGCTGCCGCTGACCGTGGATCGCCTGCTCACCCTGAGCGGGCGCGTGCCGGGGGGCGAACGCCGAGCGCGCCTCGCCGAGGTAGGTGCTGCCGCACTCCAGGCGCGAGCGGTGTCTGCGCTGTCCGGCGGCGAACTGCGGCGCGTGCTGCTGGCGCGCGCGTTGCTGCGCGAGCCCGACCTGCTGGTGCTCGATGAGCCGGTGCAGGGCGTCGATATGGCGGGCCAGGCCGAACTCTATGCGCTCATCGCCCGGGCCGCGCGCGCGCGCGGCGCCGGCGTGCTGATGGTGTCGCATGAGCTGCACTTGGTGATGGCGACGACCGACCGCGTTGTCTGCCTCAATCGCCATGTGTGTTGCGAAGGCGCGCCCGATGCGGTGGGGAAGAACCCCCAGTACCTGGCCCTGTTCGGCGGACTGCCGGACGGCGTCGCCGTCTACACGCACCATCACGATCACGTCCACGACGTCTCCGGCGGCGTCGTGCCGGTGGCGGACACGCACCACGGACACCATCACTGATGTTCGATTTCCTGTGGCGTTCCGCCCTGGGCGGCATTGGCGTGGCTTTGGTCGCCGGTCCGATCGGCTGCGTAGTGCTGTGGCGGCGCATGGTGGTATTCGGGGCGGCGCTGTCGCATTCGGCATTGCTCGGCGTCGTCTTGGGACTCGTGCTGGGCATCGGCGTCACGGCCGGCGCCATCATCGTCTGTGTCGCCGTGGCTTTGCTGTTTCTGCTACTGGCGCGTGACGCCCGAGTAAGCGACGACGCGGTGCTGGGCATCGTCGCGCACGCTGCGCTGGCTCTTGGACTGGTCTTGCTGGTGTTCGTCAGCGACGTCAGCACCGAACTGCTCGGCTATCTGTTCGGCGACATCCTTGCGGTGTCGAACGCCGATCTCGCCTGGATCTGGGGCGGCGGCGCCGTGGTGCTGGCGGTGCTCGCAGCGATGTGGCGGCCGCTGTTGGCGATGACGGTGCACGAGGAGCTTGCCGCGGTCGAAGGCGTTCAAGTGGCGCTGCTGCGCCTCGTCTTCATGTTGGCGGTATCGCTGGTGACGGCCGTGGCCCTCAAGATCGTCGGCGCGCTGCTGATCATTTCGCTGCTGATCATTCCAGCGGCCACCGCGCGCCGCCTCTCGACCACACCCGAGGGCATGGCTGTCGCGGCGACCGTGCTGGCGGTCGTGTCGGTGCTGGCAGGGCTAGGCGCGTCGGTGCAGTGGGACGCGCCCGCCAGCCCGGCGATCGTCCTGGCGGCGTCGATCCTTTTCGTCCTGGGTCTGGGCGTCGATCTCGTCAGGCAGCGGCGTAGCGCGCCAGCCCGGCACTAAGGTCGGAGATCAGGTCATCGGCATCTTCCAGGCCGGCGTGGATGCGGATCAGGTTGCCCGGCTCGGTCCATGGCACCGCCGTGCGGATGCCGCGCGGGTCGTGGGGCACGATCAAGCTCTCGTAGCCGCCCCACGAGTAGCCGATGCCGAACAGCTCCAGCCCATCGATGAACGCCGCCAGCGCCTCGGCGGACGCGGGCTTGAGCACCACACCAAAGAGCCCGCTCGCGCCGTCGAAGTCGCGCTTCCAGAGTTCATGGCCGGGATCGTCGGGCAGGGCAGGGTGGAGCACGTGTTTGACTTCGTTGCGCGCGTGCAGCCACTCGGCGAGCTTTAGGCCCGTCGCCTGATGCTGGGCAAGGCGTGCACCTAGCGTGCGCATGCCGCGCAACACCAGATTGCAGTCGTCGGGCCCGACCGACAGGCCCAACTGGTGAACCCAATGGCGTACGCGGCTGAGCCACGGCTCGCTCGCCGTGATCGAGCCCATCACCACGTCGGCGTGGCCGCCCAGGTACTTGGTCACCGACTGAATCGAAAGGTCGACGCCGTGCTCCAGCGGCTTGAAGAACAGCGGCGTCGCCCACGTGTTGTCCATCAAGACCGCAGCCCGGTGCACGTGTGCCGTCATGGCGATTTCCGGAATGTCCTGCATCTCGAACGTCACCGAGCCGGGCGCCTCGACGAGCACGGCACGGGTCGAGGGCCGGAACAGCTTGCTGATACCGGCGCCGATGCGTGGATCGTAGTAGGTGGTCTCGATCGCCAGGGTACGCAGAACCGTGTCGGCGAACTGCCGGGCCGGCGCGTACGCGCTGTCCGATATCAGCACGTGGTCGCCGGGGTTCAGAACCGACAGAAGCGAAACGGCGATCGCCGAAAGGCCCGATGGCACTAGGAATGTCGAGCCGGCGCCTTCGATGGCAGCGATCGCGTCCTGCAATGCAAACGTCGTCGGGCTGCCGCGACGGCCGTAGGTCACGGCGCGGTCAGACTGCGGTCCGTGGGCGGCTTGGTGCAGCGCCGCGATGCTGGGAAAGGTCACGGTCGAGACGTGATAAACGGGCGTGTTGACCACGCCGTGGTGCCGCGTTCCGCCGCGTCCGGTGTGCGTCAACCGCGTGCCGTCGCCGTGGCCTTTGCGACCCTGGCTCATGTGGACACCGGCAAGTCGGAGCGCGCGCCCCACTCAGCCCACGAGCCGTCGTACACCGCTGCGTCCGGCGCACCAATCCGATGCAGCGCGAACGCGATCAGCGCGGCGGTGATGCCGGAGCCGCACAGCGCGACGACCAGCTTGTCGGGGTCGACGTTCGCTGTGGCGAATCGTGCGCGCAACTCAGCCGGTGGGAGCAGGGTTCCGTCGGGCGACAGCAAAGACTTGAACCAGACGTTCTTGCTGCCGGGGATATGTCCGCCGCGCAGCCCGCGCCGCGGCTCCGGCTCGGTGCCGTGAAACCGGCCCGGCGTGCGCGCGTCTACCAGTTGCGCCGCGCCGTGAGCAGAAATGGCCGTGACGGCATCGCGGTCGCTGACGAGGTTGGCGCGCCGTTTCGCCACGAACCGTTGTTGCTTGATCGCCGTGGCGCCGGGGACAACCGCGCGATGCTCCGTCGTCCACTTGACGAATCCACCGTCCAGCACGGATACGGAGTCGTGGCCAAACACGCGGAACGTCCACCAAACCCGTGCCGCGGGTGCCATTGCATTGCGGTCGTACACGACGACGTGGGCCGCGCTGCCGATCCCTAGTGCGCCGACGGCGCGGGCGAATGCGTCCGCGCCGGGCAGCATGTGAGGCAGGGTCGTCCTGCGGTCGGCGATGGCGTCGATGTCGAAGCGCGCCGCGCCGGGGATGTGGGCGGCGGCGTACTCAGCCGAGGCATCACGGTTCTCGGTCGGCAGGAACCATGTCGCATCGAGGAGCGCGACGCTGTCGCGATTGTCGGCCAGCCACTCGGTCGTTACGAGATCGGACGGGGGCGGGTGCATGTCGCCTAGATGGTGGCGACCACGAGGGAGGTCACCCAGGCAACGCCCACCAGCGGCCACAACGGTCCATACAGCAGCGCGTGCCACAGGAAGAATCCGAGGAAGGGATCGACTCCGTCACGGATGCCGAGATAGGCGTGGATGGCGACATACACCACGTAGCCGGCGGCATAGATCAGGAAGGTCAGGCGCCAGGCGGTCAGGCCGGAAATGCCGAACAGGTTGGAATCGCGGGAGGCCATCAGGTCAACCAAGGTGGAATGGGGAGGCCCTTCTCGCGCAAGAAGGACGGCGTGTACAGCTTGCTTTGGTAGCGGACGCCGAGGTCGGCAAGGATCGTGACGATGGTGTGCCCGGGACCAAGCTCGCGCGCCAACAGGCGGGCGCCGACCAGATTCACGCCGGACGATCCGCCGAGACACAGGCCTTCGTACTGCACGAGGTCGTACAACACCCGCAACGCCTCGTCGTCGGTCACCTGGTAGGCGAAATCGATGGGTGCAGCTTCCAGGTTCGCGGTGATGCGGCCCTGGCCAATGCCTTCGGTGATCGAAGAGCCTTCGGCCTTCAACGACCCGTAGCGATAGTAGTGGTAGAGCGACGCGCCGAGCGGGTCGGCGAGCGCGACCACCACATCGGGGTTCTGCTCCTTCAAGTACATGCCGGTGCCGGCCAACGTACCGCCGGTGCCGACGGAACAGATGAACGCATCGACCTTGCCCGCCGTCTGGGCCCAGATCTCCGGTCCCGTGGTGTAGAAATGCGCGCGCCGGTTGGCCAGGTTGTCGAACTGGTTGGCCCAAACAGCGCCGTTCGGCTCGGTGCGATTGAGTTCGTCCGCCAGGCGCCCCGAAAGCTTGACGTAGTGGTTGGGGTCCGACGCCGGCACGGCCGCGACCTCGCGGAGCTCGGCGCCGGCAAGGCGGATCAAGTCCTTCTTCTCTTTGCTCTGCGTCTTGGGAATCACGACGACGGTGCGATAGCCGAGGGCGCGGCCGACGTGGGCGAGCCCGATGCCGGTATTGCCCGCGGTGCCTTCGACAATGACGCCGCCGGGGCGCAGGCGACCCTCGGCCTCGGCGTCGCGCACGATTCGAAGCGCCGCTCGATCTTTCACCGAGCCCGCAGGGTTCATGAACTCGGCCTTGCCGAGGATGGTGCAGCCGGTCTCGTTGGACAGACCGCGCAGCCGCAGGAGCGGCGTGTTCCCGATCAGGTCGCAGAAATTGTTGCGGGCGTCCATCTGCGGCGCGTTCCGAGCGCCGACGGGCGGCGCGCCCCGAGCGCCAGCGGACGGGCACTCGCTCACGGGCGATACAGCGACTCTAGCGGTGGGGGGTAGCGCGTTCAAGAAAACTGCCCAGGCCCGGCTGCGGCATTCAGCGCCAGCGTTGGCGCAGTTCGTCGCGATGGTCCTTGAGCCAGGCGAGCGACACCAGCGCTGGAGTAGTGCGGATCTTGCCCTGCTCGATGGCCTCGAAGGCCTGGGTGCTGGGCATCGCGAAGACCCGAATGTCCTCGCCCTCGTCCTGGAGGCCATGCAATCCGCCGGCGGCGCCGGCGGCCACGCGGCCGACGAATACCCGGTTGAACTCAGTAACCGCACCGGGAGAGCAGTAGAACTCGCGAATGGGCAGCATGTCCGACGGCATCAGACCGGTTTCCTCTTCGCACTCGCGGTGCGCCACCTCGATGGGTTGCTCGCCCTTCTCGATGACTCCGGCGACGATCTCCCACAGCCAGGGGTTCTCGTCACCCGCGACGAACGCGCCAGGACGGAACTGCTCGATCAGCACGACCTGGTCGAGGAGAGGATCGTAGGGGAGGACGGAAACGGTGTGGCCGCGGTCGAGCATCTCGCGCTCGACCTCGTGGCTCCATGTGCCGGCGAAGGTCTTGTAGCGCACGCGATACCGGTCGAAGTGGTAGCGGCCGTGATGGAGCGTATCGACGCCTAGCAACTCGACGTCGCGGCGGGTGCGCGGCATGGTGCCTCCGTGGAACGGGTGCCCGCGTGTACGGGCGAGGCTAGCCGCCGTCAAGCGCCCGCCTGCGTCACGGAGTCGTCCTACTTCCGTCACGATTTGCCCCTAGGTGTGCGGGCGAGGGGCGCTTCCGCGCCGCCGCTGCTTTAAGCTAGGGTGCCCGCACCGTGCCGGGCTGCGACGACGGCTGCCGGCGGGGAGGAAAACCGCCTTACGATGACTCTCGGAAACAATAGCCTGTACGGCGGCCGCAAAAAGCGCGGCCCGAGCATGCGCAAGGTCGTGGGCTGGGTTCTGGCTGTGGCCGTGCTGGCGGCCATGGGCCTGTGGTCCTATCGCACCGGTTCGTCCCTGGCGCGGCAGGAAGAGGCGCGCCTGCGGACCGAAGTGGTCACGCTGGCCGAAAAGGTTGATGGCCTCGAGGAGACCAACGCTGGTTTGCGTGGGGCGCTCGAAGCCGAGCAGGTGAAGACCGCCGACCTGCAGGGGCAGTACCGCCGCGATGTGCCTGACAACGAGACCGCCCGCATCGTCGAATTGGTGCGCGGCCGCCGCGCCGAGGGCATACCGGCTGATCGCCTAGCCGAGGTCATCCGCGCCGCGACGGCGCAATGGAAGTGCACCGGCGATCCCGTCACCCGCCGCTTCATCTTGCGTACGCCGCTGACCACGGTGGCGGGCAACGACGTAGTGGCCTTTGCCAACGGCACCATCACCGTCACCGGCACCGGTGTGTCCGAGGTCGACGCGCAGAACCGCGCGCAGGCGTGGTACGATCCAGGCCAGGCAGTGACCCTGAGCTTCAACCGCATCGGCGGCGGTCCCGCTCAGGACATCACAGGCAAACTGCCCCTGTTCCATTCGGTCGTGGTGAGCGACACCATCTACCGGTTCAGCGCGGTGCCCGGGGATCGTTCTTTCGTAAGCGTGACCGCACAGGCCTGCGCCTACCCCTAAAATCAGCCCATCGACAACGGTCCGGAGAGTCTCTGCATGCGCGCGACCGCCTTTGTGCTGACGGCCCTTGCCGCCGTCTTCCTTGCCTTTGCGCAGCCCGCCATGGCGCAGACGACGGCGCAGGCGACGACGGCAGAGTTCGCGCGCCTCGCCGCCGCCGGCAAGGCCGCGCTGGCGAAGGTCGAGACGTTCCCGAACGACGGCCAGGAACACATCGCGCTCGGCACGGCCCAGCGTTATCGCACCGATCCGCCGGTAGCCGGCAATCACTGGCCGATCTGGGCCGATCCAGGCCGTTACACCCAGGCGGTCCCGAGCGAGGCCTTGGTCCATTCGCTCGAGCACGGCCACATCGTCATCTACATCGACCGGCCGAACGCCGAGGGCGTGCGCCTGTTGACCCTGTGGTCGAACATGTACCGCGGCATGTGGGACGGCCTGGTGGTGGTGCCACGCGCCAATCTCGGCACCGGCGTCATCGTGACGGCGTGGACCAAGATGCTGCGTCTCGATGATTTCGACGCGTCGGTAGCGGCCGCGTTCATCGACGAATTCCGCGGCCGCGGGCCGGAGAACCCGGTCCGCTAGCGATCGGTCGCGCCGCAGGCATTCGGCGTGAGCATCGACGCGCCGCCCCTCGTGATCGTCCTCGCGGTCCTTGTCGCAGCGCCGATCCTGTTCGTCCGCATGCGGCGGATTGCGCGCGGACAGCGGCTGCGCATCGAGTGGATGTGGGTCCGCCCCGTCATCGTCTTCGCCACCTCTCCGCCGCCCTTGATTGACTGGCTTTGGATTGGCGCCGCTTTAGTGCCGGGTGCCGCGTTTGGCTGGTACCGGGGCGGCATGGTGACCGTGACCATCGATCCAGATACTCACGAACTCACCAGCAAGGCATCGCCCGCGGCAATGATCTTCATTGTCGTGCTCATCACCGTGCGACTCGGACTGCGTTACGTCGCGTTCGCCGAGGAAGAGGCATGGCACCTCGACCCCGTGCTGATCACCGACGCGTCGCTCGCATTTGTGGTGGGCCTCGGGTGCGTGCAGCGGATCGAGATGGCGCTGCGTGCCGCCGCCTTCTGCTCGAAGCGCGCGGCATGAAAGCCGTGCCGTAGGCGCGACCTTACTGAATCGCGGCGCCGAGGCCGAGGTCCAAGAGCTTGCGGCGAAAGCGCGGATTGTCGGGCCGCAGGCCATAGGCGGTCAGAAAGTCCGCCTCGGCGCGCTCCCGCGCTCCTTGCACTTCGAAGGCGAACCCGCGGTTGTTGAATGCCTCGGCGTAGCCCGGGGCGAGGGCGATGGCTTCGGTGAAGTCGAGGACGGCTTGCACCATGTCGCCGGCACGGGCGTAGGCGATGCCCCGGTTATAGTAGGTCTGCGCGACGTCGGGGGCGAGGGCGGCAGCGGCGTCGAGGTCGGCCAGCGCCGCCTCGTTGTGCGCCAGCAGCAGATACAAGACGCCCCGGTTGTAGTGCGTCAGCGCCAGGCCGGGATCGAGGCGCAAGGCCTCGGTGATGTCGCGCTCGGCGTCGTCGAACTCGCGGCGCGCGCCGTGCAGGATGCCGCGATAGAGAAAGGCGATGGCGGTCTGCGGGTTCTCGATCGCCGCGGCCTCATACTGGACCGCAATCAGCGCGGCCTGAGCTGCAAGCGTGTCGGCATCGGCCCGCGTCCCCGCAGCACGCACTACAGCGCGCGCCGCTGCCTCGGTCGCCTGTTGCAGAGCAGCCGCGCGACGCTCGGTTTCCGTCATTTGGCGGACGACGGCCATCTGCTTCGCCACCGTAAGGTCGGCCGCGGCGCGCGCGGCGAACTGGCGCGCTTCGTCACGATCGGCCGTGGTTTGTGCCGCGACGCCCTTCGCCTGGTAGGCGGTGCCGCGCTGAGTCAGCGCCCACTCCAGAATCTCCTCGGGAATGCGGCCGTTGCGGATGATCTTGGAGCAGTAGTGAATCGCGAGGTCGTAGGTGCCGTAGCGCTGGGCCGCGACGGCGCCGCGCGCGCAGTTGTCGAGTTCAACTGCGATCTGCGCGTGCGCGCCCGCCGGCGTCAGGACCGCCGTCGCCAGCATGAGAGAGAACGTTGCGGAAACCTGGGGGCGCATCGAGTTCTGGCTGAAGTCCTCGCTAGCAGCGCGCGACTACAATACATAACGTATCGGCTGAGGTCAACATCAAGAAGTGGGAGCGCCCCGGCCGGGCGTCACCGACGCCGCCCTCATCGAATAGTCATTAGTCGCGACGCGTGGTTAAATGAGCGGGCGCCTTAGGACGCTCGCCCATCTAGCGTTTTGGCGGCCCGGGAAGCACGAAGTTGACCGACAACGCCCTCGCAGCACCCGCTGGCTCGGCGCCCCTTGGGGCGCTGGATGAACTCCTGCGCGGGCAGCCCATCCAATCGCGATGGCTGATCACGATCGTCGTCGTCGTGATGGCGACCGTCGGCGGCGTATGGACCTATTTCACCCAGCTCACCGAAGTTGCGGTCGCGACGGGGGCCGTCGTGCCGCAGGGTCAGGTGCGCCAAGTCGCCCACCTTGAGGGAGGACTCATCAGCGGCATCTTTGTTCGGGACGGCGATTTTGTCGCCGCCGGCGCGTCGTTGGTGCAGATCGAGCTGGCGCCGAACGACCTCAACCCGGAAGAGATTCGTGGCCGCCTCGATGGCCTGCTGATCGTCCGCACGCGGCTCACGGCGGAGAGCCGCGACGAGAAGCCGGTGTGGCCGGCAGAGTCTGTGGCGCGCCAACCGGCGATCGCTCAGGCGGAACAGCAGTCGTATGACATCCGCCGGGCGCAATTGACGACGGCCCTTGCCGCGTTGGCCCAAGTGGCGGAGCAGCGGCGGTTGGAAGGCAAGGAGTTCGAGTCGCAACGCACGTCGTTGATTGCCGAGCTCGATCTGGTGACGCGCCGGTTCAAGATTTCCGAGGACTTGCTGCGCGACGCGATGACGACGCGCACCGAGCATTTGGACCTGGAGCGCTCCAAGGCGCAGCTCGAAGGGCAAATTTCAACTTTGACCGTATCGATTCCGCGCGCCCAGGCGGCGTTCGCCGAGGCGCAGAAGAAGATCGAAGACGTCCGCCTGGAGTCGCGCCGCGAGGTGCAGAAGGAGCTTGCCGAGAACGAGGTCAACATCGCCCGCGTCGAGCAGGTCCAGGCCGAGGTGACGCGCCAGCAGGGCCGTACGACCGTGACCAGCCCGATCGACGGCGTCATCAAGAACATCAAGGTGCGCTCGATCGGCGACGTGGTGAAGCCCGGCGAGCCGTTCCTCGAAGTGGTGCCGCTAAGCGATACGCTGGTGGTGGAAGCGCGCCTAAGCCCGGACGACCGCGGCTACGTCTCCGAGGGACAGAGCGCGATGGTGAAGGTTTCGTCCTACGACTTCGTCCGCTACGGCGGGCTGAACGGCAAGGTCGTGTTCATCGGCGCCGACGCCGACCAGGACGACAAGGGCAACGTCTATTTCCGTGTGCGGGTAGAGACCGATCGCTCTTTCTTGGGTTCCGAGCAGCAACCGCTGCCGATCAGCGCCGGCATGCAGGCCACGGTGGACATCGTCACCGGTAGCAAGTCCGTGCTGGCCCGCCTGCTGCGGCCGATCCAGAAGATCCGCTACGAAGCCTTCCGCGAACGCTAAGCGTCGCGAACGCTAGGCGCTGTCGCGCGCCAGGGCCAATTCCAGTTCGTGCGGATCGACGGGGACCGTCTGCAGAGTCCCGAAGTCCGCGCCGGGCGGGCGGGCGCTGATCGTAGTAGCGATCCGCCGGTAGGCCTGGAACGCGCCGCTCTCCACAAGCTCTTCATCGGTCGCGACGACGTAGCGGCCGGCCGGCAGCGCCTCATCGAAGGCGCTGAGGGTGAACGGTTTGACGAAGGTGACGGTCTTTTCGGTGGTGCGGATCGTCATGCGGCTGACTCTAGGCTCAATCAGCCTGGTTGCTTCGCTGCGCTCGTAATGACGAGGGGTGCTAGACTAGCGCGGCAGGGTCGTCGAACCCATTAGGAATTCGTCCACTGAGCGGGCGCACTGGCGGCCTTCGCGGATGGCCCACACGACCAGGGACTGGCCGCGGCGCATGTCGCCGGCGGCGAAGACCACCTCGAGCGAGGTGCGGTACTGGTCGGTGTTGGCCTCGACGTTGCCGCGCTTGTCGCGTGCCACGCCCAGCTCGGCGAGCATGCCGTCGTGCGTGGGATGGACGAATCCCATCGCCAGCAGCACGAGGTCGGCGGGCAGGGTGAATTCGGATCCGGGGACGCGCTGCAGCTTGGCGTCGAGCTTGACGCAATGCAGCAGCGTCACCTTGCCGTCTTTGCCCGTGAGCTTCTCGGTCGCGATGGAGAAGTCGCGCGCGGCGCCCTCTTCCTGCGACGACGAGGTGCGGAACTTGAGCGGCCATTCCGGCCACACCAGGTCCTTGTTCTCTTGCTCGGGCGGGCGCGGCATGATTTCCAGCTGAGTCACCGACTTGGCGCCCTGGCGGAACGAGGTGCCGATGCAGTCGGACCCGGTGTCACCCCCGCCGATGACGACGACATGCTTTCCCGTCGCAACCAGCTCGCGATTGGTGCCGAGCGGCTCGCCCGACACCCGGCGGTTCTGCTGCGGCAGAAAGTCCATGGCGAAGTGGACGCCATCGAGTTCGCGGCCGGGGACAGTAAGGTCGCGCGGCGCTTCTGAGCCACCGGACAGGACGACCGCGTCGAACTCCTTGAGGAGTTGCTTGGCGGGCAGGTCCTTGCCGACGTGGACGCCGGTGCGCATGACGACGCCTTCAGCTTCCATCTGCGCGACGCGGCGGTCGATGGGCTGTTTGTCCATCTTGAAGTCGGGGATGCCATAGCGCAGCAGGCCGCCGATCTTCTGGTTCTTCTCGAACAGCGTGACGGCGTGGCCCGCGCGCGCCAACTGCTGCGCGCACGCCATGCCGGCAGGGCCGGAGCCGATCACCGCGACCTTCTTGCCGGTGCGCGTGCCGGCGGGCAGGGGGACGACCCAGCCTTCTTTCCAGGCGTGATCGACGATGGCGCATTCGATGGTCTTGATGGTGACCGGGTCGCTGATGATGTTCAGCGTGCACGACTCTTCGCACGGCGCCGGGCAGATGCGGCCGGTGAACTCCGGGAAGTTGTTGGTCGAGTGCAGCGTCTCGGATGCCTCGCGCCAACGGCCGCGATAGACGAGGTCGTTCCAGTCCGGACTCAGGTTGTTGACCGGGCAGCCCTGGGTGGCCTGGGTCTTGTCGCCGTGGCAGAACGGGATGCCGCAATCCATGCAGCGCCCGCCCTGCCTGGAGAGCTCAGCGTCGTCGAGTGCGACGGTGAACTCATGGAAGTGCCGCAGCCGTTCGGAGACGGGCTCGTATTCCCGATCCCGGCTAGGGATCTCGAGAAAGCCAGTGATCTTGCCCATAGCTCAGCCTGCAACCGCGCGGGCGAGTTCTTTGGCTTGCGCCTCACGCAACTGGGTGAGGGCGCGGCGGTAGTCGACCGGCAGTATCTTGACGAAGCCGGGCAAGGAGGCCGGCCAGTTGGCCAGCAGGTCCTGCGCCTTGCGGCTGTTGGTGTAGCGGGCGTGGTTGCGCAGCAAGGTCTGCAGACGCGCCGCGTCGTCGCCAAGCATGTCGCGCGTCACGGCAGCCATGCCATCGGTGGACTTCGCAACCGATTCGATGTCCTTGGCGGAGCGGCGGTCCTCAATCGGGCCGACTTCGACCATCTCTTTGTTGACCTTCATATCGAACTTGCCGTCTTCGTCGAGCACGTAGGCGACGCCACCGCTCATGCCGGCCGCGAAGTTGCGCCCGACCGGGCCGATGACGACGACAACGCCGCCCGTCATGTACTCGCAGCCGTGGTCGCCGACACCTTCGACGACGCCCCAGGCGCCGGAGTTGCGCACGGCGAAGCGTTCGGCGGCGATGCCGCGGAAGTACGCCTCGCCGGCGATGGCGCCGTAGAGCGCGACGTTGCCGACGATCATGCTTTCCTCGGGCACGATTTTGGCGACGGGGCTCGGGTAGGCGATCAGGCGGCCGCCGGACAGGCCCTTGCCGACAAAGTCGTTGGCTTCGCCTTCGAGCTCCAGCGTCACACCGCGCGCCGCCCAGGCACCGAAGCTTTGGCCGGCGGTGCCGGTGAGCTTCACGTGGATGGTGTCGTCGGGCAGGCCGGTGTGGCCGTAGCGCATGGCGACTTCGCCCGACAGCATGGCGCCGACGGTGCGGTCGGTGTTGCGCACCGGCGCGGTGAGCTTGGCCGGCGCGCCGCGGTCGAGCGCCGACTTGGCCTGGGCGATGAGGGTACGATCAAGCACGCGGTCGACCTGATGCACTTGGCGCTCAGTGTTCGATATCGGGTTGCCCGGCTCCATCTTGGGCATGTGCAGTAGGCGCGACAGGTCGAGGCCTTTGGCCTTGAAGTGCTCGACGCCCTTCTTGGTGTCGAGCCGGTCCATGCGGCCGATCATTTCCGGGAAGGTGCGGAAGCCCAACGACGCCATCACCTCGCGCACTTCTTCGGCGACGAAGAAGAAGAAGTTGATGACGTGCTCAGGCGCGCCGGTGAAGCGCTTGCGCAGGACCGGGTCCTGCGTGGCGATGCCGACCGGGCAGGTGTTGAGGTGGCACTTGCGCATCATGATGCAGCCGGCGGCAATCAGCGGCGCGGTCGAAAAGCCGAACTCGTCGGCGCCCAACAGCGCGCCAATGACGACGTCGCGGCCGGTACGGATGCCGCCGTCGACCTGTACCGCGATGCGGCCGCGCAGGCGGTTCAACACCAGGGTCTGGTGCGTCTCGGCGAGGCCGATCTCCCATGGGCTGCCGGCGTGCTTCACCGACGTGAGCGGCGTGGCGCCAGTGCCGCCGACGTCACCGGCGATGGTGACGTGGTCGGCGCGCGCCTTGGCAACGCCCGCGGCGACCGTGCCGACGCCGATCTCGGAGACTAGCTTAACGCTGACCATGGCCTTCGGGTTGACGTTCTTGAGGTCGAAGATCAACTGCGCCAGGTCTTCGATCGAATAGATGTCGTGGTGCGGCGGCGGCGAGATAAGGCCGACGCCGGGCGTCGAATGCCGCACTGAGGCAATGGTCTTGTCGACCTTGTGGCCGGGCAGCTGACCGCCTTCGCCGGGCTTGGCACCCTGGGCGATCTTGATCTGCATCATGTCGGAGTTGACGAGGTACTCGGTCGTCACGCCGAAGCGGCCGCTGGCAACCTGCTTGATCGCCGAGCGCATCGAGTCGCCGTTGGGCAGCGGCTTGAAGCGATCCGCTTCCTCGCCGCCCTCGCCGGTGTTCGACTTGCCGCCGATGCGGTTCATAGCGATGGCGAGCGTGGTGTGCGCTTCGCGCGAGATCGAGCCGTACGACATTGCGCCGGTCGAGAAGCGCTTGACGATGGAGGCGGCGGACTCTACTTCGTCGAGCGGGACCGGCTTCGCCGTCGCCTTGAACTCGAACAGGCCGCGCGGAGTCATCATGCGCTGGCTCTGGTCGTTGATGAACGCGGCGTAGGTCCGGTACTTGTCGGGCAGGTTGCCGCGCACGGCATGCTGCAGCGAAGCGACCGACTGCGGCGACCAGTAGTGACGCTCACCACGGATGCGGAACTGGTAGTCGCCGCCCGGATCGAGGTCGTCCTTCAAGATCGGCGACGCACCGAACGCATCGGCGTGGCGGCGCAACGTCTCCTCGGCGACCTCGGCGAGGCCGATGCCTTCGATGGCGGTGCCGGTGCCGTAAAAATACTCGGCGACGAAGTCCGAGCGCAGTCCGACGGCGTCGAAGATCTGCCCGCCGCAATAGGACGCGTAGGTGGAGATGCCCATCTTGGACATCACCTTGAGGATGCCCTTGCCGGCCGCCTTGACGTAGTAGGTGTGCGCCTTCTTCTCGGTGACGGCGTCGGGCAGCACCCTCTTGGCCACCATGTCGGACAGTGTCTCGAAGGCGAGATACGGGTTGATCGCCTCGGCGCCGTAGCCGGCCAGCACACAGAAGTGGTGCACTTCACGCGCTTCGCCGGTTTCGACGACGAGCCCGGCCTGGGTGCGCAGACCCTTGCGGATCAGGTGGTGGTGCACGGCACCCGTGGCGAGCGCCGCCGGAATGGCGATGCGATCCGCCGCGATGGCGCGGTCGGACAGGATGATGATGTTGTCGCCCGCGGCGATGGCGGCCTCGGCCTTGACGCGCAAGGCATCGATCGCCGCCTTCATGCCCGCGGCGCCGGCGGACGCCGGGTAGGTGATATCGACCGTCGCGGCACGGAAGCCACCCTTACCCAAGGCGGCGATGGCGCGAACCTTCTCCAGTTCCTGGTTGGTGAGGATCGGTTCCTTCACCTCGAGGCGCATGTGAGTGTCCTGCACGTCGCGGCCCAACAGGTTCGGGCGCGGACCGACGAGCGAGATCAGCGACATCACCAACGCTTCGCGGATCGGATCGATCGGTGGGTTAGTGACCTGCGCGAAGTTCTGCTTGAAGTAGCTGTAGAGGTTGCGCGAGCGGTCCGACATCGCCGCGATCGGCGCGTCGTTGCCCATCGAGCCGACCGCTTCCTGACCCTCGGCCGCCATCGGCGCCATGAGGAACTTCAGGTCTTCTTGCGTGTAGCCGAACGCCTGCTGACGATCGAGCAGGGACGCGCGCGCTAGAAACGGCGCGCCGCCGACTTCAGGCAGTTTCTCGACGTGGATCTGCGTCTTGTCGAGGATGCGCTGATACGGATGCTTGGCGGCGAGCTCGGCCTTGATCTCCGAGTCGTCGATGATGCGGCCCTGCTCGGTATCGATGAGCAGCATCTTGCCGGGCTGCAGGCGCCACTTGCGGATGATCTTGTCCTGCGGGATCGGCAGCACGCCCATCTCGGAGCACAGCACCACTAGGCCGTCCTCGGTGATGAGGTAGCGGGCAGGGCGCAAGCCGTTGCGGTCGAGAGTGGCGCCGATCTGGCGGCCATCGGTGAACGCCATGGCGGCTGGGCCGTCCCACGGCTCTTGCAGGGCGGCGTGGTACTCGTAAAACGCGCGCCGCGCCGGCTCCATCGTGACGTTGCCTTCCCACGCTTCGGGAATGAGCATCATCATGGCGTGGGCGAGCGAGTAGCCGCTCTGCACCAGCAACTCGAGTGCATTGTCGAACGACGCCGAGTCGGATTGGCCTTCGGCGATCAGTGGCCATAGCTTGGCCATGTCGGTGCCGAACAGCTTGGACGACATCGCGCCGCGCCGCGCCGCCATCCAGTTCAGGTTGCCGCGCAGCGTGTTGATCTCGCCATTGTGGCAGACCATGCGGTACGGGTGCGCGAGCCGCCAGCGCGGGAAGGTGTTGGTCGAGAAGCGCTGGTGCACCAGCGCCATGCACGACTCGAGGCGCGGGTCGGACAGGTCGTGGTAGTAGGGGCCGACATCCTTCGCCAGCAACATGCCCTTGTAGACCAAGGTGCGGGTCGAGAACGACGCGATGTAGAACGCGCCGCCATCGGGCCCAAGTTCGGCGACGGCCGTCTCGGACTGCTTGCGGATGACGAACAGCTTGCGCTCGAACGCGTCCTGGTCGGCGACGTTCTTGCCGCGGCCGACGAACAGGTGGCGCATCGACGGCTCCGTCGAGCGCACGGTGTCGGACAGCATGGCGCTGGCGACCGGGTTGTCGCGCCAGCCAAGGACGGTCTGGCCTTCGGCGCGCACGAAGCGCTCGACGATTTCTTTGCATTTGCTCTGCAGCACGGCATTGGCCGGCAGGAACACGACCGCGACGCCATAGTCGCCGGGCCGCGGCAGCTTGATGCCGATCTCGCCGCATACCGCGGTGAGGAATTTGTGGGGCGTCTGGATCAGGATGCCGGCGCCGTCACCCATGGTCGGGTCGGCGCCAACCGCACCGCGATGGCTGAGGTTGACGAGAATCTCCAGGCCCTGGCGGACGATGGCGTGCGACTTGCGGCCGTGGATATCCACCACGAAACCGATGCCGCAGGAGTCGTGCTCGTTGCGCGGGTCGTACAGGCCCTGGGCGGGCGGAAAACCGTCACTCATGTGCAGTCGCACTCGAAACTTTACGCGGCACACCCAACAAGGCGGCCGACTGACGCGCGCAGAGCCGTCCGCCCCATGGCGAACGAACCACGCCCCCGCGCTCTAGGTACTTGGATCGCGTCCTGGTGACGGCCCCGTCTTGCGACAGGCCCCCGACGGCTCCGGATACCGGACCGCCAATTATGGTCCAACTCGCCCCGAGATTCACGGGGTTTGCACGGCGGTCCTAGCCGGGTGCGGCGGCACGCCGCTGGTCAGGATTCTTGGCCCGCCGGCGGACCTATTCCTTGGGCCGCCAAGCGCTAGCTTCGCGTTCGATCACGACGCGCTCGTCGTTGGTGACACCCTGGATCAGACTGAACAGCATGCCGCCAGCATCCGGGTTACCGGAGTTGCGGGCGATGAAGGCCCATTTCAAGGCCGCGGCGGGGTCCTTGGCCACCAGCTCGCCTTCGGCGTAGGCGATGGCGAGGAACAGTTGGCTCTTAGGCACACCCTGCTCTGCGGCGAGGGCATGCCACTTCAAGGCCTCCTCCTCGTTCTTCTCGACCCCAAGACCGTGCAGATAGAGGTCGGCAACGTTGGAGCGGGCGCCTGGATTGCCTTCTTTGGCCAGGGGCAGCCACTCCTTCATGGCCGTGGCCCAGTCGTCCTTCTGCGCAGCAAGAACGCCTTCGTAGAAGCCGGCGCTGGCGGGTCCTGCGAGACCGCAAACCAGCAGCACACCGAATAGCGCACGCGCAAACATGGATCGTCCTCCCGACGACTCTGTCGGGCGACACTAACACGGCCGACTAGCGCTGTTTGGGGCGTGCCTTGCCCGTGGCCTTGGCGGCCTTCGCCACACCCTCGTGGCAGACCGCTTCGATGTTGTGGCCGTCTTACGGACCTTGAACCCGAAGTGGTCGAATACGTGTCAGGCGGCTTGGCCGCCTGGCAGGATCGCGTCGGTCGTGTTGGCGGTGGCGAGGTCGACGCGCTCAAGCGACGCGCCCTCGAGGTTGACGCGCGCCAGGTTGGCTCCGCGCAGGTTGGCGCCGTCGAGCGTGGCGCCGCGCAGGTCACAGTCGGACAGGTCGGCGCCGGACAGGTCGGCACCGGTGAGATTGGTCGGCCAGTGGCGCGTGCCGTCCTTGGTGCGCAGCGGAGCCTTGCTCATCTGCGTGCGGCGGAACTTCGCCATCACCACCGACGCGTCCTTCAAGTTGGCGCCGCGCATGTCCGCCTGAGTGAAGTCGGTGTTCGTGAGGACGGCGCCAGAGAAGTCGGCGAACATCAGCATCGCCTTAGTGAAGCTTGCACCGGCGAGGTTCGCGCGCGTAAACGTGGCGGCGTTCAGCACCATGCCGCTGAAGTCTGCGTCGCGCAGGTCGGCGCCCGGCAGCTCGGCGCGCTTGCCGCGCTCGCCGCCGCTTTCGACCCACGTGACGTGATTTTTCAGCACGTCCTGAATGTCGACCGAGAACGAGTCGAGGCGGCGCGCCATCTGCGAGCCGCGCACGTCGGCGCCGGATAGGTCGACATCCTTGAGCGCGACGCCCTTGAAGTTGGAGCCATTGAACTTGGCGAAGCGCAGGTTGGCCTGCGCCAGCGTGGCGCCCGCCAGGTCGGCGTTCTGGACATTGGCGCCTTCGAGATTGGCGCCCGTCAAATCCGCACCGGACAAGTTGGAGCGGATGACGTTGGTGCCCTTCATCTCCACGCGTTTCATCGACGCGCCGGCGAAGCTGGTCTCGGTCAGGTTGGCGCCGTTGAGCTTGGCATCATCCATCTCTGTCTCAGACAGATCGGCGAGCATCCGTTTGTCGGTGCCCGACATGGTGCCGGGACGCAGATCGGCTTCAGACAGATTGGCTCCGACCAGCTTTGCGCGGTGCAACTGTGCGCCGCGCATGTCGGCACGGAAGAAGTTGCTGCCGCGCGCGTCCGCGCCGACCAGATTCGCGCAGAACATGTCGGTGAACCCCAGATCGGCGTCGTGCAACGTGCTGCGGCTAAGGTTAATGCCGGTGAGGATCGCGCCAGACAGGTTGATACGCGGGAAGCGCAAACCCGAAAGATTCACGAAGCGCAACTCGGCCCGCTTGCCACCGCCGCGTCCGGCCACAAAGCGCTGGTGCGCGAGCACCGCGTTGGCGAACTCTTGGGGAGTCATGACGATGGAAACGACCATGGCAGCGGGGCTCCAGCCCTAGGGCCACTCCCCCAGCGTTTCTCGCGAATCATCGGTAACGCTAGCATCGTTCCCAAGTCTTAGCCACACGACGGCATGTAGATTTGATCGCGGCAGACACGACGTCCGTCGATGTGCACGAAAAGCACAAAACGCCTCGCGGGCGGCCCAGGCCTTCAAACGATTCGTCGTGGGCTAGGTGGCGCGATCCAGCCTGAGGTTGGTCGCGCGCATAACGCCGCTGTCGCGGCTTGGTTCGAAGCTGATGGCCATTCCGGCCGTCAGTTCTTTGAGACCCGACATATCGCGCGCGGTGAAGTGTACGAAGATGTCAGGCGAACCATCGCCCTGCTGAATGAAGCCATAGCCCAGGCGAGCGTCGAACCACTTGACCTTGCCCTGCGCCATGAGCATCACCGATGAGAGTGTCCGCTGGCATTCACCATCGCAAGGCGTGTGCCACGCGCTAGCTGCGCCTAAGTGATTGCAATTAAGTGATTCTTCCCGCTTGAGCGGGCGCCGCTCGGACCGTGGGTGGCTATTTTCAGCCACCCACGGTCCGGAGCCGGCACTTGGCGATGGCGGCCGCACGCGCGCGCTGTATAACGCGCCGGATCGCGGGGGGGCGGACAGTCGCGGTGAGCAACTTCGAAAGCAGCAACCCGGCGCCGCCATCGCGGGGCGCCCCGTTCGTCATGCCCGCCTATGCGGTGACGCTGTTCCTTAGCGCGTTCCTGTTGTTCGCGGTCCAGCCGATGTTCACCAAGATGGTGCTGCCGCGGCTCGGCGGCTCACCCGCCGTGTGGAATACGGCCATGGTGTTCTTCCAGGCCACCCTGTTGGCTGGGTACGCCTACGCGCACCTGAGCACCCGGTACCTGGCCGTCCGCGCCCAGCAAGCGGTGCACGCGGTGCTGCTGCTGGCAGCGTTCGCCTTCTTGCCCATAGCGATCGACCCAGCGGTTGAGGCGCCGACGGAGGGCACGCCGGTGTTCTGGCTTATTGGGGTCCTCGCGACGTCGGTCGGCTTGCCGTTCCTCGCCGTGTCGGCAACTGCGCCCCTCCTGCAGCGCTGGTTCGCCCACGTCGATCATCCGCACGCGCACGATCCGTACTTTCTGTATGGCGGCAGCAATCTCGGCAGCCTGATCGCACTACTGGCGTACCCGCTGCTGATCGAACTGAACTTCGGGCTGATCCGGCAGACGCACCTGTGGGCCCTCGGCTACGCGCTGCTGGTGTTGGCGATCGGCGTGTGCGGATGGTTGTTGCTGCGCCACTACCGCGCCGCCGAGGCGGAAGAGGGCGGCGTCTTCGCGCCGCTGATCGCTCGCGTGACGTGGAAGCTGCGGTTGCGCTGGCTGGTCCTGTCGCTGGTGCCGGCGGCTATTCTGCTTGGCGCGACGTTGCACGTCGGCACCGACATTGCGGCGGCGCCATTCTTGTGGGTGCTGCCGCTCGCTCTCTACCTGCTGTCGTTCGTGCTGGTGTTCGCGCGCCGCCCGTTGCTGCCGCACGTCGCGATGATCTGGGGCCAGGCGCTGTGGCTGGTGTTGGTCGTCGTTCTGTTCGAGACGCCGCACCTATATGCGTTGTTGGTCCTGCACCTGGGCGGTGTGTTCTTCACGGCCATGGTGTGCCACGGCGAATTGGCGCGGCTGCGCCCGACGGTGTCGCGGCTGACCGAGTTCTACCTGTGGATGTCGCTCGGCGGCGTGCTCGGCGGAATCCTCGCGGCCATCGTCGCGCCGTTGGTGTTCAACAGCGTGTACGAGTACCCGCTGGCGATGCTGGCCGCTGTCCTCCTGCGCCCGTGGCCGCAGTGGCCATCGGCCGCCAAGCGATTTGGCGTCTACCGTTGGGCACTCGACATTGCGCTGCCCATTGCGTTGTTCGCCCTTCTGACCGAGGACCACTGGCAGGATTGGACCGCAGCCGCCGTCTATTGGCTGTTCGACCACAATGTCCTCGGCATCGCCAATCGGACCGTCGAAGCGCTCCTGCCGTGGGACGACGTGCTAGCCAGCGCAACCTTCATCGCTACAACGATCCTGTTCCTGTTGGCGCTCTCGACGCGGCCGCTGCGACTCGCGCTCGGCATGGTCGCAGTGCTGGCGGTCGAGTCGCCGGACGTGCTCGGAACCCTGCGCTACAGCATGACGGACGGATCGATTCCGCTGCCGAAACTCTCCTGGTCTGCGCCGGAGTACCGGCTTGAACGCGTGCGCAGCTTTTTCGGCGTCTATTCCGTCAACTACGCGAGGGCCAGCAGCGGCGAGTACCACATCCTGGTCAACGGCACGACCAACCACGGCGCGCAGAACCGCACCTATTCGCTGCTGCCGATCACCTACTACGCCCGCGAAGGACCGGTAGGGCAGGCGTTCTCGATCATGCGGGACGACGGGAACGTGCCGGCGCGGGTGGGCGCGATCGGTCTCGGCGTTGGTTCGGTGTCTTGCTACGTCGGGCCGGACCAGCGCATGCGGTTCTTCGAGATCGATCCGGTCGAGGCGGCGATCGCCCAGGACCAGCGCTACTTCACGTATCTAAGCGGCTGCGGGCGCGGCCCGATCGATATCGTCATCGGCGACGGGCGCCTGAACATGACTCGGGAGCCGGATGCGTCGTTCGACGTGATTCTCGTGGACGCATTCAGCGGCGACGCAATCCCGGTGCACTTGCTCACCAAGGAGGCGATCGAACTCTATTTCCGCAAGCTGGCGCCGAAGGGGCTGCTTCTGCTGCACATCACCAACACCTACGTCGATCTGTCGCCGGTGGTGGCAAATGTGGTGCAGGAGCTGGGCCTGCACGGCCGCGAGGTCGACTTCAACGACGCCTTTATGACGCCGTTCGGGTTGCCGTCGCAGTGGGTTGTCGTTGCGCGCCCGGAGGAAAACGACCTGGAGCGCTTCGGCTGGCAGAGGGTGCCGTGGATGCCGCTCAACCCGGTGCCGGGCAAGGGCGTGTGGACCGACGACTTCTCCAACCTGGTCCGCAACCTGCGTTGGGATCAGTACGCGGTCATTCCGCTCGAATTCTAGGCCGCTCGAATTCCAGTCCGCTCGAATTCTAGGACTGCGGGATTTCGCGCTACCCTTGGCGATCAGCGAGATCGCTGCGGGGCGGGGAATTTTCAGTTCTTTCTCGAGCTTCTTCACCGCCTCTTCGCTGGCGAGCTTCATGTCGCCGTTGTTGTTGGCGAGGGCATCGAAGAGGGCTTGCTTCGCTTTGTCCGACATAGCCTTGGAGCACGACCACCAATTGTTCGGGGCGCCAGTCTAGCAAGTCCGGACTGAGAGCGGAGTGCTACCGCTTGGCCTTGCCGCGTTTGGATGCAGGTTTGCGGGCCTTCGGCTTCGCCGCCTTGCGCGCAGTCGACTTCTTGGCGGCCGGGCCGGATTTGCGCGCCGGCGCGGCACTGGCCTGCACCGCACCAACCTTCGGCGGCTGCAGCACGCCAAACAGGATTCCGTCCGGGTCGGCGAAGTAGCCGTGCAGGCCGACGTTGGGAATGTGGTAGGGGCCCTGGACGAGCCGCCCGCCGGCCTTCTCGATCTTGGCCTGCGCCGACTTGAACGCCTTCACCTCAACGGTGTTGATCACCGGCTGCCCGAGGCGACCGGCGTCCATGATGCCTCCGTCGATGCCGACCTCGGTCTTCGCGCCGGTCGACGCCATCCAATATGTCTGTCCTGGCATTTCCCACGCGTTGATCTTCCAGCCCAGGGCGTCCTTGTAGAATTTGGTGGCGGTGGCGGTGTTCTTGGCCAGGATCTCGAAGTGGATGACGCGCGGCATGGCAGCAACCCCCGGTGTAGTCGGAGCAAGGCACAACTTGTAGCCGCGGTTCCGTTCGGTGCAACCGTGCCGTGGATGTCGCCGCGGTACTGCGCTACGTCGTGTTCGAGGCGTCGGTGACTGAACTCACCGAGCCCTTCGATATGAGCCAGCCGGCGATTTCCAAGCACATCCAAGTGCTGGAACGGGCAGGCCTGGTGTCGCGCAGCCGCGACGCGCAGCGCCGCCCCGTCAAGCTGGAGGCCAAACCGCTGGCCGCCGCCAACCAGTGGATCGAACGCTACCGCGAACATTGGGAGGGGGCCTTTCAGCGGCTCGATGCGCTGTTGAGCGAACTGCAGGCACCGCATCCCAAGAAGAAGCGGGGGGCGCCATGAGTACGGGCGCGATGTATGCCCTGAAGGTGACGACGCGCGGCGAGTGCGAGATTGTCATGACGCGGATGTTCGATGCGCCGCGCCGCCTGGTGTTCGACGCGTGGACCAAACCCGACCTGCTCAAGCGCTGGTTCGGCGGTCCGCGCGGATGGTCCTTGGTCGAGTGCGACATCGACCTGCGCCCCGGCGGCAGGTATCGCTTCCTCGCGCGCCACCTGGACGGGCGCGATATGGGCTGGGGCGGCACCTACAAGGAAGTTGTCGCGCCCGAGCGCGTTGTCTTCACCGAGGCGTTCGACCAGAAGTGGTACGCAGGCGAGTCACTGATCACGCAGCAGATCACGGAGGAGGGGGCCAACAAGACGCTGGTTACCAGTGTCCTGCAGTACGACTCCAAGGCCACGCGGGACGCGGTGCTCAAGTCGCCCATGGAGTCCGGTGTCGCCGAAGGCCACCGCCGGTTGGACGAATTCCTCGCGGCGGAACTGGCCAAGGACTGACGCCTAGCCGCTTCGGGCCTTTGCGTTGGATAGGTCGCGGATCGTGCTGCGGCCGATCCAGGACTGAGGTCCTTCGGTCGATTGAGTCAGGATCTTCGCCAAGTTCAGCGCGGCCACGCGCAGCGAAGGGTTGCGCTTGCCGAGCGCGCGCAGGGACATGTCGATGCCCTTCTTTACGTAGTCACGCTCGTCTAGGGCGGCGCGCTCGATCAACGGCAGGCAGTCGAGGAACTGGCGGTCGGGCGCGTCCTTGTCGTGGACCGTGAGGCCCCACAACAACGCAAACGCGCCGCGCTTCTTGAACTCGGGTTTGGTGCCGGCCCACGTCTTCACCTTTGACCAGGCGAGGGGCGCGCGGTCGCACAGAGCGAAGCACACCGTGTCGCACACCGCCCAGCTGTCGAAGTCCGATGCCCACCGATCCATTTGTACGCCGGTCACGCGATCCGGCTCGCCGACGAAGGCGGCAAGGAGTCGCGCTTCGTAGACACCCGATTTCCACAGCTCGCCTGAGAGGGCGTGGTCGCGGCCAATCGTCTTGGCGTAACGCTTGACGTCCCCGACCGTCACTCCGACGGCGTTGGTCGACGGGATGCCATAGCGGGCCATGCCCGCCACGACGCTCTTCTTGCCCTGGTGTTTGAGCCGGGCAAGGGCTGTTTGTGCGGTGATCGGATCGGTCATTGAGCGAGAATAGAAGGCGCGAGGCCTCGATCGAACCAGTCGATCGAGGCCCCGCCTAGTGCCTTGTAGTGCCCGGATGGCGCTGGATTGGCTCGGTACCGCATCGGCCTCGACCCGCTCGACGTCGAGAGCCTGCGCGAGCTGCAGCGCGTACTGCGCGACCTCGACCACGAGAAGCAGGCGGCCGTGAACCGCGCGCGGCTGATGCCCTGGACGCGGTAGCCCTCGCATTCGACTTGTAGGTGACTGACCATCGAGGCGCGTGGGCGTTGGGCGACTGCGCCGGTGCTCGATCTCACGTACCCCCGAGGTAGCGTCCGACCGCGCGCTGGCAGTAGTCCAGGTAGGCACGGACAACTCGCGAGGGTTGCTGCTGCCGCTGGTAGAGCAGGCTCACCTCTTGTTCCGGGAACGGGTGCTCAGGCAGCAGCGCCACAAGGCGCCCATCGCGCAGCGCCTCGGTCGCTAGAAATGGAGGAAGCTCGGTGACAACGTCTCCTTGGATCGCGCGCTGGCGCAGATGGAGGTAGTCGTTGACGGCCAGGACTGGCGTCGGTTCGATCTCTCGCTCGCCGAGGCGCCAAGGCCGATGAGCGTTCGCGTCGCGGACCCAGATCGCAGCGGGTAGCGCGAACAACGCATCGGGGCTTGTCGGCGTTCCGAATCGTTCGAGCAGTGCGGGGCTTGCGACCAGGATGTGGCGGTACCGCAAGAGGCGCTTCGCCACGAGACTCTCGTGAACGACGGGCCCAATTCGCAACGCGATATCGACGCCTTCCATGCTCAGGTCGACGGCGCGCTCAGTCGTGTAGACAAACACCTGGATGTCGGGATGCTCTCGCTGAAATGCGGCGAGCAGCTCCCACCACGGCTCGAACGACGGTGGTATCGACAGCCGCAGCCGTCCCTTCAGGACGTTCTGGTGGCTCGTCACCGCAAGCTCGCCCTCGTGCAGGGCGTCGATGCCGCGGCTGGCGTGCTCGTACAGCAGCATGCCCGCATCCGTGAGCTTCGTCCCGCGCGCGCTTCGCTCGAGCAGTTGGACGGCGAGTTCTTCCTCCAGCTGGCGGACGTTCCGGCTGAGGGTCGCTAGGGGCACCCGCGTCTTCAGCGACGCGGCCGAAAGGCTCCCCGCTCGAACGACGGCGATGAACATCTCGGCGGCCTTCAGGTCCAAAGGAGTCCTTCCATTTATGGTAGGCATGCTATCAATAACAGGTCTACCGCGTCAAATACGAGAGGCCTATGTTCTTCTTCGCAGACGGACCTCACCGCTGCGCAACGGAGGAAGGCCATGACCATCAAGGAACTGATCAAGACGTACGAGCTCGCGCTCAACGCGAACGACCTCGAAAAGATTCTCGCGCTCTACGGCAGCGAACCCGTCTTCATGCCGCAGCACGCGCCGGCCCTCGTTGGCCGCGACGCTGTGCGCGCCGGCTACAAGCAAGTGTTTGAGACCCTCAAGCTCAACATCCGCTTCGAGGTCCACGAGATCGAAGAGGCTGGAGACTGGGCGTGGGCTCGCACCAGTTCCGCCGGCCGCACGCGGATCCTCGCCGCGGGCGTCGAAGTCACCGAGGGCAACAACGAGCTCTTCATCTTCCGGCGCGAGGGCGGCGAGTGGCGCATTCACCGCTACCTGTTCGCCACCAATCAGCCCCGCGCTTGAAGAGGACACCATGAACGCTCAGAACTGTATTCGAATCGCAGTTGCTGCCACCTGGGTGGTTTCGTGGGCTGCGACTTCGGGGTGCGCCACGAGGACGGCACAAGCATCTCCAACCGCTGGCGCGGTGGCGAGCGCACAGCCCGATGCGCGAGCGGTCGCGGCAATCCGTGACGTGATTCAAAGGTACGAGACTGCCCTCAACGCCAACGCCATCGACGATATCCTTGGGCTGTACGGCAGCGAGCCCGTGTTCATGCCGCAGCACGCGCCGGCGCTGGCTGGTCGCGACGCAGTTCGTGCCGGGTGACCCTCAAGCTCAACATCCGTTTCGAGATTCACGACGTCCAGCAGGCTGGCGACTGGGCCTGGGCTCGCACGACCTCGGCAGGCCGTACGCGCATCCTCGCCGCAGGCGCCGAGGTAGCCGAGGGCAACAACGAGCTCTTCGTGTTCCGGCATGAAAACCGCGCATGGAAGATCCACCGCTACCTCTTCTCGACCAACCGTCCCCGCAGTTGAACCGCTCGAACAGGCAGGAGAACGAACATGAAAGCCTACATCATCGAACGGGCCGGCGGCCCCGAGGTTCTCACGCTCGCCGACATTCCGGCGCCACAAGCCAAGACGGACGAGGTAACGATCCGCGTCCGCGCCTTCGGTCTCAATCGGGCCGAGGTGTATCGCCGAACCGGCAAGATGGGCCCCATCAACAGCCCGGTGGTGCCTGGCATCGAAGCCGTCGGCGAGGTCATCTCGGACGCGTCCGGAACCTTCCGCACGGGCCAGCGTGTCGCCACTGCGATGGGCGGAATGCAATTCTCGCGGCCCGGAAGTTACGCCGAGGAGGTCGCGGTCTTGCGCAGCAACGTGATCGACCTCCACGACACGACGTTGTCCTGGGAGGAGCTCGCGGCGCTACCCGAGTCGTATCTGACTGTCTGGGGCGCGCTGGGTAGGAGTCTCGGCCTCGCGAAGGGGCAGACTCTCCTCGTTCGCGGGGCGACGTCTTCGGTCGGAATGGCCGCTACTGCGTACGCGAAGATGCTCGGCGCAACCGTCGTAGCGACGACCCGCTCGGAGGGTCACGTTCAGCGGCTGCGCGAGGTGGGTGCCGACGTCGCCATCGTGGACCGAGGACAAATTGAAGAGGACGTGCGGCGAGCGTTTCCCGAGGGGGTCGATGCCGCCCTCGAGGTCGTAGGCGCGACGACGCTGCGCGACACGATCAAGGTGCTGAAGCCGTTTGGAGCTGTGACGGTCGTTGGCCTCCTTGGAGGCCCGCCGGTATTGGAGAACTTCCATCTGATGCAGGACCTCCCAAACGCAACGCGCCTCAGCTTCTTCCCGAGCGGCATGCTCGGCACGGCGGCGCTACCGCTCACCGACGCGCCGCTGAGAGCGATCGCAGAAGGAATCTCTGCAGGGCGAATTCCATCGCTCCGCGCGCGCACCTTCGACTTCGGCGACGTGCGGCAAGCGCACGCCCTGATGGAGAGCGATCGCGCGCTTGGGAAGCTCGTCGTACGGGTGTGACGTCAGAACGTTGCGAATTGAGTCGTGAATCGAAGTGAATAAGGGAGATCTGATATGGCAAACAAGGACGTCATTTTGGTCACCGGCGCGACGGGAAAGCAGGGCGGCTCGACGCTCGGATACCTCGCGAAACATGGTGGCTTTCAGCTCCGTGCGATGACGCGCAACCCGGACGGCGACGCGGCCCGGGCGCTGAAGGGTCTCGGCGTGGAACTCGTGAAGGGCGACCTCGACGACGCCCCATCGCTCGAGCGCGCAGTTGCTGGCGCTTGGGGCGTCTATGCCGTCCAGAACACCTGGGAAGCGGGCGTCGCCAAAGAGGAGGAGCAAGGCAAGCGGCTCGCGAAGGTCGCGCGCGAGCAGCGCGTGCAGCAGTTCGTGTATGCGTCGGTCGGCTCCGCTCACAAAGCGACGGGCATCCCGCACTTCGACAACAAATTCCGCGTCGAGCAGACCGTGAAGGCTCTGGGGTTCCCGTCCTATGCGATCGTGCGCCCCGTCTTCTTCATGGAGAACCTTCTCTCCCCCATGTTCATCCAGGGCGACAAGATCCTCACCGCCCTCGGGCCCACGACCAAGCTTCAGATGATCGCGGCGGACGACATCGGAAAGTTCGGCGCGCGGGCATTCATCGACGCGCAGAAGCACAAGAATGTCGAGGTCGACATCGCGGGCGACGCGGTGACGATGGTCGAAGCAGCCGAGGCGCTGAGCGAGATCCTCGGCAAGAAGGTCACGTACGAACCGATCCCGATCGAGGCAGTGCGAAAGTCCAGCGAGGACATCGCGCTCATGCTCGAGTGGTTCGAGCGCATCGGCTACTCGGCTGACATCACGAGCCTTGAAAAGGTGTGGGGGATCCGCCCGCTTGCGCTGCGCGACTGGGTCGCTACGCAGAAGAAGGCCTGAGCGGAGGCTGTCGTGATCAACGGCAAGCTGGCCGACTGCTGCGCGGGACGAGGCCCCACCGAGGCTTCGCTGCGGCAGGCGGGCGTCGGGCAGCCGACAGCGTGAGGTCGGGCGATTCGGCGCCCTCCCGCTGTTCAACATCCGGTCCGGAGAGAAGGAAAGAACGATCGGTGATCGTTCTTTCCTCGTCGGCACGGTCAGTTTTACAGCCGCGCCCGAGATTCGCGAAGCGCCACGCGGCTCTCCGCGGCGTGCTCTCCGATGGAGACGTGTTTGTATTTTCTCTCCGTCTGTAAAACGGGTCTCCGTTTCTGTTAAACGGGCGCCGGGCTCTCTCTCCCCAGTCTCCGCCCAAAACGGGCTCGGAGAGAGCGATCGGGCACCCGCGGACGCTCGCGCCCACTCTCCACTTCGCGCGCGGAGATCGCGATCGAGATCGCGCGCGTCGTGCATGCCCGCGACACCACGTTAGAAAAGCGAAACCCCGACCACCTTGCGATGATCGGGGCTCGTGTTCAACAACTGGTCGCCGAGTTTGAAAGGCGACGATATGGCTCCTCGGGACGGATTCGAACCGCCGACCCGCCGGTTAACAGCCGGCTGCTCTACCGCTGAGCTACCGAGGAAAAACTGGCGTCTCGCGCCGTTCCACGCCTGCGCTTGGGCGGGGGGGTTATAGCAACCGCAGAACGCGGACGCCAATAGGGGAACGCAGCGGTCGTTCCAAATGGTCGCGCCGAGGCTTGCCGAAGGTTGGAGGCCAGGACCGGATTCGAACCGGTGTACACGGCTTTGCAGGCCGCTGCGTAGCCACTCCGCCACCTGGCCCCAGGTCGACAGGAACTCCGGGGTGTATAGGATTCGCTCCCGATGGGGTCAAGGACGCCACAACAGAAAGGGACCAAAGTCCGCGCTGCGGCGCTTGCCGACTGCGACGCCATCTCCGTCGTGCATGTCGAGACGTGGCGGACGATATACCGCGGTCTGTTGCCCGACGCCATCCTTGATGCCCTGAGCGCGCCAGCCCGCGCCGATATGTGACGGAGGGCGCACCAGCGCACACCCCCGCGGCTCCTGTTCGTTGCCGAACGGGAGGGGCGGCTGGTCGGATTCGGTGCGGCAGGACCTCCTTCAGGTGCCGCCCTCGGAGCAGATTCCGAGGTTCATGCGCTCTACGTGTCGAGCGACGTTCAACGTCGGGGCATTGGTAAGACCCTCCTCGCGCGTCTTGCGGACGCGCTCGGCAGAGGCGGTTGTAGGACGCTCGGCGCATGGGTACTGCGGGAGAACGAGGCAGCACGCCGATTCTACGCGCGGCGCGGTGCACGAATTGCCGGTGAAAGAGCCGGAGCGGTTGGCACTCACCCGATCACGGAGATTGCCTACGTCTGGAACGACCTGGCTGCGCTGAAGCGCCGGGCAGAGGGTTCCTAGTCCGTCACGCCGACTTCATCGACTCGAACCCGCACCAGGCCCTCGCACACAAATCCAAGCAACTGGGCCGCGCCGAAGGACACGTCGATGATGCGGCCATCGATAAACGGGCCGCGATCGTTGACGCGCAGCACCACCGAGCGCGCGTTCTCCAGATTGGTGACCCGAACGTAGGTTGGCAGCGGCAGGGTGCGGTGGGCCGCAGTCATCAGGTTCATGTCGTAGAGTTCGCCGTTGGCGGTGCGGCGGCCGTGGTAGGGCTCGCCATACCAGGATGCGACCCCGATCTCGTGAAACGGGTGCACCGTCGTGTCACCGGCGGGCGGGCTAGGGCGGCGTGCCTCGACGGCGCCGCGGGTCTGGGCCCAAATGCCGGTGGTCAACACCGCGCCGGCCGCGATGCTGACCAACAGGTCGAGCCACGACTGGTGTCGCGGTTTCGTTGCGGGGATGAGCGGGGCGGCCACGAGACGCGACACTCGGCACCCGTCGTGGCGCCTTCGTGGCGTTGAAGAGGTAGAAGAAGGGCGGCAGAACTGAAGCTTTACGGGTCGCCGAAGTGCCCCGAAGCGATTGCCAGCCGCGCTGCCCGCTGCCATAAGGCATGAAAGGCCTTGGGGGGTCTCGATGACTGCCGTTGCGACCGTGTTCGATACTGCCGCTGCGCGCCGCCAGATGGTGGAGAGTCAGCTGCGGCCAAATCGTGTTCTCGACCCGCGCATCGTTGCGGCGATGGGCGACATACCGCGCGAGCTGTTCGTGCCGGAGCGCCTCGCGGGCGTCGCCTATGTCGACGAGGACTTGGAGATCGCACCGGGCCGCTTCCTGATGGAGCCGCGCGTCCTTGGCCGCCTGCTCGAGGCGCTGGACGTGCAAAGCACCCACCGGGTGCTTGAGATCGGCAGCGGCTGCGGCTACGCGACCGCTGTCCTGGCACGTCTTGCCGCACGGGTCGTTGCGCTGGAGGTCGACGGCGACCTTGCGACGCGTGCCAGCCGCCTGCTGTCGCGCCTCGATCTCAACAACACCTTCGTTGCCGTCGGTTCGCTGGCGGCCGGCGAGCCGTCGCGCGCGCCATACGACCGCATCCTGCTTTCGGGTGCAGCCGAAGATGTGCCGGAGGCGCTGAAGGCGCAACTGGCGGACGGCGGACGCCTGGCGGGGGTCTTCCTGCGGGGTGGCGTCGGTAAGGCAACGGTCGTCGAGCGGCACGGCCAGGCGTTCGGCGTCCGGGAGGTGTTCGATGCATCGACTCCGATCCTCCCGGGCCTCACCCGGGCGCGCGGATTCGTCTTTTGAGTCGATTCGCCCCCTTTTCCCAAATCGAAGATTGATTCTCCCGGAAATTTGCGGTCTATTTTGTGATCGGGCGCAGAAGGGCCACAATTGCTTGTGGTGGCGAATTGACCATAGCTAGCGTACGGTCCGTGTGCATACCGGGGTTCAAGAGGGTTGGCCGGCTGTCTCGCCGGCCGGCAATGGTCTGACCGGTGGCCGAAGAAGCAGAAGCCCAGCACGAACCCACAATGGAGGAGATTCTCTCCTCCATTCGCCGCATCATTTCTGAAGATGGTGAGCAGCCGGCTGCCGATGGCGCCGCGCGCGCCGCTGCATCTGCTCCGGCCGCTGCCGCACCCGCTCCACCGCCGCCGGCGCCGAAACCCAAGCCGAAGCCCGCCCTGGTGATGCCGGACCCCGAGCCGGAGCCCATGGCCGTCGCTCCGCCACCGCCACCTCCGGCCGCGCGCAAAGTTGCGCCGATGCCCGAGAAGCCCGCGCCGATGCGGATGGAAGAACCGGCCGTTCTCGACCTCACCGAAGTGGTGCAGGACGACGGAACGGTAGTGAGCCTCAACCGTCAGCCGGCCCGCCGACCCCCACCAGAGCCCGACTACGATGCGGTGCGCGCCGTGATGATGTCGGAGCCAGAGATGCAGCCGCCCATGTCAATGCAGCAGCAGGCCCCGCCCCAAATGGCGATGCCGCCGCCGCAGCATCAGCCCGAGCCGCCGCGCCAGCATCAGGATTGGGGCATGATGGCCGAGGGTCTGGTGTCGCGGGACACGGAAGCTGCGGCGACGCGTTCGTTCGCCGGTCTCGGCGCCACAGTGTCGGCGGTCACCGGTATGCCGCTTGGCCACCCGCAGCGCACCATTGAAGAACTGGGGCGCGAATTGTTGCGGCCGATGCTCAAGCAGTGGCTCGACCGCAACCTGCAGGCTATCGTCGCGCGGGCCGTCGAGCGCGAGATCTCGCGCTTATCCGGCCGCGCCGACAAAGACTAGCCGGCGGTCCACGTTTCTTGCGGTAGATTGGTGCGCAGTGTGGCGTCGCGCGGTGCGTTTGCGTTGGCCTTCGCCGGCCTCGCCCTGGCGTTGCCCGGGTGCACGACGCAGAGCGCGGCACCCTCAGCGGCCGCCAGGCCTATCGGTGCCGTTCACATCGTGCGGATGACGGCGTCGAACGAGTTCGATCCACAAGAGATTCGCATCCGCGCAGGCGACGTCGTCGAGTGGCGGAACACGTCGCGCGGGGCGCAGACGGTGACCCTGCTGCGCGCAGCCGCGCCGATGTTGGTGGCGCTGCCGACCGGCGCGCTGGAGTTCGACTCAGGGCGCATCGCATCGGGTGCAACCTATCGCCGCCAGTTTACCATCGGCGGCCGCTACCAGTACCTCTCGACGACCAACGCCGGCGTCACCATGGCCGGCGTGGTTCTCGTCCTAGACCGCTAGCCAACACGCCCGTCAGGGCAGGTTGCCCGCCCGCGGGCATCTGCACTAGGGTTGCCGCCGCCGCCGCCGGGACTGCCGTCGTGGTCCCGCATCGCGGTCTTTGGGCTTTCACGCATGGCATTGGAAAAGTCGTTCCAGCCCGGGGCAGTTGAGGCCCGGCAGTACGAACGCTGGGAGAAATCCGGCGCGTTTCAAGCGGGGGGCAACCGCGCCAACGCGAAGCCGTACACGATTGTCATCCCGCCGCCGAACGTCACCGGCAGCCTGCACATCGGCCACGCGCTCAATAACTCGCTGCAGGACATCCTGATCCGCTTCGAGCGCATGCGCGGCAAGGACACGCTGTGGCAGCCGGGCACCGACCACGCCGGCATCGCGACGCAGATGGTCGTCGAGCGCCAGCTCGAAGCTCAGGGCATCCGCCGCAAGGAACTCGGCCGCGAAGCGTTCATCGACCGCGTGTGGAAATGGAAGGCCGAATCGGGCGGCACCATCATCCGCCAGCTGCGCCGCCTCGGCGCGACCGCCGATTGGGGCCGCGAACGCTTCACTATGGACGATGGCCTGTCGGACGCGGTGCGCCACGTGTTCGTCACGCTGCACAAGCAGGGCCTGATCTATCGCGACAAGCGCTTAGTGAACTGGGACCCGCGCCTGCACACGGCGATCTCCGACCTGGAGGTCGAGCCGCGCGAGACCAAGGGATTCCTGTGGCACATCAAGTACCCGGTGGAAGGGTTGCCGAACCGCTACATCACCGTGGCGACGACGCGGCCGGAGACGATGCTCGGCGACACGGCGGTCGCGGTGAATCCAGAGGACGCGCGCTACACGGAATTGATCGACAAGTTCGTCACGCTGCCGCTGAGCGGGCGGCGCATCCCGATCGTCGGCGACGAGCACGCTGACCCGGAGGCCGGCACCGGCGCGGTGAAGATCACCCCGGCGCACGACTTCAACGACTTCGAGGTCGGCAGGCGCCACAACCTCGAGATGATCAACATTTTCGATGCGGACGCGAAGCTGAACGAGAACGTGCCGGAAGCGTACCGCGGCATGGATCGCTTCGACGCGCGCAAGAAGATCGTCAGCGACCTCGAAGGCCTGGGACTGCTCGACAAGGTCGTCGACCACATCCTAGCAGTGCCGTACGGCGACCGCTCCGGCGTCGTCATCGAGCCGTGGCTGACCGACCAGTGGTACGTCGACGCCAAGAAGCTTTCGATTCCCGCCGTGGCGGCGGTCGAGCGCGGCGAGACCGTGTTCGTGCCGCGCCAGTGGGAGAAGACGTTCTTCGAGTGGATGCGCAACATCCAGCCGTGGTGCATCTCGCGGCAGATCTGGTGGGGACACCAGATTCCGGCTTGGTATGGCCCGGACGGCGCGGTGTTCGTCGAGATGACGGAGGCCGAGGCCAAGGTGCAGGCCAAGGCGTTCTACGGCAAGGAAACGACGCTCAAGCGCGAGACCGACGTGCTCGACACGTGGTTCTCGTCGGCGCTGTGGCCGTTCTCGACGCTGGGCTGGCCCGAGCAGACGCCGGAACTCAAGCGCTACTACCCGACCGATACTTTGGTGACGAGCTTCGACATCATCTTCTTCTGGGTCGCCCGGATGATGATGATGGGCCTGCACTTCCTTGGGGAGGTGCCCTTCAAGAACGTCTACATCCATCCACTGGTCCGCGACGAGAAGGGCCAGAAGATGTCCAAGTCCAAGGGCAACGTCATCGATCCCTTGGAGTTCATCGACAAGTTCGGTTCCGACGCGTTGCGCTTCACGCTGGCAGCCATGGCGGCGCAGGGCCGCGAGATCAAGCTCAGCGCCCAGCGCGTGGAGGGCTACCGCAACTTCGCCACGAAGGTGTGGAACGCAGCAAAGTTCTGCGAGATGAACGCGTGCGTGCCGCAACCGGCGTTCAGTCCCGGCGCGGTGAAGCTCACCATTAACAAGTGGATCGTCGGCGAGACGGCGAAGGCTTCGCTCGCCGTGACGCAGGCGCTCGACGCGTTCAAGTTCGACCAAGCGGCCAGTGCGATCTACCAGTTCACCTGGGGCACGTTCTGCGACTGGTACATCGAGTTCATCAAGCCGACGCTGATGGGTGCCGACGGCACCGCCAAGTCCGAGACGCAGGCGACCGCCGCGTGGGCGCTGAGCCAAATCCTGCACCTGCTGCACCCGTTCATGCCGTTCCTGTCGGAAGAGATCTGGGAACGCCTGAGTGGAAAGGACCTGTTGATCTTCGGGCCGTGGCCGGAGCTTGGCACCGTGGCGACCGACACGATTGCGGTGGCCGAGATCGACTGGGTGTTGCGCCTGATCAGCGGCGTGCGCGCAGTACGTTCAGAGATGAACGTGCCGGCGGCGGCAAAGATTCCCATGACCATGCGGGGCGGCAGCCAAGAGTCGGTGCGCCGCCTGGAGGCGCATCGTGACGAGATCGAGCGCCTGGCGCGCGTCACACCCATCTCGCACGAAGCCGCCGACGCGAATGTGCCGAAGGGCGCCGCGCAAATCGTGCACGACGACTCGGTGCTGGTGTTGCCGCTCGCCGGCGTCATCGACATCGAAGCAGAGCGCAAACGCTTAGAGAAAGAACTCACCCGCTTGTCTGGCGAGATCGAGGGTATCGAGCGCAAGCTCGCCAACAACGACTTCGTCGCGCGTGCGCCCGAGCACGTCATCGCCGAACAGCACGAACGCAAGGGGGCCGCCCAGGCCGCGCAGGTGAAGCTGAATGAGGCGCTACAGAGGATTGGACTGTAGCGCTCAGGACTTGCCCGCCAACCGGCGCTTCCCCCACACCACCGGCTGTGGCTTGTGGCGAGAGCCACGCGCAAGCGAAGTTCGAGGGTGCGCCAGGTGCGGTCGTCGGCCGCGACCTCCCAGTGTATCGCCGGGGCAAAGGCGGCCTCGATTGCCGCGGCGGTGCCGGGAAGATGCAACGGCATGCCCGGTGCGGCGAGGTTGGCAGGCCACGAGACGATTGACCAGCGTGGCGGATGCTGCCAGAAGCGTGTCGGCCATGACTCAGCCTTTGCGCATCTTCACGATTCCCATGTTCGCCCACGGCGCCAACCAGCTGTGGTACGGCTGGCTGCAGAAGCGTCTTGAGGCGCGCAAGAAGTTCGCGATGGAGTCCTACACCATCGTTGAACTCGCCCCATCGGCCGACAAGCCGGTGATGAGCGACTGCATCACCAAGCTGAAGGTGGCGCTGGGAAGCGACAAGGCCGTGCTCGCGCGCACCGCCATCATCGGTCATTCGATTGGCTCCCAGGTCGCGCTGCGGGCGCTGTCCGAGATGCCGGCCGGGTCCGAGATCAACGGATTGTTGTGCGTCGCCGGCTGGCTCAAGCTCGACATGCCGAGTAAGGCGATCAAGCCGTGGATCGACCTGCCGTTCGACGAGGCGCGGGCCAAGGCCAACGCGCACCGCATCCTGAACGTGGTGTCCGGCTCCGACGCGAATCAGATCAACGCGCTGGGCGTCAAAGAGGACTGGGAAGCACGCCTCGGCGCCGACGTGAAGATCGTCGGCGAGCCCGGTCACTTCAGCAACCCCGAGGAAGACGACGTGCTCGAAGCTACCCTCGAGTTCTTCGGCAAGTAGCGCGGATGGACCGCCGCTGGATCGCGGGCGGGGCAGCGGCCGTTGCAGCGGTGGCAGCATACTTCTACTGGCAGGCCAACGCGCCGCCCGGTGCAGCAATCGATACGCAGGCGCTCGCCGCGCTGCTTTCCGACACGGCGCGCGAAGTTCGTTCGCGTGCGCCGATCATGGTGGACGCCGAGAGGCGCTTGATGGGCGCGGACGCCGCGGATGGGCGTTTAGTCTACCACTACGTGCTGGTGACCGTGAACAAAGCCGACGTCGATTCGCGTAAGTTCATCGCGTTGAAGAAATCGGAAATTGTCAGCGCTGAATACGGCCGCGCCGAAGTTCGCTACCTGCTCAACCAGGGCGCGACGCTGGCGTACATTTATGATGACAAGCTTGGCGAGCGCATTGCGGACATCGGGTTGGCCCGCAACGACTGCCCGGCGCAGTAGACCGTGACGCAGGCGCTGGCCGCGGTGGCCGCCGTTTTTGTAACGGTGTTCCTGGCCGAGTTGGGTGACAAGACTCAACTGGCGACAGTCCTGTTCGCCGCCGACGGCCAACGCAGTCCGTGGCTGGTGTTTGTGGCCGCCGCAGCCGCCTTGGTCCTGTCGACCGCCATCGCGGTGGCGGCAGGTGTAGCCGCTGAGCGTTACCTGACAGCCATTCCCCTGAAGTTGCTGGCGGGGATCGGCTTCATCCTCATCGGCGGCTGGACAGTCTGGTCTCATTTCGCCGGCCGCTGAGGCTCCTTTAACACGAGCTACATGCAGATCCACCGCAACGACCAGGGTCTCGACATCATGAAGAATGTCACGACCACGCCGGCGGATCGCGTGAAGAAGTTCGACATCAAGGTCACCGGCGGGATGTGGGGCGACATGTTCCCCGCCACGGGCGCACCGGTGTTGAGCTGGGACGCGATCGCCTGGACCAGCCGCACGGTGTTCCTGCCGTAACACCATCGCGAACCGTCATCGCGAGAATCGAAGCGACGAAGCGATCCAGCCCGCCGCAAGCATCTGGATTGCTTCGCCTTCGGCTCGCAATGACGGGCGGCGGCTGGAGTTTCGGGCCGGAGCCGCGGCCTAGTCTCCGAGCGCGATCGGGTTGAACCTGGTATCGCGGTCGTAGACGTCGACGCCTTCGGTGCGCTTCAGCCAGCCCACGGCGGCGTACGTCAGCGGCGTTGCCGCGGCTTCGTAGGCGCTCTTCGCCAGCCACTGCGTCACGACCGCGGTCACCAAGGCGCCGGTCGGCAGGGTGCCGGCGAAGGCGAGGGTGATGAACACGGCCGAGTCGAGTCCCTGGCCAACCAGCGTTGAGCCGATGGTGCGCAGCCACAAGTGGCGGCCTTCGGTGGCGACTTTCAGCTTGGCCAGAACGAAGGCGTTGGTGAACTCGCCGATCAGGTAGGCGACGAACGACGCCGCCAGGATGCGCGGCGCCTGGCCGAGGATCGTCGCCCAGGCCTCGCCGTCCTCCCAGAACCCAGCGGCGGGCAGGGCGCCGGCGGCCCAGATGGCTGCCACCACCAGCAAGTTGCACAGGAAACCGAGCCAGATGACGCGGCGTGCCGTGGCGAAGCCGTACACCTCGGTCAGGACGTCGCCGATGATATACGTGACCGGAAACAGGATCACCGCGGCGGGCACCACCTGGGAACCGATGGCCACCAGCTTGACCGCGATGATGTTGGAGGCGATCAGGCTGGCGACGAAGATGGCGACGATGGCAACGAAACGGCTGGAGTAGGTCATGGTCCCTCTTGGCTGGGCAGGGCGCGCGCCCTAGGTTGCGGCCGATGAAAAAGGGCACGCAGGGCAAGGGGCGGGCGTCGCGGTCGGGCGCGCAGGAATTGCGCCATCTCGGCCGCGCGGTCAAGGCACCGGAGACGCCGGGCGAGGCGACGCTGGATCGCATCGACAACCCACATCCCGATGCCCCGTACCTGGTTCGGTTCACCGCGCCGGAATTCACCAGCCTGTGCCCAATTACCGGCCAGCCCGATTTCGCCCATCTGGTGATCGACTACGTACCGGGCGCGCACCTGGTCGAAAGCAAGTCGCTCAAACTCTACCTGGGCGCCTTCCGCAACGAGGGCGTGTTCCACGAGGATTGCACCGTCGGCATCGCCCAGCGGCTGATGCGCGAAATCAAGCCCGCCTGGCTGCGCATCGCCGGATACTGGTTCCCGCGCGGCGGCATGCCGATCGACGTTTTCTTTCAGTCTGGGACGCCGCCCAAGGGCGTTTGGGTGCCGGACCCCGGCGTCGCGCCCTATCGCGGGCGCGGCTAGGAATGTCATACTTCGGCCCGCGTCTCGCCTGACCGAGGACCATGGAAACCGTCACCGCGCTCCTCGGCAAAATCCTGTTCTGGCACTGGGGCATCGTTGCCGTCGCGCTTGGCGCGCTGGAGATGCTGTTCGCCGGTGGCATGCTGATGGGTGCGGCGATCGCGGCCGCATTGGTCGGCGCCGCAGCGTTCGCTATCCAGCGGTTCCCGGGCGCCTTGCCGCCGACCTTGCGCTTCGATCTGCCGTTTCAACTGCTGGCGTTTGCCGTGCTGGCCGCGGTGTTCGCGTTGGCGATGCGGATCGGCCGCCGTCGCGCAGCTGCGATGATCGCCGAGGCCGCGGCGCCGCCGAAGCCAGCGGGCGATCCGGCCGTTCCAGCGGCCGCGCCAGGGCCGCAACCGTTGGCCGCTGCGCCGGCCGCAGTCGCTCCGATCGCACCGTCGCCGATTCCCGCCAAGCTCAGCCCGCAACCGCCGGTGATGCCGCTGGTTCGGCCGGCACAGGCGGCTGCGCCTGTCGCTGTCGCGCCACCGCCACCTCTGGCAGCGGCGCCCGCGAAGCCGTCGCGGCCGTTTGTGCGCCCGGCCGGCAACCAGCCGATGCGAGTCACTGGCCCGACTGCCATCACGACTCCGCCAGCGCCCCAACCGCAGCCGCGCCCGGCACAGCGCGCGCAACCGCCGGCGCCGCCTGCCGCACCTCCGGCCACAGCGCGTCCCGCGGTCCCGGCTCCTGTCGCGGCAGCACCGCCACCATCCGCGACACTCGCCAAGGGCAAGCCGAACCCAGCCGACTTCGTCGGGCGCGAATACACCCTGTGGAAACCCATGGATGGCGGCCGCGGCTCGCTGCGCATCAGCGGCGCCGATTGGGTTCTGCTCGGACCTGACGTGGCGGCGGGGGCGCGCGTGCGCGTCATCGGCGTCGAAGGCCCCTCACTCCGCATCGAGCTGGCGTAGGCGTCCGTGCTCAGCGCCAGCGAAGCAGAAGACCATCCTGCGCTTTGCGGTGAAAGGACGCTGACGGCGCCCGTTTGAACGCGGTCACGCGTCGTCTATAACTCAGGGCATGTCCGAACCCTTCGATAAGTCCAAGCTGCCCAGCCGCCACGTCAGCATGGGGCCGGAGCGGGCGCCGCATCGGTCGTACTACTACGCCATGGGCCTCGGGCCTGAAGACATCGCCAAGCCGTTCGTCGGCGTGGCGACGACGTGGAACGAAGCCGCGCCGTGCAACATCACGCTGCATCGCCAGGCCGAGGCCGTGAAACGTGGCGTCAACGCCGCCGGCGGCATGCCGCGCGAATTCACCACCATCACCGTTACCGACGGCATCGCCATGGGCCATGCCGGCATGAAGTCGTCGTTGGTGAGCCGCGAGATCATCGCCGACTCGGTCGAGTTGACCATGCGCGGTCATTGCTATGACGCCCTCGTCGGCCTCGCCGGCTGCGACAAGTCGCTGCCCGGGCTGATGATGGCGATGATCCGGTTGAACGTGCCGTCGGTGTTCATCTACGGCGGCTCCATCATGCCCGGACGTTTTCAGGGCAAGGATGTGACGGTCGTCGATGTGTTCGAGGCGGTCGGCAAGTACTCTGCCGGCACCATGGACTTGAAGACTCTCATCGAACTGGAGTCGGTCGCATGCCCGTCGGCGGGCTCGTGCGGGGGCCAGTTCACCGCCAACACCATGGCCTGCGTCTCGGAGGCGATCGGACTTGCGCTGCCCGGCTCGGCCGGCGCACCGGCCCCCTATGAGTCGCGTGACCAGTTCTGCGAGCTGTCGGGCAAGGTCGTCATGGACCTGATCCGCAGCCAGTTGCGTCCGCGTGACATTGTCACGCGCAAGGCCCTGGAGAACGCGGCCGTTGTGGTGGCAGCTTCGGGCGGCTCGACCAACGCGGCGCTGCACCTGCCGGCAATGGCCCACGAGGCCGGTATCGATTTTGACCTGCATGAAGTCGCCAGGATCTTTAAGCGCACGCCCTACATCGCGTCGATGAAGCCAGGCGGCAAGTACGTCGCCAAGGACATGTACGACGTCGGCGGTGTGCCGGTGCTGATGAAGGCACTGCTCGACGGAGGCTTCCTGCACGGCGACTGCATCACGGTGACCGGCAAGACGATTGCCGAGAACCTCAAGGACGTGAAGGTGCCGGAAGGCCAGGACGTCATCGTGCCCACCTCGCGGCCGATCTCGAAGACCGGCGGCGTCGTCGGTCTGCGCGGCAATCTGGCCCCGCAGGGAGCGATCGTGAAGGTCGCAGGACTTGTGCACACCAAGTTCCAGGGCACCGCCCGCGTGTTCGACTCCGAGGAGGAGTGCTTCGCGGCCGTGCAGGCGAAGAAGTACCAGGCCGGCGACGTGCTGGTGATTCGCTATGAGGGGCCGCGCGGCGGACCCGGCATGCGCGAGATGCTGTCCACCACCGCGGCCATCTATGGCCAGGGCATGGGCGAGAAGGTTGCGTTGATCACCGATGGACGCTTCTCGGGCGGTACGCGCGGTATTTGCATCGGCCACGTCGGGCCGGAAGCGGCCGTTTGCGGTCCGATCGCATTGCTCAAGGACGGCGACGTCATCAAGATCGACGCCAACGCCGGCACACTCGAAGTGGACGTTTCCGACGCCGAACTCGCCAAGCGCAGGGCAATTTGGAAGCCACGCAAGACGGATTTCCAGTCCGGTGCGCTGTGGCGCTATGTTCAGACGGTCGGCGACGCTGAAAAGGGCGCGGTGACTCATCCAGGCGGCGGCGCCGAGAGCCACATGTACGCCGACATCTAATTTTGACGCGCCTTTGACAGTGAAGGTCCATAAGGCGCGCAGCACCTCGGGGGCGGGGGATTCGGTGACGGTATCGTTGCGTGCAGTGACGGATTCGCGCTTCGGGCGCGAAGGACCGAACGTCAAGTCGCCCTGGGCGGCGCTGGTGGAGCGCGTGCGCAAGTGGCTCGACCCCAACCGCGGCGTGCAAGTGCGCGCCAAACTCACCTACGCCATCGGCAAAGCAACCATTGCCATGGGTGACGACTTGTCGGCGTTCCGCGGCCTGCGCGCCAAGACACTTACGCCGCCGGGCCTGTGCATCGAGGTCGTCAACCAGGGCACGGAAGCCGTGGTGATCACGGAGGTCGGCCTGACCCGCGGCGGCGAGGGCCCGCAGATATCGCTGCGCGAGCCCCATCTGCACGATAGCGGGCCGTGGCCGCGCCGGCTCGAGCCCGGGGAGGCGGTCGTCGCCCATTTTGGGTCCGGACTTGCCGGCCATCAGATGCTGCCCGAAGTCCGGCGCTCGTATGCGCAGGGCATCGACGGCAAGATGTTCCTGGGGCCCGAAGCGACCCGGGCGCTGCGCCAATATAACCAGCGCACGGCCGAAATCGCTGCCGAGCAGGCGCGCGGCGTCGCCTAGCGCTGCCGGACGCCTACCGCGTCCGCAGGAACGAAATCGAGATCAGGTCCTGCACACCTTCGGGCGACGTCGCCAGCCAGTGGCGGAACTGGATCGTGGTGGTCGGAAAGTTCCAGCCGACGTTGCGTGCGGTCGCGCGCATGCCGTCCGGCCCCGGCTCCTCACTGGTCTGGACTGACAGCGGCGCACCGTAGGCAAGCCGCAAGGCGTTCTCGATCGCGTTTGCCTGATCGGCGCGCTCGTGGTTGACCCACCCGGAGCCGAGGCGCACCTCCGTCAGGCCGCGCCCGGGGCTCAACGTCAGCTGGACGGGCGCGAAGGTCACGCCTCCGATGGTTCCTTCAGCGACCGTGTAGCTCACCAGCCCGATCTGGTTGCGGGTCGGGACCAGTCGTGGTCCCAGCGCGGCCGCGAGGTCGTCTGCGTTCATGCCCCATCGCGTCGCATCCCAACCGGCAACGTCCTCGACCGGATTTGCCGGCGGGGCGTATGGCTGCCCCGTTGCCGCCGTAGCCAGGAGTCCAACGAGTGCGGCAGCGAGAGTGCATCGCATCCGCTAGAGCGTCGCTCCCATTAGGCGGTCCAGCACGAGGCCGGCGATCTCATCGGGAACGACATCCAGTTCGTCTTCCTCGGGAAAGAAGTTGCCCGACCACAGCGTGCTTCCGCTGAGCGCGTCCACCAGTTTCAAGACGATCTTAAAGATGTCGTCGCCTGCCTCGATTCGACCCAGAAGCAGGAAGCGGACGCCAAGTGCTGCGGCGATCGCTGGAGGCCCCGTGAAATTGGCCGCTAGGCCAGCGACGGCCGCACCATCGGCGACGCGCAGTTCGGGATGCTTCGCGAGGTCTTCTGCCACGGCCCGCCAGAGGTGTTCCGCCTCCGCGTCGGTCGCCGCGTCCTCGGCGCGGAACACAACCGCTACTGAACGATCGCGGGCCACCTCCTGGGCACATGCAGGCAGGGCACTTGGTAGCACCATGACGGCGAATGCAGCAAACAGGCAAGCCCGCAGGATGCCTCGTGTTGTCTCTGCGAGAGTGCGCATCTGGCCCGGATACCTTCCGGGGCTCTGGGTGTCAAGAAGCGGTCGAACGTGGAGGGGCAGACGGATCCAAGATGCGACGAACGGCGGCGCGGCGCTCGGCGGCCGGCTTGGGGAAGAGGCCAGCCCCAAGGGCGAGTGGCGCTGACGTGGCGAGGTCAGCGGCCTTGGTGAGGGCTGTTCGAATGGCGACGAGGTCGTCACGCGAGAGACCGGAGAAGCACTCGGGAGGTACCCGTATGCGGTTCTCGATCTCTTCGCAGGCGGCGGCACCGGCCGCAGTGGTCGAGAGGACCTTTACCCTGCGGTCCTGGGCGTCGGCGCCGCGCGCGAGAAAGCCGCGCGCTTCAAGCTTGTCGACTAGGCCCGTGATGTTGGAGGCGTCGCACTGCATGGCCTCGGCCAGCGCGCTCATCGGGCCGGGGCCCAGCCGCGCCAGCTTTAGCAGCATGAAGCCCTGGGCCGGCGTGAGATCCAGGTCCTGCCACGTGGCGGCCCAGCGCGTGCGTTCCGACTGAATGATCTGGAGCAGCGGCTCCCACGTCGCGCGGCGCAAGTCGTCCATGGACGCGGCCTTGCGAGCGGCGCGTGGCTTGAACTTCCGGAGCGGCGGGACAGAGTCGTCTGGCATCGGTGAGGTACGCCACGCTCCGCTCGTCGTCAGCACCAGGAAGATCGTGCCGACCAACGCCGGGGCGATGCGGCGGCTCAAGGACGCAGAACTCGAAGATCACGCGTCAGGAGAACGGCGCCGTCAACGGGCGCAAGCTGCACTTCATTCTGGTCAACGCCGACCTCGGCTTTTAGCCGCGCCGATGCGCGGACGCGAGTAATACGGGCACCGCGGCGCCTGCACCGCTTTCAAGGAGAAGAACGTGAACAACCCCTCGATGTCCGCCGTGCCGAATCGCATGCTTGTGCTGGTCGGCGGGCTGACCGCCATGATGCTGGCGATGCTGTCGTCAACCATTGTGTCGACGGCGATGCCGCGCATCGCTACCGAACTCAACGACCTAGCACACCTGTCGTGGATCTTCACCGCCTACATGCTGACGTCCACGGTCACCGTGCCGGTCATTGGCAAGCTGTCCGACATCTTCGGCCGCCGCGTCATCTACTTGGCGGCCATCGCGGGCTTTGTCGCGGCGTCGGCGGCCGCCGGATTCTCGCAGACCATGTTCCAGTTGATCCTGTGCCGCGCCGTGCAGGGCGTCGCTGGCGGCGCGTTGATGGTCAACACCGCGGCCATGATCGGCGACATCTTTCCGCCGGCCGAACGCGGCAAGTGGCAGGGCGTCACTGGTGCCGTGTTCGGGCTCGCCTCGGGCGCGGGTCCGTTGTTGCGCGGCTGGATCACCGACGCACTGAGCTGGCACTGGGTGTTCTGGGTCAACGTGCCGTTCGGCATTCTCGCCTTCGGCGTGATCCTGGGTACGTTGCCCAAGCTGCCGCCGCGCGCCACCAAGCCGACGATCGACTACGCGGGCGCGGCACTTCTCGCGCTCGGCCTCACGCCGCTGTTGCTCTCCATGGTGTGGGGCGGCAGCACCTACCCGTGGGGATCGAGCATCATCTGGTCGCTGATCGCCGTCGGCGTCGTCGCTATCGCCCTGTTCCCGTGGACGGAAAGCCGCGCCAAGGAACCGGTTCTGCCGCTCGACCTGTTCCGCAACCGAGTCTTCACCATCTCGTCCGGCGTCACGATGTTGAGCTCGATGGGCATGTTCGGTGTCTTGCCGTTCATTCCGCTGTACGCCCAGGTAGTGGTCGGATTTTCCGCCACCAATTCGGGACTGGTACTGACCCCGATGATGGTCGGCGTCGTGCTGGCCAGCGCAATCGTCGGCCAGGTCGTGTCTCGCACCGGCAAGTACCGTGTGATGGCGATCCTCGGCATGTCGGTGGCTACACTCGGCATGTTCCTGTTCACGCGTGTGTCGATCGACACGGGCGCGAGCCAGCTGGTCACCGCCATGTTTGTAACCGGCCTGGGCCTTGGCGCCACCATGCCGATCTTTGGCGTCGTGGTGCAGAACGCCTTCGACCATTCGCGCCTCGGCGTGGTGACGGCCAGCACCCAGTTGTTCCGCACCATCGGCGGCACGGTCGGCTCGGCGCTGTTCGGCGGCATCTTGAATGCGCGCATCGCCGACGGCCTGGCGCCGCTCGCCAACGATCCGTTCCTGCAGCGCCTATCCGCGCTCCTGCCCGGCGCGGCCCGCGGTCCGCTCAACGCCAACGCCATTCAGGGCGTGCTCGGCACGCGTGGCCAGGAGGCTCTGTCGGCCGCCATTGCTCGGTTGCCGGCCGACATGCAGGCACAGGTGGTGCCGCAGATGCAGCACTTCCTGATGGAAGTGAAGATCGTCATCAACGACGCGATCGGCTTCGTCTTTGTCGGCGGCGCCGTTCTGATGGCGCTCGCCACCATCGTAACGGTGTTCCTGCCGCAACTCGCGCTGCAGAAGACCAACCGCAGGCCGGCCGAAGAAGCGGGCATGGAGCTGGAAGCCGAACTCGGCCAACTCGATGCGGCCCGCGAGCCGGATCTCACCGGCAAGTGGCCCGCCGGAGCGAGACTCCGCTAACGCGGCATCATCCCTCTCCCCCGCACGGGGCGAGGGAGCGCTACAGCGTATCGACCGGCCCGCCGCCGATCTCGATCCACACCGGCGTGTGGTCGGACGCTTTCTCCTGGGCGCGGGGCTTCTTGTCGATATCACAGCCGACCAGCCGGTCGGCCATGGCGGGCGACAGCAGGAAGTGGTCGATGCGCATACCGTCTCCCTTACGGAACGACCCGGCGCGATAATCCCAGTAGCTGTAGGCGCGCGCCTCGTCCGGATGGATGGCGCGGAACGCGTCGGTCAGGCCGAGGTAGACCAACTCGCGCCACGCCGCGCGGCTTTCGGGCCGGCACACGGCGTCCATGGCGTTGCCCACAGGGTTGAACACGTCGAGATCGGTCGGGGTGACGTTGAAGTCACCGCCGAGCACGAACGGCTCCTCGCTCTCCAACAGCTCGCGGGCGTGCAGCACCAGACGTTTCATCCACGCCAGCTTGTACGAGAACTTGTCCGTACCGACCGGATTGCCGTTCGGCAGGTAGATCGAGGCGACGCGGATGCCGTTGGTCTCCGCCTCGATGTAGCGGGCGTGCTCGTCCTCGTCGTCGCCGGGCAGGTCGCGCCGCACGTCGGCGATCGGGAACTTCGAGAGGATGGCGACGCCGTTGTAGGTCTTCTGGCCCAGGACGGCGGCGTTGTAGCCGAGGTCGCCGATCTCAAGATGCGGGAACGCGGCTTCCTCGGCCTTTAACTCCTGCAACATCACGACGTCGGGGTTTGCCTCACGCAGGTATTCCAGCACGTTGGGCAACCGTGCCTTGATCGAATTGACGTTCCAGGTGACGAGCTTCATGTGGCGGCCACTCGGTTGGCCCGTGCTCCGGCCCACACCAGCCATAGGATGGCCAGGAAGGTCAGCAAGACGAATGGCGCCACGATCAGGTTCAGGGCCGCCCAACCGAGCGCGTTGAGCAGCGAACCGGAGAAGAACGTCGCCACGGTCACGGTGCCGAAGATGACGAAGTCGTTGGCCGCCTGCACCTTGGCCTTCTCGGCCGGCAGGTAGGTCGAGGTGAGCAGGGTGGTGCCGCCGACGTAGAGGAAGTTCCAGGCCAACCCAAGCAGGAACAGGCCGATCCAGAAGCGCGACACGTCGGTGCCCGACAAGTTCACGGCAATGCAGCCGGCGAACAGCAGGCTGCCGATCAGCAGGATGCGGGCGGCGCCGAAGCGCGCGATTAGCGTCCCGGTGAAGAATGACGGCGCGAACATCGCCAGCACGTGCCACTGGATGACGAAGGCCGCCGATTCAAACGAATGGTGGTGCGCCGCCATGGCCAGCGGCGTCACGGTCATGACGAACGCCATGCCGGCGTAGCCGACGACGGCCGCACCCAACGCGATCAAGAACGCCGGATTGTGCGCAATGACGCCGAGTGGCCGGGTCGCTTCCGCGCGCTCGGTCGCCGTGGGCAGCGGAATGCGAATAAACTGCAGCACCACGAAGGCAACGATCGCTACGACCACCAGCATCGCGAACGATCCCGCGAAGTGGGCTTGGGGCAGCAAGTCCTGGGTACGCTTGGCCAGTTCCGGGCCGAGCAGCGCGGCGATGACGCCTCCGGCCAGGGTGAACGAGATGGCGCGGCTCTTCCATTCCGGCACCGAGCCGTCGATGGCGGCGAAGCGATAGAACTGCCCGAACCCGCCGTTGACACCCGACAACGCGGCGCCGGCGCAGAAGAGCCAGAACGACTGCTGCAGAACGCCCAGGGTTGCCACGGCGGTGCCGGCGATCCCGAAGGCGGCGCCGATGGTGAACCCAGCCCGCCGTCCGAGCCGCTGCATGAAGAGCGACGCGGGGAACAGGGTCAGCATGATAACCAGTTGCTGCAGGGCGATCGGCAAGGTGACGAGCCACGGGTGGCTGGCGAGCGCACTGCCGATCAGCGCCGCCTCGGTGATCATGGTGGACATGACCATCGTGAACAGGCCCTGGGCGATCGCCAGCACCAGCACGTTGCGGCGCGAGGTGGCTAGATCGAGGCCAGCGGAGGGGCCGGGGGAGGGGAGGGCGGCCGTGGTCATGGGAGACTCAGACGAAAAAGGCCCGGGCGAGACCGGGCCTTTGATTGGATGGGTCGCGACCCGGTTCTAGATCGCGAACGATGCACCGCAGCTACAGGACGAGGTCGCGTTCGGATTGCCGATGGTGAACTGCGAGCCAATCATCTTCTCGACGAAGTCGATGCGCGAGCCCGCCAGGTACATCAGCGACATCGGGTCGATGGCGACGCGGGCGCCGTCCTTCTCGATGATCTCGTCTTCCTTGGCGATCTTGTCGTCGAGGACGAAGTCGTACTGGAAGCCGGAGCAGCCGCCGCCTTTGACCTGAACCCGCAGGGCGGTCTTGGCCGCATCCTTGCTCATCAAGAAGGCGATCCGCTTGGCGGCGCTTTCGGTCAGGCTGACAGGGGGTTCGCGTGTGCGCATCGGGCCTCCGGGGCCACAGCTCTCTTTGGGACGCGCAAAGCGCGTACCGGTCCGCCCATCGAATGTAGGTCCTGTAGCCTCGGTGTCAATCGGCCAGGTCACGGGTCCGTCGGCAAAGGCTTGAACAGGCTGGCGATTGCGGTGGGGCGGAGGGGAGACTAGGTTCCCGGCCAATGTCCAGGCCGCGGATGACTCCCGAGGCGGGGCCGGCGCCCTATGCCAGCCGGCCTGAGCACAGTCGCGGCCGCCTGCACGCCGAGCCGCCAAGCACCAGCCGCACCGAATTCCAGCGCGACCGCGATCGCATCATCCACGCGACGGCCTTCCGGCGCCTGCAACATAAGACGCAGGTGTTCGTCTACAACGTCGGCGACCACTACCGCACGCGCCTGACCCACTCGCTCGAAGTGGCACAGATCGCGCGCTCCGCAGCGCGGGCGCTGGGCTTCGACGAGGACCTCGCCGAAGCGGTTGCGCTGGCCCACGACCTTGGCCATCCGCCGTTCGGTCACGCCGGCGAGGACGCCCTCAACAAGGCGATGAAGGACTGGGGCGGCTTCGACCACAACGCGCAGGCGCTGCGCATCGTCACCAAGCTGGAGCGCAAGTACGCCACCTTCGACGGCCTCAACCTGTCGTGGGAGGCGCTCGAAGGCATGGTGAAGCACAACGGGCCGTTGACCGGACCGGAGAGCCGCCAAGCCCTTCAAGGGACGAGTGGGCCGCTGCCGGCCGCAATCGTCGCCTATGCCCAGACCCACGACTTGGAACTCGGCACCTTTGCCGGGCCCGAGGCGCAGATCGCGGCGCTGGCGGACGACACGGCGTACATCAACCACGACCTCGATGACGGGGTACGGGCAGGGTTGTTCGACGTCACCAAGCTGCGCGACGTCGCCCTGGTTGGGCCGATTCTGGCCGAGGTCACGCGGCAGTACCCCAACCTTGTGGCCGGACGGCTGATGCACGAGGCGGTGCGCCGGCTGATCGACCGCATGGTCGGCGACATGGTGGCCGAGACGCGGCGTCAGGCGGCGGAGGCCAAACCGCAATCGGCGGCCGAGGTGCGGGCCCTGGACCACCCGCTGGTAGCGTTCTCAGCCCCCATGGCGGCAGAGGTGAAGAGTCTGCGCGCCTTCCTGTATGACAACATGTATCGGCACGACCGGGTCAGTTCAGACGCGGCGGCCGGAGCCAAGGTCGTCGGCGAACTGTTCCGGCGCTATGTCGCCGAGTCGGCGACGATGCCGCCCGAATGGCGCCCGCGCGCCGACATGCCGGCGACCGAGCGCGCCCGCCTTGTGGCGGATTTCATCGCCGGAATGACAGACCGCTTTGCCGTCTTGGAGCATCAGCGGGTCTACAACTCGTCAGGACGCAGGCTCGAGACTCAATGAACTATTTCAAACTGTTGCTCGACCGCATCAAGGCGGAGCTTGAATCTTTGCAGGCAGCCGGGGCGCTCCCTTCGGGCCTCGACTTCAAGGCCGTCTCGCTCGATCCGCCCAAGGACCCCAGGCACGGCGACGTCGCCACCAACGCCGCCATGGTGCTGGCCGGTCCGGCCAAGATGAAGCCGCGCGACATCGCTACTGCGCTGGCGGCCAGGCTGACCGGCTACGACGACACCGACGCCGCCGAGGTGGCAGGCCCTGGGTTCATCAACCTGCGCCTGAAGCCGTCGTTCTGGACGGCGCGCCTGAGCGAGGCGTTGCGGGCCGGGGACGCGTACGGCCATTCCGACGTCGGCAATGCGAAGGGCCCGGTCAACGTCGAGTACGTGTCGGCCAATCCCACCGGGCCGATGCACGTCGGTCACGCGCGCGGCGCGGTGTTCGGCGACGCCTTGGCATCGCTGCTGGAGTTCACCGGCCATGACGTAACGCGCGAGTACTACATCAACGACGCCGGCGCCCAGGTGGACGTGCTGGCCCGGTCAGCGTACATGCGCTACCGCGAGGCGCTTGGCGATTCGATCGGTGAGATTCCCTCCGGCCTTTACCCCGGCGAGTACCTGAGGGACGTCGGCGAAGGGCTGGTCGAGCTCTACAAGAACCGCTTCCACAACGCACCCGAATCGGAGTGGCTGCAGCCGTTCCGTGAATTCGCCATCGCCGAGATGATGGGCGAGATCCGCGACGATCTCGAACTCCTCGGCGTGCGCCATGGAGTCTTCACGTCAGAGCGTGCCCTGGTGAAGGAGGGCAAGGTGGACGTTGCGCTTGGCGACCTGCGTGCCAAAGGCCTCGTCTATCAAGGCGTACTGGACCCTCCTAAGGGCAAGGAGCCCGAGGACTGGGAGCCGCGCGAGCAGATGCTGTTCCGCGCCACCCAGTTCGGCGACGACACCGACCGCCCGGTGCAGAAGTCGGACGGCTCGTGGACCTACTTCGCCACCGACATCGCCTACCATGCCGACAAGGTACGGCGTGGCTTCCGGACACTGATCGACGTCTGGGGCGCCGATCACGGCGGCTATGTGAAGCGCGTTGAGGCGGCGGTGCGCGCCGTTTCCGGCGGCAAGGCCGAACTCGACGTGAAGCTGTGCCAGTTGGTGAAGCTCATGGAGCGGGGCGAGCCGGTGAAGATGTCCAAGCGCGCGGGCACGTTCGTGACGCTCAAGGACGTCGTCGACCGGGTCGGCAAGGACGTCGTCCGCTTCATCATGCTGACGCGGCGCAACGACGCCCAGCTTGACTTCGACTTTGCGGTGGTGACGGAAGAGTCGCGCGAAAACCCCGTCTTCTACGTTCAGTACGCACACGCCCGTTGTCACTCGGTGATGCGCAACGCCGCCAAAGAGACGTCAGGCATCGACATTTCGCCGGAATCACTTGCGCAAGCAGAGCTGTCGCGCTTGACCCACCCGGATGAGCTTGCTTTGATGCGGGCAATCGCGAGCTGGCCGCGCTCGGTTGAGGCGGCTGCTGAGGCACACGAGCCACACCGCATCGCCTTCTGGCTCCGCGAACTTGCGGCGACGTTCCACACCCTGTGGAACCGCGGCAAGGAGGAGGAAGCCCTGCGCTTTCTGGTCGATGCCGACCCCACGCTTACACGCGCCCGCTTGGCTCTGGTGCGGGCCTGCGCCCTAGGACTTTCCGTTGGACTGAAGATCATCGGTGTCACTCCGGTTGAGGAGCTTCGCTGAATGAGTGCGCTATCGCCTGTTCCGCTGCGTGACGACCTCGACCCGCCGCCCGAATACTTGCGCCAGGGCCCTGCGACCGTGCCGGCACCGCCGACCGAAGCGCGCAGCAATTGGGGCAGGGCAGGGATCATCCTCTCGCTGGTGACGCTGTCAGCCTTTGGGGGGGGCGTGTGGTTCGCCTACCAACAGGGCGTGCGCGAGGGACAGACCCTGGCGCCGCCGCTGGTGCGCGCCGACACCTCGCCGACGCGCATCGTTCCGGTCGAGCCGGGCGGCATGGTGGTCGCCAACCAGGACAAGCGCGTGTTCGACACCATGGCGCCGGCCGACCTTGGACCGCGGGTGGAACAGCTGCTGCCGCCGCCGGAGACTCCGATGGCGCCGCCGATCGCTGAGCCGCGCGTCGTTGCGCCGCTGACTCCTCTGCCACCGACTAGGGTCGCCACGGCCGCGCCGGTGGCGGATGTCGTTCCGACTCCCGTTCCCGATGCTCCGGTCGTCGCGCTGACGCCGCGCGCCGAAGCACCCAACGGTGTTCCGGTGCCGCCGCGTGCGGCCGTGCCGGAGGCGGCCCCAGCGGACGGCCGTCCTTTGGCGCTATTGCCACCGGCTGCGACGCCGGCGCCCGCCGCAGTTGCGCCGCGCCCCGCGACCACCACCGCAACCGCGACGCCATTAACTGCGGCCGCAGGCGGCACCTTCCGCATTCAGCTTGGGTCGTACGGTGACGCCAAGGCGGCGATGGATAACTGGGACGTCCTCAAGCGCAAGTACGCGACGATCCTCACCGGGATGCAGCCGACGGTCATTGCGGCGACGGTGCAGGGTCGCACCTATCACCGCCTGCAGGCCGGGCCGCTCGGCACTGTCGCAGCGGCCAATGACATGTGCGCCCGCGTGAAGGCCGGTGGAACGGACTGCTTGGTGGTCCGGCCGTAGCGCCGTCGGATGGCGGCGGCCAAGAAGCCGGCAATGAAGGTCGCGCCCACGGTCGATGCCTACATCGCGGGATTTCCCGCCGATGTGCCGTTGGCACTGTCCAGGTGCGCCAAGCGATCCGAGCCGCAGCGCCCGCCGCATATCGGTCTCTATCCGATGCTGCGCGGTTCCGCCGCTGATGAGAAGAAGCTCGCCCCGTACCGCGCTGCCAAAGCCACGGCTCGGCTGCCGCTTGGCACACCGATCCCGGTTGGCGTCGTGAAGAAGATCGTCGCGGTGCGCTTGAAGGAACGTCGTACCGCGGCGACATAAGAAGGGCGCCGAAGGCCCTCTGCCTGCGCAAGGTCACTCGATGAATTCCGGTTCAGCGCGATTTCCAGCGTTCCGGCGCGTGGCCGCGCGGCGGATATCGCGTGGTGCCGGACGCCGCCGATGTTGCTGATTGCCAGCCGGGACGATACGACCGTAATACCGGGCAACACGAGGCGCTTGGCGGCACGGATCCGCGAGCGCGGCGGGGTGGTCGAGGAGCGCTACCATGACCGCCTCGGCCTTGTCGGCCTCCTGGCCGCGCTGGCGTCGCCGCTGCTGCCGCTCAGGTCCGTACTCGACGAGATCGACACCTTCCTGCGCCGGCAGGCCGCCGGCGGCGCTCCCTGAGGTCTAACAAAGATGGATTTCCTGCAAGCGCTGTCGGTGTGGGCCTTGCCCGCGCTGTTCGCCATCACGTTGCACGAGGCCGCGCACGGCTATGCCGCGCTGCGCTTTGGCGACGACACGGCGCTGCGGGCCGGGCGCATCTCGCTCAACCCGCTGCGCCACATCGACCTGATGGGAACGCTGATTCTGCCGGCTATCCTGCTGCTGGTTTCGGGCGGGCGGATCATGTTCGGCTTCGCCAAGCCGGTACCGGTAGACTTCAGCCGCCTGCGCAACCCAAAGCGCGACATGGTCTGGGTGGCCCTGGCGGGGCCGGGCTCGAACCTGGCCATGGCGGTCATTGCGGCCATCGGACTGCATTTCTCCGGCGGCCTCGACGGCAACGCGGGCCTGTGGCTCGAGGCCAACCTGCACAACGCGATCTTCATCAATGCCTTGCTGGCCGTGTTCAACATGATCCCGATCCCGCCGCTCGACGGCGGCCGGGTGGCGGTGGGCCTATTGCCGCGGCGAGCGGCGATCACCTTGTCGCGCATCGAGCCGGCGGGCATCTTCATCGTGCTGATCGGGCTGTTTCTGCTGCCCCAAGTCGGCATCGACCCGTTCGGCGCGATCGTTTTGCCGGGTGCTGAATACCTGATAAGGTTCGTGGCGCTGGTGACCGGCCACAGCATGGCCGATCTCGTCTGATTCCTCAGGTTTCTGAGGCAGTTACCCCGGGGCATTACCGTGACGGTTGAGATAGCTGAGACACCGGGGGGCGCCCCAGGGCACCAGATGCCCCTGGTCCTCGACCTGGAGGGCTACGAAGGCCCGCTCGACGTCCTGCTCGCGTTGGCGCGGACCCAAAAGGTCGATCTCGCCAAGATCTCGATCCTCAAGCTTGCCGACCAGTACCTCGCGTTCATCACCGAGGCACGCAAGCTTTCGTTGGAGATCGCCGCCGACTACCTGGTGATGGCGGCGTGGCTTGCGTATCTAAAGTCGCGCCTACTGCTGCCCGAGCCGGAGGCCGACGACGAACTATCTGGCCCCGAACTCGCCGCCAGCCTGGCGTGGCGGCTGCAGCGCCTGGAGTCGATGCGCGAGGCCGCCGGCGAGCTGATGCAGCGCGACCGCCTGGGCCGCGACGTGTTCAGCCGCGGCATGCCCGAAGGCGTGCGCTCGATCCGCCATCCCACCTGGGAATGCTCGATGTTCGAGCTTCTCGATGCCTATGCGACCATCTCGCGCCCCGCGGCGCCGCAGGTTCTGCGCGCCGGGCGCTTCGATCCTTACACCATCCGCGACGCCATGGAACGCATGGGACGCCTGCTCGGCGTGTCCGGCAACTGGGAGCGCATCGAAGCGTTCCTGCCCGGCGACATGACCAGCAGTCTGTCGATGCGCTCGGCCATGGCCTCGACCTTCGCCGCCAGCCTGGAATTGACCAAGCAGGGCCGTTTGCGCCTGCGCCAGGATCAACCCTTCGGACCCATCTTCGTGCGGGCACAGGGCCCCACTGACTCAACGGAATCATGACCGACTCGCCCCAGAGCACCGAGCCCACGTCCGCACCCACCACCGAATACGTACGCATGGCTGAGGCCCTTCTGTTTGCGGCCTCGGAACCCCTCGACGAAGAGAGCATCGCGGCACACCTGCCCGACGACGCCGACGTCGCGGCCGTGTTGGCGCAACTGGTTGCCGACTACACGCCGCGTGGCATCAACCTGGTCCAGGTGGCCGGCAAGTGGCAGTTCCGCACCGCGGCCGATCTGCGCCACCTGCTGGAGCGCCACATCAGCCAGGTGCGCAGGATGTCGCGCGCCGCCGTCGAGACGCTGGCGATCGTCGCCTACCACCAGCCGGTTACGCGCGCCGACATTGAGGACATCCGTGGCGTCAGCTTGAGCAAAGGCTCGCTCGAAGTGCTGCTCGAAGCTGGTTGGGTAGTCCCGAAGGGTCGTCGCAAGACGCCGGGCAAGCCCGTCCTCTACGCCACCAGCGACACGTTCCTGGAGCACTTCGGTCTCGAGTCGATGACCGACCTGCCTGGGCTCGATGAGTTGAAGGCCACCGGCATGCTCCAGCGTGAGCCGCCTATGCCGACGGCGCTAGAACAGGCGAGCGGCGAGGGCCAGGAAGGCGACGAGGACGACTCGGACCTCGACGAAGATTCCTCAGAGGACTCTGGGGCCGAGACTTCCGACTCCGTTGTGCCCCTCAAGCCGCGCGGATAATCGCGCCAAATCAATCTACTAGCGATAACTCATAAAGTGTTTCATTAGCCTGCGTTCGGTCCGCATCGCTCGCTCGCAGGCGGCGAATTGAGCGGCGTCCGCGTGTCAAAAGCGCCGGCGCCGTTGAAAGGCACCAAGGCGGAGGCCAGATAAAGAGGCGCGGGTCGAGCAGAGTTCGATTCGCGCGAGTGTTTCGTTTCCCGGTGGATGGAGTCCACGCCGGTCACACCTCCGTCACGCGCGACGGTTAAGGTCGGCAGGAATTCAGCGGGCTCGGCCGTCAGGCACGCGGCGGCAGAGGGTGGGTGGCGGCTCGGTTCGTTGCGCCCCCGCAGGCATTCTGCGATGATGCGTGAAATTCCATAGGTTTCGTAGGGACCTGAAGTCCTTGCGAACCCTGGCAGAGAGGGGCCACTCCTCGCGGGTGGAGTACTGTTAATGTTCGGACCGGGAAGCTTCAGCATCTGGCATTGGCTCATCGTGCTAGCCGTGGTGGTGCTGCTGTTCGGCGGCGGCGGCAAGATCTCCAAAATCATGGGCGACTTCGGCAGCGGCCTTAAGGCCTTCAAGAAGGGCGTCAAGGAAGAGGAAACCGCCGAAGGCGAGACCAAGCGCAAGCTTGAGACCGATCGCCTGGCGTCCGAATCGACCGAAAAGGAAACCGTCAAAGGCTAACCTTCGAGGACCGGCCTTCGGGCTCGGACCTCGGCCTGCGGACGGAGAACAAACAACATGCTGGGAGTCAGCTGGCCGGAGCTGATGATCGTGGCCGTGGTCACCGTATTGGTGGTTGGGCCTAAGGAACTGCCGCGAGTCTTGCGCAGTTTCACCATGTACGTGCGCAAGGCCCAGGGGCTGGCTCGCGAGTTCACCTCGGGCATGGAAGACCTGGCCCGCCAGGCGGACCTCGACGATCTCAAGACCGAAGCCAACAAGATCGGCAACGACCTGAGCAGCTCGACGTCGTTCGCCGAGATGGACAAGATGCTCGATCCGGAAAACAGCGTCGCCGGTATGTTCACCGGCACCGCCATCGGCACGCCGACCGCCGGCGCGTCCCAGGCCAATCTGGCCAAGAACGTCGCTGCCCTGGAAACCGCCAAGGTCGCCGGCGAAACGACCGCGCCGCAGCCGGCCATTGCCGCCCCGTCCGCCACCGTGACGGCGGAAGCTCCGGCCACTCCTGTTGCGGAACCCGTCCAGCGGCTGGCTGGCGCCTAAGCGATGGCGCATCCGCAGAAAACAAAAGAAGACCTCGTCGTCGATCAGGCCAAAATGCCGCTGCTCGAGCACCTCGCCGAGCTGCGCCGCCGCCTGCTGTATTCGCTGGTCGCGTTCTTGATCGCCTTCTTCATCTGCTTCTACTTCGCCAATCAGCTGTTCAACTTCCTGGTCGCGCCGCTCGCCGACATGTGGGCGAACGAGCAGGGGCAGCACAAGCTCATCTACACGGCGCTGACCGAGAAGTTCTTCGTCAACGTGAAGGTGGCGTTCTTCGCCGCCGGCATGATGGCCTTCCCGGTGATCGCCTCGCAGCTGTGGATGTTCGTCGCGCCCGGCATGTACCGCAGCGAGCGCAAGGCGTTCCTTCCGTTCCTGTACGTGACTCCGGTGCTGTTCCTGATGGGCGCATCGCTGGTCTATTACGTGCTCATGCCGGTGGCGTGGGAGTTCTTCGCTAGCTTCCAGGGCCTGGCCAGCGAAGGCCTGCCGGTCGAGTTGCTGCCGCGCGTCAGCGAGTACCTCAGCCTCACCATGCGGCTGATCTTCGCCTTCGGCGTCGCATTCGAGTTGCCCGTGGCGCTGAGCCTGATGGTGCGGGCCGGCCTGACCAGCTCCGCCAGCCTGGCCGAGAAGCGCCGCTATGCGATCGTCATCGCCTTCATCGCCGCCGCGGTCCTGACGCCGCCCGACCCGTTGAGCCAGATCAGCCTCGCGGTCCCGATCATCCTGCTCTACGAGATCTCGATCTGGACGGGTCGCGCCATCGAACGCCAGCGCGACCGCGCAGCCGCGGCAATCTCGGGCGCCTAGTACGACCCTTCGCCCTCGTCATTGCGAGGAGCGCAGCGACCGAGCAGTCCAGGGGGTCCGTCTCGTTGCTCTGGATTGCTTCGCCTCCGGCTCGCAATGACATCTGAGGCGCACTAGCCAAACCCCAGCAACTCCGGCTACCAACCCGCCATGCTCGACCTCAAATGGATTCGTGAGCGCCCTGAGGAGTTGGACCGCGCGCTCGACCGCCGCGGCCAGCCCGCGCGCTCGCCCGAAATCCTCGCGCTCGACAAGGGGCGCCGCGATTTGCAGACCCGACTGCAGGAGCTGCAGACCGAGCGCAACCGCCTATCGAAGGAGATTGGTGCTGCTAAGGGCATGAAGTCTCGGTCCGGGTCTGGATCGTTGTCTCAGTCCGTATCCGGGACGCAGGGCGCCGCTCGGTCTGAGTCCGGGGGGCGGGACGCCGCCGAACTCATGGCCAAGGTCACCGGGTTGAAGGACGAGACAGCGCGCCTTGAGGAGCAGGAGCGCGCCAAGGCCAAGGAACTCGACGACCTGTTGGCGATGCTGCCGAACAGGCCCGATGACTCTGTCCCCTATGGCAAGGATGAACACGCCAACGTCGAGGTGCGCCGGATCGGAACGCCGAAGGCGGTACCGTTTGTTGCCAAGGACCACGCCGCGATCGGCACTGGCCTTGGCCTCATGGACTTCGACGCCGCGGCGCGCATTTCCGGCGCCCGCTTCGTCATTCTCAAGGGCCCGCTGGCGCGCCTAGAGCGCGCGCTTGGCGCCTTCATGCTCGACCTGCAGACCGGCGAGTACGGCTATTCCGAAACCGCCGTGCCCCACATGGTGAGAGACGAGAGCGTCTTCGGTACCGGACAACTACCCAAGTTCAAGGACGACCTGTTTCGGACGTCCTACTACGGGCCGGAAGAACAGCGACGCTTCACCGAATACTTGGAGCGGAAGATGAATGAGGGGGGACACCCGGACATGCGGATTGGTCTCGCCAAGCCCCCAGAAGACCCTAGGCTCGCCAACGAACAACGCCTACAGCAGCTCGTCCAGCATGAACTCTTGAATGGAGAGTTCGCCGCGCACCGCTGGCTCATTCCTACCGCCGAAGTGCCGCTGACGAATCTGGTGCGCGAGCAGACTGTGGACGGCGCGGTGCTGCCGATGCGCATGACCGCCCAGACGCCATGCTACCGATCCGAAGCGGGCGCGGCGGGCAAGGACACGACCGGCATGATCCGCCAGCACCAGTTCACCAAGGTGGAACTGGTGTCGATCACCCGGCCCGAGGACTCGGATGCCGAGCACGAGCGCATGACCCAGTGTGCCGAAGAAGTGCTGAAGCGCCTCGATCTGCCGTACCGCACGATGCTGCTGTGCAGCGGCGACATGGGCTTCGCTGCCCGCAAGACCTACGACATCGAGGTTTGGCTGCCGGGGCAGGGCAGGTACCGCGAGATTTCGTCCTGCTCCAACTGCGGCGACTTCCAGGCGCGGCGCATGAACGCGCGCTTCAAGCGCACCGCCGACGCCAAACCGGAGTTCGTGCATACGCTCAACGGCTCCGGCCTCGCGGTCGGCCGCACGCTGATCGCGGTGCTGGAGAACTACCAGAACGCCGATGGGTCGGTGACGGTGCCGGCGCCGCTGCGCCCATACATGGGCGGCCTGGAGACCATTCGCCGTGGCAACTAGACCGGCTGGCGCCGGATCAGGACCTTTGGGCCCGCGCATCCTGCTGGCCAACGATGACGGCATCAACTCGCCTGGCCTCGCTGTGCTGGAGGAGATCGCCCGTGGCATCAGCGACGACGTGTGGATCGTGGCGCCCGAGGACGAGCAGTCGGGGGCAGCCCACTCGCTGACCATCAACGAGCCGCTGCGTCTGCGCGCCGTGGGCGATCGGCGCTATGCCGTGCGCGGCACGCCGACAGACTGCGTTATGCTGGCTGTCCACCACATCCTGCGCGGCCAGAAGCGGCCCGATCTGCTGCTGTCGGGCATCAACATGGGTGCCAACCTAGGCGAGGATGTCACTTATTCGGGGACCGTCGCGGCCGCGATGGAGGGCTGCTTGCTGGGCATCCGATCCATCGCCTTCAGCCAGCTGATGCGCCTGTCGGCCCCGGTCCATTGGGGCACGCCGCGCAAGTTCGCCCCGGGCATCATCCAGCGCGTCTTGTCGGTCGATTGGCCCGAAGGCGTGCTGATGAACGTTAACTTCCCCGACCTCCCGCCCGAGGCCGTAACCGGGGTCCTGACCTCGCTCCAGGGCCAGCGCGACCCGGCCGACCTTATTATTGAGGAGCGCATCGACGTCCGCGGCCTGCCGTATTATTGGATTGGTTTCAGAAGAAACCCGTTCAAGCCATTGGAAGATACTGATTTTGCCGTAATTGACCAGGGCGCAATCTCGGTTTCCCCCTTGCGCATCAACCTCTCCGACCCCGGTACCCGCGAGCGCATCCGGCCGCTGCTGAACGACCTGAAGTGACGGATTGGGCCGTGGGCGCGGGCAACCGCATCCAGCTGCTGATGGAGCTGCGGCGGGCCGGCATCGATGACACCACGGTGCTGTCGGCCATCGAACGCCTGCCGCGCGACCAGTTCGTTGCGCCCGCGGACCAAGCGCGCGCCTGGGATGATGTCGGCCTGCCGGCGAGCGCCGCGGCGGCGGCCGTTCTGCGGCCGCTGCACGCCGCCGTCCTGCTGAAGGCGTTGACGCTCGATGGCCGCGAACGCGTCCTGCTGGTGCCGGCCGGTAGCGGATATTTCGCTGCGCTGATCGCCGCAACCTGCCGCTGGGTCTACACGGTCGAGGCCGATCGCGGGACACGTACCGCGGCAGATGCGCGCATCAAGGCGCTGCGCATCAGCAACGTGGTCAGCCGGCAGGGCGATCCGCTCGCCGGATGGGAGCAGCAGGCGCCGTTCGACCGCATCGTCGTAGAGCAAGTTGTGTTCGACTTTCCAAGCACATTGCTGGCGCAGCTACGTGATGGTGGCAGCATGCTGGTGCCGCTCGGCGACACCGCCGATACGCATCACGTGCGCGGCAACCTCGCGACCATCACGCGCATCGTGCGCACCGGAGAATCGTACGAATCAGAATCGATTCTGCGCACGTCGTTCGCGACGCAGGTGCGGCACTAACAACATGCCGATTTGCATTTTGATTCGATGTGACTCTATTTTGGACACCCATGAGGGCAACGCGAACGATTTCGTTCTGCAGTGCGCTCGTGGGACTGGCGCTCGTCGGCGCGTGCTCCACGGCCGGCACACCTGCGCTCGTTCTTGATCGCACCGCGGCACCGCCCCCGCCGCGCGCCGTCCTCGCCACCACCTCCGTTACTCCGACGTCGCGCAGCGGGAGGTACATCGTGCGCAGCGGCGACACGCTGTCGGAGATCGCCGCTGACAACCGCGTCGATATGGCGCAACTGGCGCGCCTGAACAACCTGGCCCCGCCCTACAACATTCGCGCCGGCCAGTCCCTGGTGATGCCGGGCGCGCTGACCGCCGGCCTGGCGCCGACCGGACAGCTACCGTACGCGCCGCAGACCATCCAGGGTCAGATCGAGATCCTCAGCCGCTCCGCGACTGCGGCGTTTGCCGCAGCACCCGCGGCGGTGACCCCGGCAATCGGTCGCGCTGTGCCTCCGTCGCTGCGCCAGCCGACCGCCTCGTTGCCCAATCCGCCGCCGCGCTCGACCGCGGGGTTTGACTGGCCGCTAAGCGGGCCGGTGGCATCCACGTTCGGCAGCAAGGGCGGCGGTGTCGCCAACGACGGCATCGACATTCGTGCCGCCGCCGGTACGCCGGTCATGGCGGTCGACAACGGCGTCGTGGCGTTTGCCAGCAACGAACTGAAGGCGCTCGGACACCTCGTACTGATTCAGCACGCGGGCGGCTGGGTCAGCGCCTATGCCAATGCCGGCAGTATCGTCGTCGAACGCGGCCAGACCGTGAATCGCGGCCAGCAGATCGCCACCGCCGGGCAGAGCGGCAATGCCAAGGCGGCCGGCATCCACTTCGAACTGCGCCGCGGCACGGTCGCCGTCGACCCGCTGCTGCACCTCAACGGCGTCGCTGTCGGGGTCCTGGCGCCAAAACTGGCTCCGCTCGCGCCGCGCTAGCGGAGCGTCTTGCCCAATCGGCCGGCGAGGTCCTGGATGAACTGCCAGGCGACGCGTCCGGATCGAGCGCCGCGCGTCATCGACCACTCCACCGCCTGGGCGCGCAGGGCGCGCACCGGCACCTTGAGGCGGTAGCGCGTGGCGTAGCCTTCGACCATGGCGAAGTAGTCGTCCTGGCTGGCGGGGTGGAAGCCGATCCACAGGCCGAAGCGATCCGATAGCGAAACCTTCTCGTCCACCGCCTCGGTCGGGCGGATGGCGGTCGCGCTCTCATTCTCGATCATGTCGCGCGGCACCATATGGCGCCGGTTGGACGTGGCGTAGAGAACGACGTTGTCGGGGCGGCCCTCGATGCCACCTTCGAGCATCGCCTTGAGCGAACGGTAGCCGGCGCCGTCGCGGGCAGAATCGCTGCCGCTGAGGTCGAACGACAGGTCGTCGCAAAACACGATGCAGCGCCTGTCGCTGGCCGCGAGCTGAGTCAGCAGCGCTGATAGGCTGCCGATGTCGTCGCGGTGCAACTCCACCAGGGCGAGCGAGCCCGGCACCTCGCCGTTGACCGTGGCGTGGACTGCCTTGATGAGGGAACTCTTGCCCATGCCCTTGGCGCCCCACAGCAGGGCGTTGTTGGCCGATAGGCGGCGGGCGAACTGGCGGGTGTTGGCGAGCAGGATGTCGCGCTGCGAATCGATGCCCTGAAGCAGGTTCAGGTCGACGCGGGCGATGCGGGTGGCCGTGCGCAAGTATCCGGCGCCGCCCTCCCAAACGAACACATCAGCCGAACCGAGGTCGCTCGACGGCGGCGCGACGGGCGCCAGCCGCTCCAGTGCAGCGGCAATGCGGCGCAGGGCGGCGTCGTCAGTGGCCGCCCGTGGCTCGACAGGCAGCGCTGAAGGATGGCGGGCCCGAGGTTTCGTGGCGTTGGACTTCTTGGCGCGGGATTTGGCGGCGCGAGCCATCAGCGGACCTAATTCCAGGGCGTCCGGTCTTCCCGCGGTCTACCCCGAACCGCCCGGAAACCGGCCGGTCCTGCGATAGGCAAAGCAGGGGTTGGGGTTTATAGTCCGGCCCTCATTGCCATTCCAGGCATAACCATCCAGCCAGAGCGTCCGCATGTTTGTCACACCCGCCTACGCCCAGGCGCAAGGCGCGACAGGAGTCGAGAGCCTGTCGTATTTCCTGCCGATCATTTTGATCATGATCGTCTTCTACTTTCTGCTGTTCCGGCCCCAGCAGAAGAAGGCGAAAGAGCACAAGGACATGGTCGAGGCGGTGAAGCGGGGTGACCAGGTCGTCACCGCCGGCGGCATCGTCGGCAAGGTCATCAAGGTGGGCGAAGAAGGCCGCATTACGGTCGAGATCGCGCCCAATGTGAAGGTCGAGGTTCTACGCGGCACTCTCGCCGACGTGCTCAGCAAGCCTGTGCCGGCCGATGCCGACAAGGGCGGCAAGCGCAAGGACGCCAAGGCGGCCCCGGACAAGCCGCAAGAGCAGGGCCCCACGCCAAGCGACACGAACCCGAACGCCAATCCGTAGCGGGTAGTTCGCGATGCTCTATTTCGCACGATGGAAGGTCGGAGCGATCCTGGCGGTGATTGTCGCCGGGATCATCTACATGCTGCCGACCGTCCTTCCGCCGAGCGTGTTTGCATCCCTGCCAAAGTGGGTGCCGCACAAGACAATCAATCTTGGTCTCGACTTACGCGGCGGATCGCATCTTCTGCTGGAAGTCGATACGCGGGCGGTGGTGCGCGAACGCCTTAACGCGGTGGTCGATGATACACGCACGGCGCTGCGCGAGGACTTCATCGGCTACACCGGCCTCGCCGTCGGCGCGGACAACGTCGTCCGCCTATCCATTCGCGACCCCGCACAGGTGGCGGCCGCAGTGAAGAAGATTGAGGCCCTCTCCACCCCGATACAGAGCGGCGCCTTCGGCATTGCCCAGCCCGACATTTCGGTCGAGGTGAGCGGCGCCGAGCTTTCCGTCCGCCTCAGCGAAGCAGCGGCGACCCAGCGCGCCACCAACGCCGTCCAGCAGTCGATCGAGGTTGTGCGCCGCCGTATCGACGAAACCGGCACCGCCGAACCGTCGATCCAGCGCCAGGGCACTGGCCGCATCCTGGTGCAACTGCCGGGCGTCGACGATCCCGACCGCATCAAGCGTCTGCTCGGCCGCACCGCGAAGCTGACGTTCCAGATGGTGGACAACGATACGTCGCTGGCCGACGCGCTCGCCGGCCGCCTGCCGCCTGGGTCCGAAATCGTGCCGGCCGAGAACGAGGTCAATCTTGACGGCACTCCTGTGCGCTACGTGCTGAAGAGCCGTGCCGTCATCACCGGCGAGATGCTGGTAGACGCGCACCCGACCACTGACGGGCGCACCGGCCAGCCGGTGGTCTCCATGCGCTTCGATCCGACGGGATCGCGCCGCTTCGGCGAGACGACGTCGGCCAATGTCGGCAAGCGATTCGCCATCGTGCTCGACGGCAAGGTAATCAGTGCGCCGGTCATCCAGGAACCGATCCTTGGGGGCACGGGGCAGATCTCGGGCAACTTCACGATCTCCAGCGCCAATGATCTCTCCGTGCTGCTGCGCGCCGGCGCGCTGCCGGCTCCCCTCGTCGTCCTCGAAGAGCGTACCGTTGGGCCCGGCCTTGGCGCGGACTCGGTGCGGGCAGGCGCCATCGCCTCGATCATCGGCTTCGTGGGCATGGTCGCGTACATGTTCGCGACCTACGGCCCGTTCGCGGTCTTCGCCAACATCGCACTGTTGGTGAACATCGTCCTGATCTTCGCCATTCTGTCGGCGCTGCAGGCGACCCTGACGCTGCCCGGCATCGCCGGCATCGTGCTGACCATGGGCATGGCGGTTGACGCCAACGTGCTTATCAACGAGCGCGTGCGCGAGGAGATCGCGGCGGGGCGGACGGTGCTGTCCTCCCTGGAAGCAGGCTATAAGCGCGCCCTCACGACGATCATCGACTCAAACCTCACCGCGTTCATCACCGGCGTCATCCTCTATCTGCTCGGCACCGGCCTTGTGCGCGGCTTTGCCTTGACGCTGTGCGTCGGCATCGTCACGTCGATGTTCACTGCGGTGACGTTCTCGCGCTGGATGACGTCGATGTGGGTGATGCGGGCGCGCCCGCAAACCCTGATCGTCTGAGAAGCGCTGGTTAGGAGTCGGCTCATGGCCTTCCGTCTCAAGCTCGCACCGAGCCCCTCGCACATTAACTTCATGCGTTGGCGCCACGTCGGATTCCTGGCGTCGGCGCTCCTGACGACGCTGTCGCTGGTGCTGGTCCTGACGCTCGGCCTCAACCTCGGCATCGACCTCAAGGGCGGCCTGATGATCGAGGCGCGCACGCAGACGTCGCCTGACCTCGGCGCCATGCGCGCGGCGATCGCCGCCCTCGATCTCGGTGAGGTCGGGTTGCAGCAGTTCGGCGGCGAGCGCGACGTCCTCATCCGCCTGCCGCAGCAGCCGGGCGGCGAAGCGGCCCAGCAAGAACTGGCGCAGCAGGTCAAGGATGCGCTGCAGGCCGCTGTCGGCCAGGTCGAGTACCGCCGAGTCGAGTTCGTCGGCCCGCAAGTGTCCAAGGAACTCATCGTCGATGGAGCGCTCGCGCTCAGCCTCGCCATCGCTGCGATGCTCGGGTACATCTGGATTCGCTTCGAGTGGCAGTTCGGCATCGGCACCACGCTTGCGTTGGTGTTCGACGCGGTCACGACGCTTGGCTTGTTCTCGCTGTTACAGCTCGAATTCAACCTGCCAATCATCGCGGCGATCCTCACGACGATCGGCTACTCGATGAACGACAAGGTCGTGATCTTCGACCGCGTGCGCGAGAACCTGCGCAAGTACCGCGCCATGGAGCTGTCAGCGCTGCTGGATCACTCGATCAACGACACCCTGGCGCGGACGGTGAACACGAGTTTCACTACTCTGATTGCGGTGTTGGCGTTGCTGTTCTTCGGCGGCGACGTGTTGCGTGAGTTCAACCTCGCAATGACCTGGGGCGTGTTCATCGGTACGTTCTCGTCGATGTACATCGCGGCGCCTACGCTGCTGTATCTCGAACTCAACCGCGGCTCGGCGCAGGCCACGGGCGCCGCCACTCCAGTCCCGGCGACACGCTAGCCGGACGGCGAGGCGGCGATGGAAGTCACGCCGCTCGTTCCGCAAGGCCTGCAGGTCATCCAAAGCTACGGCGGCGGCGGCTTCACGGTGGCCGGCGTGCGGCATCGCGGTTCAATTCTCGTCATGCCGAATCGCACCCTAGCTTGGGCGTTGCGGGCGGGTGACGATCTGTCGATCGAGGCGCTCGGGTCGGTCATCGCCGAGATCTCGGAAACCGACCTGCTGCTGGTCGGCACCGGCGGCACCGGGCTGCTGATCTCGGCGCCCGTGCGCGCCGCGCTGAAGGGCGCTAGAGTCGCCGTGGAATCGATGGCGACGCCCGCTGCGTGCCGGACCTTCAACGTCCTCCTGGCAGAGGAGCGCCGCGTCGCGGCAGCATTGATGGCCTTCGAATAGGGTGGTCGTCTCGTGACATCCCGCGACAATCCTGGGTTGCCGCTTTTCCGCCGGCGCAGAACGAATGCTACACTCCGGCCGCTGCGGTGATCGCCGGACGCGACCGCCGCAAAGCCACGGGCGCGCTGGGAGGCGCGCCTGCATCGCAAGCAGGGAGTCGGCAGTGCCGGGCGAAGGCGGACGGGCGCGGCTGGGATCGACCGTGGTCCTGGCGGCTGGGTTGGTTGTGGGCGGGGTGGCGCTGCCGGCGGCCGCACGCGACATGACTCAGGCGCGCCTGGTGAACGCCGAGGCGGAGCCAGAGAACTGGCTCCTGCACCACCAGAACTATGCGGGACACCGCTTCGGCAACCTGACCCAGATCAATGCGTCCAATGTCCGCGGCTTGAAGCTCACCATGATGGTGCTGCTCGCTGGACAGACCCGCGCCGAGGGTGGACGCCAGGGCACGACGCGCCTCGAAGGCACGCCGATCGCCGAGGACGGATTCCTCTACGTCACGGACGGCTGGGGCGCCGTCTACAAGATCGACGTGCGTTCGGGCAAACGGGCCGACTTCGTTTGGAAGATGGATCCGCGCATCGACAAGGTTTGGGCGGGCGACGTCGCGTGCTGTGGCGTCAACAATCGCGGCGTGGCGCTGTGGAACGACCAGGTGATTTCGATCGCGCTCGATGGGCGCCTGTTCGCGATCAACAAGGAGTCAGGACAGGTGACGTGGGAGCGCCGCGTCGCCGACCCCTCGATCGCAGAGACGCTGACCGCTGCGCCGCTGGTGATCGGCGATCTCGCTATCATCGGTCCGGCCGGCGCGGAATACGGCATTCGCGGCTGGCTTGAGGCGACCAACCTAGTGAGCGGCGGCACAGCCTGGCGCACCTACACCGTGCCGGCGCGCGGCGAGCCCGGCAACGAGACCTGGACCGACGGCTACAACGCTTGGGAAACCGGCGGCGGCTCGATTTGGGTGACCGGAACGTATGACGCCGCGACCAACGTCATGTACTGGGGCACCGGCAATCCGGCGCCGCAGATCGACGCCGAATACCGTCCCGGTGACAACCTGTTCACCGACAGCCTGCTGGCGATGAACCCTGTGACCGGCGCCATCCAGTGGTACTTCCAGTACACACCCAACGATCCGTTCGACTACGACGAGGTATCGGAGCATCCGCTGATCGACATCGACGTCGGCGGCCGCATGCGCAAGCTGGTGACCCACGTCGGCCGCAACGGATTCTTCTACGGCTTCGACCGCATCAGCGGCGAGTTCCTCTACGGCAAGGGTTACCCGAACATCATCTCGTGGACCAACGGCCTGGATCCGAAGACCGGCAAGCCGCTTTCCTACAACCCGTCGGCGGCGGTGCAGGGCTACAACCCGGGCACGGTACCGCGCCGTGGCCTCGTCGGCGTCTACTGCCCGGCGCTGGCCGGCGGCAAGAATTGGGAGCCGGCGTCCTATAGCCGCACGCTGCAGTTGGTCTACACGCCATCGACCGAGGGCTGCTCGGCCTACGTCGCCGAATACGACGGTCACCTCGACGGCAAGCTCGGCGGCACGTTCCGCAAGCGCGCCATGTGGGACGGCCGCGGTGCGGCCCCGGCAGACACGCCGTTGCCGATCGCCCAGACCGCGTTCTCTGTCAATGCGCTCGATCCGCGCACGGGGGACGTCAAGGTCAAGGTGATGCAGGACACTAAGACGTTCGGCGTGCTCGGCACCGCGGGCGGCCTAGTGTTTGGCGGCAACCAGTTCGGCGACGTGTTCGCCCTGGACGGCCGTACGTTGCAGACACTGTGGACGTTCAACGTCGGAACCCCCATCCAGGGGCCACCGATGACGTTCTCCACCGGCGGAAAGCAATATGTCGCTATCATGGCTGGCGGCACCGCGGGCCCTGCGCAGCGCGCGGTGCGGACGTCCACCCGGTGGTTCACGCCGTCGAACTACCTCTTCGTTTTCGGACTCTAGGCCCATGAAAGCACCTGCCGTGTTCCTCGCCGTGGCGATGGCCGCCACGCCGGCGTTCGCCATCCACGACACCGCGGTCGAGGACGCCCTTGGGTCTTGTGTCACCGACGCCTTCACCTTGGTGGAGGCGATCATCACCTACCGCGAAGGCATCGTCGTCGCGGTGCACGACATCGGGCCGCAACCCAACCAGGCGGCAGACAAACGCGTCGTCGAAGCAGTGCAGACCGCGACCGCGGGTGGCGTGATTCGGATGCTGGATGCGCTTAGCGGTTGCATGGAAGGCATCGCGCCGCGGCTGGCGCCAAATCCGGCGGCCTACACCCAGGCCCAGGCCGTCGAGGCGGAATTGGAATTCGCCCTGGAGGAAATCGACGCGCTGCGCGAGGCGCTGGACCAAGCCCACGAGTTCGTCGTAGGCAAATGGGGGGCCAACGCCGTCGATCCGGCCACGCGGCTGCTGGCCGACTATTGGGGATTCGCCGGGGATCTAGGCGACGAGATCCTTCAGTTCACCGACGATATCAAGGTCGTCATCGACAAGACGCGGCCACGCTGAGCGGTTAGCGCGGCGCCGCGGTGGCGCCGGCATCCTCTGGACCACCCGGGTTCATTTCGCCATTCGGCAGGATCGTGCCGAGCATCACCGCCCCATCGAACACGGCGCCGGTCGTCGTCGCGCCTTCGAGCCGTGCATTGTTGAGGTTGACGCGGCGCAGGTTGGCTTCCGTCAGGTCCGCACCGAACAGGTCGGCGTCGGTCAGGATGGCGCCTTCCAGGTTCACCCCCCGCATCGTGGCGTAGGGCAGGTCGGCGACCTCTAGATTGGCTCCGCGCATGTCCAGGCGCCCCAGGTTCACCTGGTCGAACCGCGCCCCACCCAGATAGGCATTGCGAAAGATCGCGCCGCCGACGGATGCGTTGCGGAAATCGCAGTCGATGAGGCGGGCACCCTCAAACGTAGCGCGTTGCAGGCGCATGCGAATGAGGATGGCCTCGATCGCATAGGCATTGGTGAAATTCGCGTTGGTGCCGTCCGCCAGGTACAGGTTCACGTACGAGATGATCGCTTCGGACAGGTTGGCCCCGCGCAGGTTAGCGCGCGACATGTTGGCTCCTTCCAGGTCGGCGCCCTTCAGGTTCGCACCCTCGAGGTTGGCGAGGTAGAGGTTCGACGCCCCCAGGATCGCCTTTTCGAGATTGGCGCCCTTCATCTCGCGGCGTTGCAGGTCGGCACCCTCCAGGTTGCAGCCCGCGCAATCGATGGTCTTGTTGGCCAAGAACGCGGCCTCGCGCTCCCCCGGCAGGGGCGCGGCCACTTGGGCCTCCGAAGGGGTCGATAGTGCAACTCCCAGGGTGGCTGCACAGAAGAAGGCAAGGGCTCGCGCCGTCTCGGGCAAAGCGCTCCGCCGCGCCGCAAGACGCTGGGATGGCGACATCGAATCAGTCCGGGTCCGAGGACGAGCGCCGGTCAGCATACCGACATGGGCCGAAACGCTCAATTTCGCCTCCCGGCGGTGGCCGCACGCGCCACATGTCATAGTTGTACCAACGCACACGGTGCTATCAAGAGTGGCGGACATTGAGAGCGAGTACGGCAGCGCCGTGGCCATTAAAATATTTCGTAGCTGCAATTGATTACTGATTAATCTTCATCTCTTGAGAGAGCGGCAGGCACCGTTGACCCGCCATCATTGCGCGTGGAATAGTCGCGGGCGAGCGGGGGACGGCTGCGCGATGCGGCTCACTTTCGTAGTTCCTTGGGAGGAATCATCGACATGAAGCACACCAATGTGACGACCGCTGTCGCGGCCGGTGCACTGGTTACCGGCCTTGCGCTCGCCTTGGCGATGCCCGCCACGGCCCGCGATATGACCCAGGCCAGACTGGAGAACGCCAATGCCGAGCCGGACAACTGGCTGGTCGTCAACGGCAACTACGCGGCGCATCGCTTCGCCAATCTGAGCCAGATCAACGAGACCAACGTCCAGAACCTGACGCCGCGCATGATGCTTCTGCTGGCGGGCCAGGTGCCTGCGCAGGGCGGCCGCTATGCCGTTACCCGCCTGGAAGGCACGCCGGCAGCCGAAGACGGCTTCCTGTTCGTTTCGGACGGTTGGGGCGCGATCTACAAGGTCGACGTGCGCAGCGGTAGCCGCGCCGACTTCGTGTGGAAGATGGATCCGCAGATCGACAAGGTGTGGGCTGGCGACGTGGCCTGCTGCGGCGTCGATAACCGTGGCGTCGGGTTGTGGAAGGACAGCGTGATCTCGATCGCGCTCGACGGACGCATGTTCGCCATCAACAAGGAATCGGGCGAGGTGAAGTGGGAGCGCAAGATCGCCGACCCCGCCGTAGCCGAAACCCTGACGGTCGCCCCATTGGTCATTCGTGACATCGCCATCGTCGGCGCCGCCGGTGCCGAATACGGCATCCGCGGCTGGCTCGACGCCACCGACCTCAACACCGGCAAGCAGGTGTGGCGCACCCACACGGCGGGCGGCAACGACCGCGATCCGACCGAGAAGGCCAAGGCCACCTGGCTCGACAACTACAACTCGTGGGAAACCGGCGGCGGCTCGATCTGGCAGACCGGCACCTTCGATCCCAAGCTCAACCTGACGTACTGGGGCACCGGCAACGCCGGCCCGGACTACGACCAGGAATACCGTCCGGGCGACAACCTCTACGTCGCCTCGGTCCTGGCCATGAAGCCGGAAGACGGCTTCATCAAGTGGTTCTTCCAGTACACGCCCGGCGATCCGTTCGATTACGACGAGATCGGTGAGCATCCGCTGATCGACATCGGCGGCAAGACCCTGGTGGTCCACGCGGCCCGCAACGGCCACTTCTACGGCTTCGACCGTGCCACCGGAGCCTTCCAGTACGGCAAGGCCTATCCGACGGTCGTGACGTGGTCGGGCGGCATTGACCCGAAGACCGGCAGGCCCATGACCTATGTTCCGGGCGCACCGCAGCAGAAGTACGCCCCGGGTTCGGTCGCCGATCGCGGCGGCGCAGTCGGGATGTTCTGTCCCGCCATCACCGGCGGCAAGAACTGGGAGCCGACGTCGTACAACCCGACGCTTGGGCTCATCTACGTGCCGTCGAATGAAGGCTGCGCCGGTATGCGCACCGCCACCAAGCTGACCCACTTCGAGGGCAAGCTCGACGGCACCACCAAGCGCCGCGCCAACTGGACCGGCGGCGGCACGTTGAACGCCCAGCAGCTGACCGAGCGCAATCTGACGGATACGCGCCCGATCGTGACCGCCAGCAACTCGCTGAACGTCATCGACGTCACCACCGGCGAGGTGAAGACCAAGGTGATGCTCAAGTCCAAGGTGTGGGGCACCGTCACCACGGCCGGAGGCCTAGTGTTCGGCTGCGATCAGTTCGGCGACATCATGGCGTGGGACGCCACCGACCTTACGCCGCTGTGGAGCTTCAACGTCGGTACGCCGTGTGGCGCACCGCCAATGTCGTATGGCTTCAACGGCAAGCAGTACGTGGCGGTCGAGGTCGGCTACTCGCCGGCCAACGCCCAGACGGCAACCCGGGCCGGCCGCGCAGGCTCCAACCTGATGACGCCGTCCAACTACCTGATGATCTTCGGGCTCTAAGCGGTCCGAGCGTCGCGATGGCGAGGCCGGGGAGCCGGCCTCCCTCTTCGTTTTTGGGGGTAAGCTGCGCCTCATGAACACGCGGATCGCCGCAATCATCACAGCGCTCATCGGTTTGCCAGCGGCCGTTCTGGCCCAGGCGGCCAACCCTGGCGCCATCCCCGGGGTGCGCATGCAGGACGACACGCGTCCGGCCGGCGATCTCCGCGAACTCAAGGTCGGCCTGCGTGCCGAACAGATGCCGATCGAGGGCTATTACGCCTTCGCTTGCGGCAGCAACGGCGGCACGCCGCTGGAACAACTCGACGACTGGACGGGATTCAAGAGCTGCGCCCGCGACCGCGCCACTGGCCTGTATGAGGTCTACGTAGAGTACGACGACGAGGGCGAGTATCTCGCCCGCATGTTGCTCGAGGTGTTCGGCGAGCAGGATGGGCGGCTTGGCCTGCGCAAGTACTACGGCACCAAGGTGGCTGGCCACCCGGTGGTGCTGTCGGTCTTGTTCGACGACGCCGGCGTTGCGCAGTCCATTCGCGCAGTAACTGACAGCCGCGCCGACCTCGATTATCGCCGCAACGCGTATCTGTTGCGCGTGCCGCTGATGAACGCATTCGGCTCGGACGGTTGGGACTGCGCCTACCCGCCGCTCGCCAACGGCGAGTCGCCGATCGGCAACTTCTCGGTGAAGATGCGCTGCGAGAAGATGGTCGCGACCGGGCGCCGCATGGTTCTGGAAGCGCACATGTATCGCAAGGCCGGCCAGACCGGCTACGACCGCGCCGGCGGCGGACTGGACGGCGACTTCTTCAGCCAGGGCCGCTGGGAAATTTGGAGCCCGGAATACCGGCCGGCCCCGTAGGCGTCGCGCCGCGCGAAGCGGTCTCAGCGGTCCTTGAACGCCGCGGCGCCGTCCACGTAAGGACCGGTCAGCGCGGGGGCGGAGAGCAGCCCGGCTGCGATCAGCAGCAACCGGGCCGCCCGCATCGCTTAGAGCCGATCCAAGAAGATGTTGAGTCTGGGGAATCGGTTGTGATTCATTGTCGGGCACCCGAGTCGAAGCCATGGGGTGCCCGATGTGGAAGCCTGAACACCGCGCTGCCGCCGTGCGTCGCGGCCTTCGTTATCCGAGCGACCT